>NZ_RBZY01000099.1 GCF_004022425.1 Microbacterium enclense | reverse complement strand
GCGGCGGCTTCGACGACGTCGTCGGTGATGGTCTCGAGTTCGTTGATCTTGAGCACTCGTGCGATTTGGGGGAAGAGGCGTTCGAGGAGGCGGAAGTTGCCGCGAGTGATGCGTTCGATCGCGGCGATGGCTTGCGCGTCGGTGAAGTCGTCGGGGTCGAGGGTGCGGCCCAGTCGCTTCCAGCGACGTTCGAGGACGAAGAGGAGTTCGTCGCGGCCGAGGTTGCGGTAGCGGTGGGAGAACCCGAGGCGGCTGTAGAGCTGGGGGTAGTGCCGGAATCGTTGGTCGATGCCGGGCATGCCGATCAGGATGATCGCGGTGTGCTCACGGTCGTGCCGGTCTCGGAGGACTTCCAGGGCCGTGGGCGTGAGGCGTTCGGCCTCGTCGATGATGAGCAGCTCGACCCGCTTGCCCATGTTGTAGCGGCCGTGAGTCCCCGTAACTTTGCCGGTGGCGCGCAGGTGCTCATCGATGCAGATGCCCAGCCTGGTCTGCAGGTGGTCGATCTCATGGACGAGCTGCGCCGGCTTGGGGAGGACCGGTGGCGTGTAGAACAGGGTCCGGGATCGGTTCGCGGTGGCGTAATGCTCTGTGTCGGTCTCGCTCCGCGGTCCCCACTCGGTGATGAAGGGTTCCAGGGTGTCCCAGTGGGCGTATCGGCGGCCGGATTGCGTCTTGCCGACGCCGGCATCGCCGTGGCAGATGCCGATCGTGCGTTCCTTGCGGACGGCGTTGGCGAATTCGATGAAGCGGCGGTGTTCTTTCGTGACGATGAAGTCGCGGCTCATGGCTCGTCCTCTTCGTAGGTGCGTAGTCTCACCTGGCGTGGTGTCCGCGGCTCGGTTCGCGGCTCGTCACGGACGGCTGTCTGGGGGATGCGTTCGTTGATCTGTTGACGCAGCCGCCGACGGCGGGCGCGTCGGGCGGTCTCGATGTCGCGCAGGGAGAGTCGCTGGTTGGGGTGTGCTTCGTCGATCGCGATGCAGATGTGCGTGTCGTGGTCGTAGACGCGGATCTCGGACACGTCGCGCGGGTCGTACCTGATTGTCACGCTGCGTCCGACGAACGGCGCGAGTGTGGGTGAGAGGTACCGCTGGCCTTGGAAGTGGATGCCATCGCGTTGGACGACGCGGTTCTTCGGCAGGGTCAGCAGCAGCCCGTCGAGCTGGTCGAGGCTGTCGGGCATCCGCGGCAACCAGCCGTCACCGATCCAGGCCTCCTTCGGGCTGGCGCCGATCTCGCTGTGGGGGCGCTCGTTGTACTCGGTGACGAACCGGCCGATGGCCTGATCGAGGTCCGCGAGGCTGAGCTGCGGCTTCGGGGCTCGTGCCCGAGGGGTGAGGTGGCCGGGGAGGGTCGTGAGAAGTTCGGTGTTCACGGTGCCGAAGAATCGCTCGATCTTCCCGCGACCTTGCGGCCGGCCGACTGTCGAGTAGATCAGCCGGATCTTCAACGCCACCGCCGTGTACTCCAGATGCCTGCTGGTGAAGTCGCTGCCGTGGTCGACGTGGAGCACGTCGGGGAGACCGCACATCGCCCAAGCCGGGTTGGTCTTGCGCCAGATCGCCTGCCGCAATGCGAGCGCCGTGTTGATCGCCGAGGGCGCCCCTGTGAACACGGTGTACCCGCAGATCGCGCGCGAGTAGTCGTCGATCACGACCGTTAGCCAGGGGCGTTCCGGCTTCCCATCGGCGCCGACGATGAGGATGTCGAGTTCGGTGTGATCGGCCTGCCAGATCGCATTCGGTCGCTCGGCTCGGCGGCGGAACACTAGCTCGTGTCGGTCCCGGTACGCGGCTGGGCCGTCCAGCGCGAGGGTCACGAGTGCCGGGTCAAGGCGGTGCAGGATCGACCGGACCGTCGAATAGCTTGGACGGGCGCACCCGATGCGGTCGGCCTCGGCCATGGCGAGCCGGTGCAAGGCCGCCATCCCGGGACGCGGTTTGGTGAGTCCGAGCTGCTCAACGAACGCGACCAGGTCTGGGTCGGTGCGCCGGGTCCCCGCGTCCGCTCGCGCGCTCGGTTTCAGCCCGTCGATCCCCGCCACCGCGTAGTCATGGTTCCAGCGTTGAAGGGTGCGCAGACCGATTCCGGTCTCCCTGACCAGCGTGGCCAGGGGAATGTCATCCTCGACATGGAGACGCAGGATCCGCCACCGGGCCAGCGCGTCCATGGCACATCTAGTCGCCGACCGCTGCCGGGGTGCCGGTGGCGTGCTGATGACGGTAGAGCGTCGCTCTGGACCATCCGACCAGTCGGGCTGCGTCTTCGGCGGTGCGTCCCTTCGCGCGCGCGTCTCGCACGATCGCAAGCTTCTCCTTCACGACGCCCGGATCCACGGGTGGCCGGCCGAAGCGCGTGCCAGCCTGCTTCGCCGCGGCGATGCCGGCGTTGACTCGCTCGGTGATCAGTTCACGCTCGTACTCCGCCAGCGTCGCGAGCATGCCCAGCATCATCCGCCCGGACGAGGTCTCGGGGTCGATGCCATCCGAAATCGATCGAACCTTCACGTCCTTCTCGCGCAGCAGGTTCACCGTGTTCAGCACGTCGATGAGGGAGCGCCCGAGTCGGTCGATGCGCCAGACGACCACCGTGTCGCCGGGCTCAGCGTACTCCAGAAGTCTCTTCATCCCTGGCCGCTGCACCGCGGCACGGCTGCCCGAGGTCACGTCTGAGAAGACGTCCCTCGCCTCAACACCCGTCGCGCCCAGGGCGTCGAGTTGCAGGCGCGCGTCCTGACTGACGGTGCTCACGCGCGTGTACCCGAGAAGCCTCACCCGATCAGCATGCCTCACAAACTCCTGTCGCGCGACCCCGTGAGGCAGAGCGCGATGAGGCAACTTTTCGAGACGTTCTCAACGCCCGAAATTGTGCGACGACGGCACCCTTTGACGCATCGCTCATCATGTCTCATTTAGCTATAGATGAACGAGGCGTTCGGAGAGCGCAACCAACACGTCGTTTCGGGATCCGGCACCTGCGCGAACGCTGAGGTTCAGCAGAAGGTGTCAGCTTCTGGGGCTCCGATCATCCTGCGCGTCGGCGTTGCCCTCAGTGTTTTGGGTGGGCGGGCAGCAGTCGGGGTCGTTCGTGTGGTGGCGTCGCCGGTTGCGTATCACAGCGATGGTGCTCGCCAGGGCCGCGAGGATCAGGAGCCCGACTCCGCCTGCTATCGCCCACGGGTTGTGCAGGAGGGCACCGATTCCTGTGATCGCGCCGCCCGCGGCAAGCAGCGGGCCCAGGGCGCAGCAGGCGACCACGAGGAAGGCCGCGCCCAGCGCCATGAGCAGACCACCCCCGGTTCGGTTGTCATCGTGAGGCGACATCGCCATCTTCGTCCGTGAGGTGGGCTGGTTCAGCAGCACGCGTCCGGCCCGCGGTAGCTGCCGTCTCCTGTGCCGCTGACTGGACGTGCAAGCGTTTCGGGGAGGAGGTTGCGGCCAAGCCCGAAGGCTTCGGCGACGGACAGTACCCGGCCTTCCGGGTGCTCTGCAAGCCAGCCGCCTGCGTCTTCCGGAGAGGTGAAGTAGTGGACCTGGTTGCAGAACGAGGAGCGGATCGACGGCAGATTCCCGGGGTCGACCAGGGAGACGACTGCGGTGATTGGTTCCACGCTGGTGACACCGGCGGTCGGATCGACCGTGACCCGGATCGTGTCGCCGCTGGCCGGGGAGACCGACTCGATCCGCGCGGGACGGCCGATAAGGGTGGGGAAGATCAGAGTGTCAAGGGCGCACCAGGTGTAGAGCTCCCCACCGGCGACGGTGAACCGGTGCCGGGTGGGGCGCAGGGTGAGGCCTTGGCCGATGATCCGGCCCTGGTCGTCGTACTCGGTGTCCGGCATCGCGGCCAGGCGGGCGCGGACCTCGTCGGCAGTGAGAGCGGCGGCGGCCGCGAGGTCGTCGATACTAACCGGGTCACCATCCGCAAGCAGCCGGAGCAACGGGACCAGCAGGGTTGTCTCGGCGGATCCGGCGAGACGGTCGATCAGGTCGGTAGCAAGGTTCGTCATCGTAATTGATCCAGTTCTGATGGGGTGCGTGCGTCGGTGCACTGTCAGGCGCAGCAGGACAGTTTCGAGACGTCGGTGGTGAACGCTTTCGCGACGATACGGATGCCCTCGGCCATGGTCAGATACGGGGCCCACGCGTCGGCGACCTCGGTGATGGTCTTGCCGAGGATGTAGACGCCGGCGGCGGCGAGCTCGCCCGCGTCCTGAGCGACCGCGGTGAGGCCGAGGATTTCACCAGTGTCGGCGTTGGCAACCATCTTGATGAACCCGCGGGTGTCCCGGTTCACCACCGCACGAGGCACATAGTGCAGAGGCAGGACCCGACAGTCGCAGCGGATCCCGGCCGCGATGACCTCTTTCTCGGTCATCCCGACCGCGCCGATCGCGGGACTGGTGAACGTCACCCGCGGCATCCGCGTGTAGTCGACCGCTGCGTCCGCTCCGTTGAAGGCGTTCTCGGCGACCAGCGTGCCGTGGCGTGCCGCGACGTAGACGAACTCGGGGTGCCCGGTGACATCCCCGGCTGCCCAGACCCGAGGGTTGGAGGTTCGCAGTTCGTCGGTGACGACGACCTGTCCGGCGTCGCCGGTCTTCACCCCGACGACGTCGAGGTTGAGTCCTGCCGTGACCGGGCGGCGTCCGAGCGCGACGAGGATCTCGTCCGCACGGAACTCCTGCTCACCGCCGGAGACCTCCGCCGTGACAACGACCTGACCGGTGGCGGTGTCTCGGACGACCCGGGGCGGAACAGCACGGCGGACCACCCGGATGCACTCGTCGGCGAAGACCTCCTGCAGAGCCTTGGAAACCTCGGGCTCCTCCTTCGACGCGAGCCGGGAACGCACCAGCATGGTCACCGTCGAACCCAGCCGGGCAAACAGCTGAGCCAACTCCAGCGCCACGGAGCCACCACCCAGCACCACCAACGAGTCGGGCACCTCGGTCAGCTCCATCGCCGACGTCGACGTCAGGTAGCCAACGTCGTCGAGCCCCTCGACGGGCGGGGCCCAGGGGGCGGAGCCCGTGGCGATCAGGTAATGCGCGGTCTCGATGGTCTCAACGGTGCCGTCGGCAGCGGTGACCTCCAACACGGGCGCATCCGGAGTGCCAGCGAAGGCTGCGTCGCCCTGCCGGACCGGCCAGCCGTACGCCTCGGCCACGTCGAAGTACTTCTCCCCCCGCATGGCCTCGGCCAGCTCCTGCTTGCCACGCACCAGACCGGGCATGTCCACCGGGCCCGCGGTAGCGGCAATCCCTGGGAATCGGGCGCCGGCGTCCGCCGCCACATGGCGGGCCTCACCGGCAGCGATCAGCGCCTTGGACGGCACACACCCGGTGTTCACGCACGTGCCACCGAACGTGCCGCGCTCCACCATCACCACCGACTTGCCCAGCATGGTGGCGCGGATCGCAGCGGCGAACGCCGCACCACCCGATCCGATCACGGCCAGATCAAACCTCGACTGCATTCCGATCCCTCCCGGACCTATCGCGAACATTCGCTGCTACAGTCATCATCAACCTTCCTGTGCGGTGGAAGGTCAAGTCCTCTGACGAAGGAGCGTCTATAATGCGGATCGGTGAACTCGCTGAGGCGGCCGAGACGACCGCAAAGACGCTGCGGTTCTACGAAGACCAGGGACTCCTACCCGCGACCGAGCGCACACCCAGCGGCTACCGCGACTACACGACTGCGGCGCTTGCCCGTATCAACTTCATCCACCGCGGTCAAGCAGCCGGACTCACCCTGGCCCAAATCCGGCAGATCCTCGACATCCGCGACCACGGCCAAGCCCCCTGCAACCATGTTCGCGACCTGCTCGACACACGCCTCGCTGACATCGACCAGCAACTCGCACAGCTCCACGACCTCCGCGACACCCTCGCCGCGCTACGCGACCAGGCAGACCACGTCGAGCCCGACACCTGCAGCACCGACCAGGTCTGCCGCTACCTATAGCAGCGCCCCGATCGAGAGGTCTGAGAACTATGAGTCGTCTCCGGTGATCCCCGGGCGGAGAGGACGGACTCGAGACCATCACCGCGACATCGGATGACCGCCGCCAAACAGCACTGCAAGAACACCGCCAAAGAGCGTCATCAGTCACAACATTCCGGCACCTCGTCGATTGCCCCGTGGGTGGTG
>NZ_RBZY01000098.1 GCF_004022425.1 Microbacterium enclense | reverse complement strand
GGCCGCCCCGTCGCGGGGGCGGTCGCTCTCGGGGCCGGGTCGGCCGGCCCGTGCATCGAGGTGCTCCGCCGCACCGGCGGGACCCGGCTCGCGCTGGCCAGCACCCCCGTGTCGCTCGCCGACCTCGTGGGACGGCGACGTCTCTTCCCCGCGATGCTCCCGGTGTTCACGCGCATCGGCCTCGGCACGGCCCGGTCGATGCTGCGCGCCCGGCGTGCCGGCATCCGCGCCGGGCTCGTGTGGGGCAGCAGTCTGCGCGACGACGCGGTCGGCCCGGCCCTGTGGGGCGAGGTGATCCCGCGCGCGTTGGCAGTAGGGGACCTGCGGCCGATGCCGGAGCCGGTCGTCGTGGGCGAGGGCCTGGGGGACCTGCAGGCAGCGCTCGACCGACAGCGCGCCGGGGTCTCGGCATCCAAGCTCGTCATCCGGCTGTGAGTGTGTGGCGCGACGCACGTGGCCCCGGGGCGTCGCGCGTGGCCCCGGGGCCACAGACGCCGCCCCGCACGGAGCGACGGTGTCCGCCGAGGCCACCCGGGCACGGCAGAATGGTCCGATGGTCTCCGCGAGCCCCCACCTGCAGCCCGATCACGCGTGCCTCATCGTCCACGGCAGCGACACCCCCGGCATCATCGCCGCGGTCTCCGCGCTCATCGCCCGGCAGGGTGGCAACATCGTCGCCTTCGACCAGTACTCCGACGGCACGCGCGGCGGGGCCTACTTCCAGCGGGTGGTGTTCCACCGCCCCGACCTCGCGGTATCCCTCCCCGAGATCCAGGCCGATCTCCACCGGACGCTCCGCGACGGCTTCGAGCTGGAATGGAAGCTCACCGACCTCGCGACGCCGAAGCGCATGGCGATCCTGGCGTCGAAGCAGGACCACTGCCTGCTCGACCTGCTGTGGCGCCACCGCCGCGGCGACCTGCCCGTGAGCATCCCGATGGTCGTGTCCAACCACACGACCTCGGCCGACGACGTCCGCTCGTTCGGCGTGCCGTTCTTCCACGTCCCGTCGACCCCCGGCCCCGACAAGTCGGCATCCGAGGCCCGCATCCTCGAGCTGCTCGTCGGCAACGTCGACTTCGTCGTCCTGGCCCGCTACATGCAGATCCTCTCGCCGGAGTTCCTCGAGAAGATCGGGGTGCCGGTGATCAACATCCACCACTCGTTCCTCCCCGCCTTCATCGGCGCGGAGCCGTACAAGAAGGCGAAGGAGCGCGGCGTCAAGCTCATCGGCGCGACGTCGCACTACGTCACCGGCGACCTCGACGAGGGGCCGATCATCGAGCAGGACACGATCCGCGTGACCCACGCCGACTCCGCCGCCGAGCTCGCGCGCCGCGGCGCCGACGTCGAACGCCAGGTGCTCTCGCGCGCCGTGCTGTGGCACGCCGAGGATCGCATCATCCGCCACGGCAACCACACGATCGTCTTCACGGCATAAGGCCGGGGCCGACACCCCGGATGCCGAGACGGCATCCGCCCGACATCTCCGTTGCAGCGTGCAGCGGGTTCGTCAGGCGGATGCCGTCTCGGCGCTTCCGGGCGTCGTCAATCCGGATCGGATGCCGAGGCCAGCGGGCCGCGGCCTCCGCGCGGGGGTTGCTTGCGCTGGCGCGCGAGCTCGCCGCCGACGCGTCCGCCGTAGGGGCGACCGTGATCGGCCCACTCCGCGCGGAAGTACGCCAGACGCCAGTCCCCCAGCTCGATGCGCGCACCGGTGCGGAGGATGCGGCCGTTGCCGCGGCGCCCTTCGACCGCGGCACCGCCGCCGCCGACCACATCGAAGCCGTACAGGACGTATTCGTCGTCGCCTTCGTGACGGATCTCGGCGTGGATCGGGGCGAGGCCGGGGAGACGCAGATCGGCTTCGTCGCCGGACCCGATGACCGTCTTCGTCGGCAGCAGATCGAATTCGCGCGGCCTCATGCCCGTGTAGTTCGCTGAGCCCACGGCGAAGATCAACCGCGGGCGTCCCGACCCCGGGGTGTAGTGCGTCGTGGTGATGCGGCGGCGCACGACGCGGTTCACGGTCGGCACCAGCGGCAGCGGTGTGCCGGGCGGCACAGGGAAGGCGACCGTCTTCCCGTCCTTCCGACGGGTGAGCAGCGGGGCCAGCGCCGCGACCGACCCGAGGCGGATGTGCGGCGAGCCCGTCACGACCCGCTGGAGGACGCTGCTCTTGACCTCGCCCAGGTGGAGGATCGGGCCGTCCGGCCCCTCCACGCACACCGATATCCCCCGCTTCGCGAGCGCATCGGCGACCGTGGAGAGCTCGGCCAGCGTGCGACGGCCGTTCCCGGGCAGCCGGGACGGATCGCTGATCTTCACCCGGACCTCGGACCCCGCGGCGGTGATCGTACCCTCGAACGGGGGCAGGGTGGCATCCCTCCCCGCCTCCTCCTCCGAGAAGGCGAGATCGATGTCGAGGCGCACCATGACGGCGCCCGCCCTCAGTTGCCGCGGTACGGGTCGGAGCCCGGCGCGGTGTCGTCGCTCGTCGTGACGCGGAGGGTGCCGTTGAGCTTCCACGTCGCGCGGGGCGCGTCGGGGCCGATGTCGCGCGGGACCTCGATAGTCATGTCGACGAAGGAGTAGTTGACCGCGGCGCCGCGGCCGGTGAGGTACGACCACATCTCGCGACCGAGGTCGGTCCAGTCGGTGATCGAGTGGCCCTCGGGGCCGGAGGGGGTGGCGAACGGGTCGGTGGATGCGGTGGTGTCGGACATCGTCCCAGTCCTTTCTGGTGTTCGGGGGCACCAGGGTCCCACCGGGCCGGATCGCGCAGAGAGGGATTGCGTTCCGCGGCGAGTTGCGGGATAAGCCCCGACGCGCGGCCCGCTGACCCCGCGAGACTGCATCCGCCCGACGAAACCGCCGCAGCCTGCAATGGATCAGTCAGGCGCGTGCAGTCTCGCCGATCCGGCGCACGCGAACGGGATCAGGGGCGCAGGGCGGACGCGGCCCGCTCGAGCGCCTCGGTGACGACGCGGTAGTAGGCCCAGCGGCCGCGCTGTTCGCGGGTCGCGAGTCCGGCGTCGACGAGCAGCTTCATGTGGTGCGACACGGTGGGCTGCGAGAGTCCGACGGGTTCGGTGAGGTCGCAGATGCACGCCTCGCCCCCGCTCGATGCGGCGATCAGGGACAGCAAGCGCACGCGGGTGGGGTCGCCCAAGGCCTTGAACGTGCGTGCGATCCCCTCCGCTTCCTCCGCGGACAGCACGCCTCCGGTCACCGCTGAGCAGCACACGTCGGCGTCGACGGGACGGAGAGGAAGAGTCGCGGGCACGTATCGATCCTGGCACGACGCATTGACATTTGTCGATACATCGAAGAACCTCGATCTATTGATGACCATCACTGCACGAGGAGCGAACGTGAGCAGGAACCATCTCCCTGTCGCCGTGATCGGCGCCGGTCCGCAGGGGCTGGCAGCCGCGGCGCATCTGGTGGAGCGAGACGTGCCGGTCGTCGTGCTCGAGGCCGGAGCCGGGCCCGCCGCGGCGGTGTCCGAGTGGGGTCACGTCCGGCTGTTCTCGGAGTGGCCGGAACTGGTCGATGCGGCCGCGTCGCGGATTCTCGCACCCACCGGCTGGACGGCCCCGACGACCGGATACCCGACCGGGGCACAGTGGATCGAGAGGTACCTCGCCCCGCTCGCCGCCGAACTGGGTGACCGCGTGCGGTACGGCGCCCGGGTCGTCGGAGTGTCGCGCCGGGGCCGTGACCGCCTCGTCGACGCGGGTCGCGGGGACCAGCCGTTCACCGTGCACGTGCGGCCCTCCGACGACGAGGAGTACCGCCTGGAGGCCCGCGCCATCATCGACGCCTCGGGGACGTGGTCGTCACCGAACCCCGCGGGAGCCGACGGACTGCCCGCGCTCGGAGAGGAGGCCGCGGGCAGCCTGCTCACCTTCCGCATCCCGGACTTCCGCGACCGCGAGGGCTTCGAGGGGAAGCACACCGTCGTGATCGGTTCCGGACACTCGGCGCTCACGGCCGTCCTCGCCCTCGCCCGGATGGCCCGCCGCGACCCCGACACCGCGGTGACGTGGGCCCTGCGCCGCGCCGGCGCCGACACCACGTTCGGGGGCGGGGTGGCCGATCGACTCCCGGCGCGCGGGGCTCTCGGCATCCGCGCCAAGGAACTCGTGGATGCCGGATTGGTGACGCTCGTCACGGGGTTCCGCGTCGAGCGCGTGCGGACGGATGCCGAGAGGCCGACGTTGATCGCGGAGGACGGGCGCACGCTCACCGCCGATCGCGTGGTGGTGCTGACGGGGTTCCGGCCCGATCTTTCGTTCCTGTCGGAGCTTCGGTTGGAGCTGGACCCGACCTTGCAGGCACCCGTGCGGATCGCCGCCGAGGTCGACCCGAACGTGCACTCCTGCGGATCGGTCGCGGCGACCGGGGCCGCAGACCTCGCCCACCCCGAACCGGACTTCTACCTCGTGGGCGCGAAGTCGTACGGTCGCGCACCGACATTCCTCGCTCTCACCGGGTACGAGCAGGTCCGCAGCGTGGTGGCCAAGATCGCGGGAGACCACGAGGCCGCGCGGCGGGTGGAGCTCGTCCTGCCCGACACCGGGGTGTGCGGTGGGGCGGGCCTGTTCGACGCGTCCGGCGCGTCCCTCGGCGGCGCGTGCTGCGCTCCGCCGGCCCAGGTGCTCCAGATCGGTCGCGCTCCAGCGGCCGTCTGACGAAACACGGGGGCGGGCGCACGGGCGCCGCGCCCCGCGTGCTCAGCGCACCAGGAGGGTCGACCGGATCTTCTCCGCGACGGCTTCGCGCAGGGGCCGCACGGCCTCGGCATCCCACGACTCGGGGTTCGGGAACGCCCACTCCAGAACCTCGCCGCGCGGCGTGGACGGGAGGTCGAGGCCGGGCTTCATCAGAACCACGACGTCGGCCTGCGCGAGGTCGTCCGTGGTGACGGCGCGAGGCACGCGGTCGGTGATGTCCATGCCCCACTCGGCGACCGTCGCGGCGACCGCGGGGTTCACCTCGTCGGCGGGCGACAGCCCCGCCGACGAGGCGAGGAATCGGTCGCCGCCCAGGTGCTCCAGGAGGGCGGCGCCGAGCTGGGAGCGGCCGGCGTTGTGCTGGCAGATGAACAGAACGGTGGGGGTGTTCTCGGTCACGGGTCTTCTTTCTGCGGGGGTCATCGGGCGGAGAGCCGAGGGGCGAGGTCCGCGATGCGGCGCTCGAGCTCGGCGTAGGCGGTATCGAAAGCGTCATCGGTGCCCACCCGCACGGGGTCGGGAATCGACCAGTGCAGGTGCCCGCCCACGCCGATCTCCTCGTGCGCGTTGTCGCAGACGGTGACGATGAAATCCGAGTCCGTGAGGACGGCGCTCAGCGTCTGCGGGGATCCGTCGGGCAGCGCGAGGGCGTGACGGTCGGCCGTCGCCACGGCACCCGGGGCGATCCTCTCGGCGGGGTGCGTGCCGGCGGATGCCGCGGGGATGCTGCTGCGGGTCGACCACAGGGCGGCGGCCAACTGGGATCTCGCCGAGTTCGCGGTGCAGACGAACACCACTCGGCTCGCCCGTTCGACCCGGCCGGGCGTCAGGCCTTCCAGCGCGGTGTCGGTCAGGTGGATGTAGCTGCGTCGCCTGTCCGCCTCGGACCGCGACCGGGCGACCATGCCCGCGGCCTCGAGAACCTTGACGTGATGAGCCACGAGATTCCCCGGCATCCCCAGGGCGGTCCGGATCTCGGACGGCGAGAGATCGCCGAGGGTCAGGAGGTCGACGATCCGTAGCCGCGACACATCGCCGAGGGCGGCGTGCCGTGCCGCCCGCTCCTCGACGGAGTCCATTCGCTCTACGTTCATTGAATCAATATTGACTGAATTACCACTCGCGGGTCAAGATGAACCCGTGAACACCCCGACCCCTCCGCGGCCGTCCGCGGCGACACCTCCCGTTCTGCGCCGGGCCGCCGCAGAGTTCCTGGGAACGGGCCTCCTCGTCACCGTCGTCGTGGGTTCCGGGATCGCCGCGCAGCGTCTGTCGCCGGATGATGTGGGGCTGCAGCTCCTCCAGAACAGCCTGACCACGGCGCTCGGGCTCGCCGTGCTGATCCTCATGCTCGGCCCGGTGTCCGGCGCGCACTTCAACCCCGTCGTCTCGCTCGCCGACTGGATACTCGGGCGGCGCGCCCGTACCGGCCTCTCGTCGCCCGATTTCGGCGTCTACCTCACCGCGCAGGTCTTCGGCGGCGTCGCGGGAACCCTCCTGGCGGGGG
>NZ_RBZY01000097.1 GCF_004022425.1 Microbacterium enclense | reverse complement strand
CCCCCGCGGGCGGGGCAGACGCCATGGCCCGGCCGCGTGCCGCACAGCGCTGCAGCCGACGTAGGCCCGCGCGGGAGTCGGCACGCGTCAGGCGACGGTACCGGCCTCGAGACCGCGCAGAACGTCGCGGACATGACCCTTCGCCAGGGTCAGGTGAAGACGTAGGCGGTGCACGGCGGCATCCACGTCTCCCGTGCGGATGATGTCGAGGAATCCCTGGTGATCCGCGGTCGCGGAGGCGATGTCCGACGTATCGCTCAACTCGAACAAGATGGCGAAGATCCGCTGATAGGGGCGCCACGCGTCTACGAGACGACGGTTCTGCGAGTTGGTGTAGAAGCTCGTGTGGAACTCCATGTCGAGTTCTGCGAAGCGCTCACCGTCGTCGTCGTCCGCAGCAGCCGACATGCCGTCGACGATCCGCTGCACGCGATCCCAGTCGCTGGCGCTCGCGTGCTGAATGGCCAGGCGGATGGCGAGAGACTCCAACGCTTCCCTGACGACGTAGAGCTCCTCCACGTCGCGGAGGTCCATGGCCCGCGCGTACAGCCTCTTGCGCCTGTCCTCGGCGAGGCCCTCGACCTCGAGTTGACGCAAGGCATCTCTCACCGGCCCACGACTCACGTCGAATCGCGCGGCCAGACTGTCCTCGGCCAGGTGCGTGCCCGGCGGAATGACACCGCGGATGATCTCGACGCGGAGGCGGTGCGCGATCTGGTCACCCATGGCGAGGGGTCGAAGTTCCGACACGTCTGCTCCCAACTGTCGACCGTTGACAGACTACCCCGGGCGCTCGCCGCTCGCGCGCCCCGGCGCCACTCGACGCTCAGACTGCCTCAGTCCTCGCGGTGAAAGGCGTCTCCCGGACGCCACAGCACCACGTCGGTCGCCCGCCGCACGCGCGCGCCATGGCGCAGCGTCACGACCGAGCCGGTGGCACCGGCCGCGAACACGCGCGCCCCCGGGCGCGCCTGGCGTTCGGCCATCAACTGCCGTTCGAGGTCGTTCACGCGGCGGGAGAGGTCGTGCACGCGCTCCTCGAGAGCGAGCAGACGCGCGATGGCCGGCAGACTCATGCCCTCGCTCGACAGCCGCGCGACCTCCCGCAACTGCTGGACGTGCCGGCTCGAGTAGCGTCGCGACCCGCCCTGCGTCCGGGCCGGCACGACCAGGCCGAGCCGGTCGTACTGCCGCAGCGTCTGCGGGTGCATGTTCGACAGCTCGGCGGCGACGGCGATCGCGAAGATCGGTGCGTCCTCGTCGATCTCTCTTTCGGACACGGCCTCTCCTCTCTCGTCGATCGCCGGCTCCTGGCATCCGATTGTCCCGGATGCCAGGAGTTCGGCGTTACTGCCGCGCCTTGGCCATCAGGTCGGCGCGGGGATTCTCTTTCGGCTCGAGCGCGTGGAAGCGCTCGAGGGCCTCGCGGGCGGCCTCGTCGAGGTGGTCGGGAACGGCCACCTGGACTTCGGCGAGAAGGTCGCCGGTGCCCTTGGACGAGTGGATGCCACGCCCCTTGACCCGCAGCACCCGCCCCGACGGGGTGCCCGGTGCGACGCGGAGCCGTACGGGGTCTCCGCCGAGGGTCGGGACCTCGATCGTGGCGCCGAGGGCAGCCTCGGTGAAGGTCACGGGGACCGTCAGCCGCAGGTTGAGCCCGTCGCGCGCGAACACCGCGTGGGGCCGCACCGCGACCGTCACGACGATGTCGCCGCTCTCGCCGCCGTCCGGGGACGGGCGTCCGCGACCGCGCAACCGGATCTTCTGTCCGTCGGCGACCCCGGCAGGGATCTTCACCTTGAACGGCGCGCCGTCCTCACCCTGCAGGGTGATCGTCTCGCCCTTGGCCGCGGTGACGAAGTCGAGCGTCGTCCGGGCCGTGACGTCGGCGCCGCGCTGCGGACCACCGAAACCGCGGTACCCGCCCGACGGCTGACCGAACCGCCCCGACCCGAAACTCGACCCCTGCTGGTCGAACATCGAGAAGAAGTCCTCGAAGCCGCCCGGCGCCGAGGCGCCTCCGCGTTGCTGCCCGAACCGGCTGAAGACGTCGTCGAAACCGCCGCCCCCGCCGGATCCGGGCGCCGAGAAGCGCGCTCCCGAACCCATGGCTCGGATCTGGTCGTACTCCTCGCGCTGTTCAGGGTCGTTGAGCACCGCGTAGGCCTCGCTGATCTCCTTGAACTTCGCCTCGGCCTTGGCGTCACCCGGGTTCGAGTCGGGGTGGTACTGGCGCGCGAGCTTGCGGTACGTCTTCTTGAGATCGGCAGCACTCACGTCCTTGTCGACACCGAGGACCTTGTAGAAGTCCTTGTCGAACCAGTCCTGACTCGCCATGTGTCCTCCTACTCGGCCGGCACGGCGACGACGACCTTGGCCGGTCGCAGCTCGACGGAGCCGAGGCGGTAGCCCACCTCGACGACCTCGAGCACGGTGGCCACGGTCACGCCCGGCGTGGGCGCCTGGAAGATCGCCTCGTGCTGCTGCGGATCGAAGGGCTCGCCGGCGGCGCCGTACGACACCACGCCGAGACGCTCGGCGACGGCGCGCACCTTGTCGCCGATCGCGGCGAGAGGGCTGCCCTCGACGAGGTCGCCGTGCTTGGCTGCGCGGTCGAGGTCGTCCATGACGGGCAGCAGGCCCTTCACGGCCTCCCCCTTCGCTCGCTCGATCTCGCGTTCGCGCTGCTCCTCGGTCCGTCGACGGTAGTTGGCGTACTCGGCCTGCAAGCGCTTGAGGTCGACCAGCAGCGAGGCCTCCTTGTCGGAGGACGCCCCTTCCGCTGCCGCCTCGTCGGTCTGCTCGGCACCGAGGATGTCCTCGATGGTCAGGCCCTCGGCATCCGGGGTCTGGTCCGACGGCGCGGGGCCGGAGGTGTTCTCCTCCGGCCCCGTCGTCTCGTCAGGACCGGCGCCCGAGCCCTGGGGCTGTTCGTCGTCCTTGTGTGCCATGGTCTCTGCTTACTTCTTCTCGTCGGGGTTCTCGTCGTCGACGACCTCGGCGTCGATGACGTCTTCCTCGGGGTTCGGCGTCTCGCCGTTGCCGGGCTGGCCGACGTTCGGGTCGGCCTGCTCGCCCTGGGCCTGCGACGAGGCGTAGATGGCCTCGCCGATCTTGCCCTGGCTGGCGTTCAGCTTGTCGAACGCGGTCTTGACCGCGTCGTCGTCTTCGCCCGCGAGCGCCGTCTTGAGGGCGTCGACGTCGGCCTGGACCTCGGTCTTGACCTCTTCGGGCAGCTTGTCGTCGTTGTCCTTGATCAGCTTCTCGATCGAGTACGACAGGGTCTCGGCCTGGTTGCGGGTCTCGGCGGACTCGCGGCGCTTCTTGTCTTCGGCCGCGTTCTCCTCGGCCTCGCGGACCATGCGCTCGATGTCCTCCTTGGGAAGCGACGAGCCGCCCGTGATGGTCATCGACTGCTCCTTGCCGGTGCCCTTGTCCTTCGCGGACACGTGCACGATGCCGTTGGCGTCGATGTCGAAGGTGACCTCGACCTGCGGGATGCCACGGGGAGCCGGCGCGATACCGGTGAGCTCGAACGTGCCCAGAGGCTTGTTGTCGCGGGTGAACTCGCGCTCTCCCTGGAAGACCTGGATCGCGACCGACGGCTGGTTGTCGTCGGCGGTGGTGAAGGTCTCGCTGCGCTTGGTCGGGATCGCGGTGTTGCGCTCGATGAGCTTGGTCATGATGCCGCCCTTGGTCTCGATACCGAGGCTCAGAGGGGTGACGTCGATGAGCAGCACGTCCTTGCGCTCACCCTTGAGGACACCGGCCTGGAGGGCTGCGCCCACGGCCACGACCTCGTCGGGGTTGACGCCCTTGTTCGCGTCGCGACCGGTCTCGTTCTTGACCAGCTCGGCGACCGCGGGCATGCGGGTCGAGCCGCCCACGAGCACCACGTGCGCGATGTCGTCGACCTTGACGCCGGCCTCGCGGATGACGTCGGCGAAGGGCTTGCGGGTGCGGTCGAGCAGGTCCTTCGTGAGGTCCTCGAACTTCGCGCGGGTGAGCGTCTCGGACAGCGACACGGGGCCCGAGTCGGTCAGCGAGAGGTACGGAAGGTTGATGGACGTCGAGGTCGAGCTCGACAGCTCCTTCTTGGCCTGCTCCGCGGCCTCCTTGAGGCGCTGCAGGGCGATCTTGTCGCCCGAGACGTCGACTCCCGTGGTGTCCTTGAACTGCTTGATGAGGTAGTCGACGACGCGCTGGTCCCAGTCGTCGCCACCGAGGCGGTTGTCACCGGCGGTGGAGCGCACCTGGATGGTCGAGAAGTCGTCGTCCTTGCCCACTTCGAGCAGCGACACGTCGAACGTTCCGCCACCGAGGTCGAAGACGAGGATGAGCTCGTCCTCCTTGCCCTTGTCGAGGCCGTACGCGAGGGCCGCGGCGGTGGGCTCGTTGATGATGCGGAGGACGTTCAGGCCCGCGATCTCGCCGGCCTCCTTCGTCGCCTGACGCTCGGCGTCGTTGAAGTACGCGGGCACCGTGATGACGGCATCCGTCACGCTGTCGCCCAGGTACTCCTCGGCGTCGCGCTTGAGCTTCTGGAGGATGCGCGCGGAGATCTCCTGCGGCGTCCACTTCTTGCCGTCGACGTCGAACGTCCAGGTCGTGCCCATGTGGCGCTTGACGGACGAGACGGTGCGGTCGACGTTGGTGACGGCCTGGCGCTTGGCGGTCTCGCCGACGAGCACCTCGCCGTCCTTCGTGAAGGCGACGACCGACGGGGTCGTGCGGAAGCCTTCGGCGTTGGCGATGACCTTGGGCTCGCCACCCTCGAGCACGCTCACGACGGAGTTGGTCGTCCCGAGGTCGATTCCCACTGCACGTGGCATATGTGTCTCCTTGATCATGAGCCGGGCGGATGCCACGACTCGGGGTTTCGTGAAGTCTGCTGCGCGGGTTGAGCCGCGATGACTCAACGCTATCGCAGGGCGTTCTGGGCGTCAAGCAGACTTGATATGAATTGGCTCAACTTCCGCGCTGCGCCTCGGGTTCTTGCACGTGGCCCCGGGGCCACACACGACGCCCCGGGGCCACGCAGAACGCCCCGACCGCGTGATCACACACCGACGCCCCCGCAACCGAAGAGGTCGCGGAGGCGTCGGGAGGATGCCGCGGGCTCAGTCGCGGTCGAACGAGCGGCGCTGCGGCCGGTCGCTCCGCTTCGCGGAGCGGCCGCCCTGATCCAGACGCAGGTCGATGAGGACACCCGAGATGCGGGTATCGGTGAGCCGGTTCAACGTGTCGCGCGAGAGGTCGGCCGGGAGCTCGACGAGCGAGAAGTCCTGGCGGATCTGGATCGCGCCGAAGTCGTTGCGGCGCAGGCCCCCCTCGTTCGCGAGCGCCCCGACGATCTGGCGCGGCTCGACCCGTTGCCGACGTCCCACCGCGATGCGGTACGTCGCGAAGCGGCCGTCGCTGCTGCGCCGATCGGCGCGGTCACCGCGATCACCACCCTCGCGGGGCGCGCGGTCACGGTCGGCGCGCGGGGACGAGAACGCCTCCTCCTCCAGCAGCAGCGGCGTGTCGCCCTGCGCGACCACGGCGAGCGCGGCGGCCACGTCGGCCTCGGGCACGTCGTGGTGCGCGACGTAGTGCGCGACGACGTCGCGGAACGTCGCGATCGCCGCGGTGTCCTCGAGCGCAGTGGTGATCGCGTCGTCGAAGCGGGTGAGGCGCGTGGCGTTGACGTCGTCGACGCTCGGCAGCGACATCTCGGTGAGCGGCTGCCGGGTGGCCTTCTCGATCGCGGTGAGCATGCGCCGCTCGCGCGGGGTGACGAAGCTGATGGCATCCCCGGTCCGTCCGGCGCGGCCCGTGCGGCCGATACGGTGCACGTACGACTCGGTGTCGATCGGCAGGTCGTAGTTCACGACGTGGCTGATGCGCTCGACGTCGAGGCCGCGGGCGGCGACGTCGGTCGCGACGAGGATGTCGAGCTTGCCGGACTTGAGCTGATTGACGGTGCGCTCGCGCTGCACCTGGGCGACGTCGCCATTGATCGCGGCGGCGGTGTAGCCGCGGGCGCGGAGCTTCTCGGCGACGGTCTCGGTCTCGTTCTTCGTGCGGGTGAAGACGATCATGCCCTCGAAGTTCTCGACCTCGAGGATGCGCGTGAGGGCGTCGATCTTCTGCTGGTACGACACGATGAGGTACCGCTGCGTGATGTTGGCCGAGGTCGTGGTCTTGGTCTTGACCGTGATCTCTTCCGGGTCGTTGAGGTACTGCGCCGAGATGCGGCGGATCTGCGCGGGCATCGTGGCGGAGAACAGCGCCACCTGCTTGGTCGACGGGGTGTCGGCGAGGATCGTCTCAACGTCCTCCGCGAAGCCCATCTTCAGCATCTCGTCGGCCTCGTCGAGCACGAGGTACTTCAGCTCGCTGAGGTCGAGGGTGCCCTTGTCGAGG
>NZ_RBZY01000096.1 GCF_004022425.1 Microbacterium enclense | reverse complement strand
TTTGTGGCTCGAGCCGCTCCAGAGCCGCCCGTTGGTTTGCCTGTTGAGTTTGTGACCGACAGCGCTCGTGTTGTGTTCGCGTTGCGGACGTGCGTGGGCGGACTACGGGAGCTTGGACGCGAGGACGTCGGCCGCCATGATCTCGGGTGCTGCGCTGAGGAGGTGCTGATTGTCCGTCAGGGCTGCGACGATGGCGCCGTTGGCGTGGGCGTCGCGAGCGGCCTCGTCGGGGAATGCATCGAAGATCCAGAAGGTGTCGGCGTGGGTCCTGACCGCGAACCAGACAATCGTTCCTACCTCTTCGTTGGCGAGTGCGACAGCGCTGGCGAGCAGATCGGCGAGCGCGTCGTGCTGTCCATCGGCCGCGACGATCTTGGCGACGAAGGCATACGGAAGTGATGCGGGTGTGGACATGAGGGACTCTCCTTGAAATCGGGGTTCTTCGTAGGACGAGTTCAGCGTATGACGAGCGAGGGCCGGTAGGGAATGGCGTATACGGCAGTATTGCTATTGTTTACGTCATGCGTATCGGACTGATCGCGATCGACGGCTGCTTCGGTTCGGCTATCGCGTCGATCATCGACATCGTGCGGGTGGCCGACGGAGCTCGCGGCGATGTCGACCCGCGGATCGACCCGATCGAACTCGCCATCCTCGGACCGAAACGGCGAGTGACCACGACGGCATCGATGACCCTGTCGGTGGACCACCCGCTGTCGGAGTCCGGAGAGTTCGACGTGGTCGTCGTCCCTGCGCTTGGAACCCTCACGGCCGCCGCTACCAACGACGCCCTCCAGAGCCGAGATGCTCGTTCGGTCATCGCCTCGCTCGGGCGCCTCGACGAGGCGACCACCCGGATCGCCGCGGCGTGCACCGGCGTGTTCGCTGTCGCCGAGACCGGACGGATGCATCATCGGCGGGCCACGACCAGCTGGTTCCTGGGGCCGGAGTTCCTGAAGCGCTATCCGACCGTCGCCCTCGATCTCGACACCATGGTCGTGGCCGACGGGAACCTCGTCACCGCCGGCGCCGCCTTCGCCCACATCGACCTCGCGCTCTCACTCGTGCGATCGATCAGCCCCGACCTGGCCCAACATGTCGCCAAGCTTCTCCTCATCGACGAGCGCCCGTCGCAGGCGGCCTTCGTCGCCTACGAACATCTCCGGCACGAGGACCCGATCGTCGTCGAGTTCGAACGCTTCGTGCGCGCCCGCCTGGACGAACCGTTCAACGTCGCCGTCGTCGCGCAGTCGCTCGGCACCAGCCGGCGCACCCTCGAACGACGAGTCCGTGCGGCGCTCAACCTCACTCCGCTCGGCTTCGTCCAACGGCTTCGCATCGAACGAGCTCGGCACCTTTCAGCAACCACGGACCTCACCTCCGCCGAGATCGCGCTACGGGTCGGCTACGCGAACGTCGAGACTCTGCGCTCCCTCCTGCGTAGGGAGCGACGCCGTTCCTGACCTATCGCCATGCCTGTAGCCGGTGTGCTAGTGCTCGACTGGAACCACCTCTCAGCACGTCGCGTCGACGCTCCCGCGTCGCCCGTGGACGACCCACCTCGACACGCCCGCAGCACAGGCCATGTGACGTGTCCCGGCTTCGCGGACGGTCGGGGTTGGGTGGCTGTGATGTCGCTGCGTTCTCGTCGAAAGGATCGGCAGACCCGATCAGAGCCGATTGGGATAAGACGCGAAGGCGGTCAGGTCAGGGCGGCCGAAGCCGATCCTCGGGAAACCTCTGCTTGACCACACTACGAATTTCGGTCCCGCGTCTCAGGACAGCGTGTCGACGGATTCACAGGTACCCGGAGTGAACGCCCGTCACGAGACCAGAGGAGTCCGCTTGGGCCCTTCGCGCGGTGGAGCGAAGCGAACGACGACGCGCCCTCAAGCCGGTCCCTCGCCGTGTACGCCTACCGCGATTGACCGCGAGCGATCCGGCTGGCTTCGGGATGCACGTATACCTCGCACGATGAAGATGTACGCATAGGTGCGCTATCTTCAACATCCTCGGACAGCTCGGAACAGAACTGTTGGAATCCTCTAATCCACGACGAGGCACCGGAAACGAACGATTCCGCTACAACTGTCCGAACCGGCGCTCCGCCAGAGCGCGAAGCGGCGTGTCTTGTGCCGGAACCCAGTCCCGGATTCTACGTGCCGCCACTACTCCAGCTGGTCGAGTTTCGCCACGTTCTCCTCATGGGTCACCTCCCGGCGGGACTGTTCGGGCCGTGGCAGACCGTGTGGAACTGGCATCACCGCATGGCCACGGAAGGCACGTGGGTCGCGGTGCTCGCGGCGCTGACCGCCGTCGCGGACGAGGCGGGGCTGGTGGATTGGTCGCTGTCGGTGGATTCCACCGATCGCTCTTGCGCATCAGCACGCGACGAACACGAAGCGCCTGACAGGGGGCCGGATCGAATCACACGAATCGGGACGTCGAGCCGCCTGGCCAGGCGGTCGGCCGCTCCCGCGGCGGCCTGTCGACGACGATCCACTAGCTCGTCGATGGCAACGGCCTCCCGCTGGTCGCGTTGCTGACAGCGGGGCAGGCCGGCGACTCGCCGATGTTCCTGCCGCTGATGGGGCACCGACCTGTCGCTCGTCTCGTCGGCCACCCCCGCACCCGACCCGACGCGGTCCGGGGCGATAAGGCGTACGTATCCCGCGCGATGCCGCGGGCACCTGCGCGCCCGCGGCATCAAGGCCGCGATCCCCGAACCGTCCGACCAGCAAGGCCACCGCAAGCGCTGCCGGTCGCGCGGCGGACGATCCGTCAGGTTCGATGTCGCCGACTACAAGGGCCGTAACGTCATCGAACGCTGCTACCGCCACCTCAAGTAATGGCGTGGACTCGCCACCCGCTACGACAAGCATGCGATCGTCTATCGCGCTGCAGTGATCTCAACGCCGTCATCGCCTGGACCCGGCGTCTGTCAGACACGCCCTAGGTCGTCAGACGATGGCTGCGCGGAGTTCCGCGGCGGCAGCACCGACATCGGGAGCGCCGTAGATCGCGCCTCCCGCCACAGCCACCTGCGCACCAGATTCCTGCACCGAAGCGATCGTCGAGCTATTGATGCCGCCTGCGACTGAGAACGGCACGCCCGAAGCTTTGCCGTCCTCGAGCAGGGTGGCAAAGGTGAAGCCCTCTTCGGCCTGCTCGTCGAGGCCTGCGTGCATTTCGACGAACTCTGCTCCAAGTGCAACGACCTCTTTCGCACGCTGCGCCTTGTCGCTGACGCCGATGAGATCGACGACAACGCCCTTACCGTGCTTCTTCGCCGCCTTCACGGCACCGGCGATCGTGCTGTCACCGGCACTACCGAGGACCGTCACGAGATCGGCACCCGCAGTGAAGGCAATGTCAGCCTCGAGCTCGCCGGCATCCATCGTCTTGAGGTCGGCGAAGACGACCTTGTCGGGGTGGGCCTTCTTGATCGCGGTGATCGCCGAAAGGCCAGCACTCTTGATAAGCGGGGTACCGAGCTCGAGGATGTCGACGTGCGGCGCGGCGGCAGCAGCGAGTTCGAGGGCGGCCTCGGTGGAGAGGGTGTCCATGGCAAACTGCAGTTTCATTTGGATTCCTTTCGTGCAGTGGTTTGAGTCATTCGAGATTTGCGTGGCGAGGCCAGAGCTCATCAGCGGTCAAGCCGGAGCGGCGCCAGAGTGTGTGGAAAAGCGCGTCGCCGAGGACAACGACCAATTGCTCGAAGAGACTGCCCGCATACTGCTCAGATGCCGCTCCAGAGCGATCAAGCTTGTCTGCTGCCGGCACGACTACCGTGACGGCTGCCAGCGTTGCGAGCGGAGAGTCGGGGACTGTTGTAATAGCCGCCACCCGGGCGCCAGCATCGACGGCAGTCTGTGCCGCGCGCACGATGCCGCCCGTCGTTCCGGAACCGCTGGCAGCGAGGAGCAAGTCACCTGGTTCGATCGCAGGAGCGGTGACCTCCCCGACGACGTGGACGGCTAGACCAAGATGCATGAGTCGCATCGCGGTCATTCGCAGCGCGAGCCCCGATCGGCCTGCACCCAGCACGAAGACTCGCGGAGCAGCGCCGACGATATCCGCGAGCTCCGCCAATCCCGCCCGGTCGCGAGCGATCAGTCTGTCTGTGGCGAGTTCGAGTTCGCGGGCGATGCGGCTGAGCGAGTTACCCACACCGGTTTCGAGGACATCCATCGCCCTATCATCACGGCCGTCAGCCACGTTGGCTCCCCCGCAAAGGAGCAGGTCCACCTACCCGTAGGCATGGGCCTACCTGAGTGGATAGGTTGTCACCGTGGACTTTACCGAACTGTCGTCGCCCGCGTCACGTCAGCATGTCGCCGACCACGCCCGAATCGTCGCCGAGCATGCTGACCGGCAGGCGATCACGCTTGAATCTATGCTCGCGCTTCTGCGATCGCCCCGCCTCGATGACCGCGCAGCACGCAACATGGCGATCGAGGCGGCAACGAGCGCCTTAATCGGGCTGCGCGCTGTTACCGATCAGGAACGCAGCAGCATCCTCGAACCCGTCGTCGGTGCGTTCGCCCGACTGCAGAGCGACCTCCTCCCACTCGTCCGGTTCGGCGATCTCGACGTGCAGTTCGTTGAGCCGCCCGCGACCGGTCGGGCACTCCCAGGAGAGGTCGCGCACGCGGCGCGCGCCATCGTCCGCAGCTCGGTGCTCGCACTCGCGGATCGCAGCCAGGCTCGGCGGGTGCGCATCCAGTGGGACTGCGACGGCCTAAATCTCCTGATCAGCATCCGAGATGACGGGGCCGGCGAACTTTCCGCACACGACGACTCGATCCGCCCAATCGTCGAACGCGTCACAGCCCTCGACGGCGCGATTGCGGTCTCCTCAACACCCGGCTGGGGGTCCTCAGTCGACATCCGGCTTCCCCTCGATCCGCCGGCGGAACCCGGGCCACTTCCGGAATTCTCACAACTCTCCATACGCGAACGAGATGTGTTACGGCTTCTCGTATCGGGAGCGCGCAATGCCGAAATCGCGGAAGAGCTCCTCATCTCCGTCAACACGGTGAAGTTCCATGTGTCGAACCTTCTCCGGAAGATCGGCGCGCGCAATCGGGCGCAGCTTATTGCAACGTCGAGATGATTCCCACCAGCGGTCACCCGTGGTCTAACCCGACACCGATCGGAGCGAAAACGACGACACACAGCAAAGCTGCTCACAGGTCAGTACGATCCGGTCATGACTTCGTCTGATTCTTCACCCGCCGCCGACGCGCTGGTTCGGGTCTCGGGTGCTCGGGAGCACAACCTGCGGAATGTGGACCTCTCCGTTCCGCGGGATTCGCTAGTGGTGTTCACGGGTGTGTCGGGTTCCGGGAAGTCATCGTTGGCGTTTGGGACGCTGTACGCGGAGTCGCAGCGACGGTATCTGGAGTCGGTGGCGCCGTACGCTCGCCGTCTGATCGATCAGGCGGGCGTTCCCGATGTGGACTCCATCACCGGGATGCCGCCGGCCGTGGCGTTGCAGCAGCAGCGTGGAGGACGCAGTGCCCGGTCCACGGTGGGAAGCATCACCACGGTGTCCAGTCTCGTGCGGATGCTGTACTCCCGCGCCGGGGACTATCCGGATGGGCAGCCGATGCTCTACGCGGAGGATTTTTCTGCGAACACGGTGCAGGGGGCCTGCCCGGAGTGTCACGGCATTGGTCGTGTCTACGCGGTGCCCGAGGAGCGGATGGTGCCGGATCCGTCGCTCACGATCCGGGAGCGCGCGATCGCGTCCTGGCCGACGGCATGGCACGGACACCAGCTCCGCGACGTGTTAGTGGCCCTCGGCTATGACGTTGACGTGCCATGGAAAGATCTGCCACGAAAAGACCGGGACTGGATCCTTTACACGGATGAGACCCCGTTCGTTCCGGTCCACTCCCGGTTGACGCTTGCTGAGGCTCGCGCCGCGACCAAGGCCGGGGTCGAGCCGAGCTATTCGGGCACCTTCGTCGGAGCCCGCCGGTATGTGTTGGACACATTCGCGAACTCGAAGAGCGCGTCGATGAAGCGCCGCGTCGCGCAGTACCTCGACGCTGCCCTATGCCCGGTTTGTCACGGGAAGCGGCTGAAGCCTGAAGCGCTCTCGGTCACGTTCGAGGGCCTGGACATCGCGGAGTTCTCGCAGTTGCCGCTTCGAGAGCTTGCTGACATGCTCTCCGACGTTGTTGCGGGAGCGCAACAGGCCGAGACCGTTCCGAATGGTGCTGTGCTTCATGCCAATTCCCGTCGCGCAGCCACGGAGCAGCGCATCGCCGCCGGAGGGTCCGCGCACGCCGCCGCATCCGATGTGCGCCGCACCGCAAACCGTTCGCCGGAGAAGCGCGCCGCTGCGTCCAGGCTCGCTTCCGGGCTGATCGAGCGACTCCGCCCACTGACCGATCTTGGCCTCGGGTATCTGTCGTTAAGTCGAACC
>NZ_RBZY01000095.1 GCF_004022425.1 Microbacterium enclense | reverse complement strand
CCCCCCCCGTGTCAGCACTTCTCGATGATGCCGACGTGGTCGTCCTGACCAGTCGATACGCCCCGCATCTCGACGGCGGCTACGCCATCGCGGTGCTCTCGCGCCTGCTGGCGCTGAAGCGGGCCGGTGTCCGGAGCCCGGTGCTGCTGACCCTGGATGTTGCAACGCTGCGCGACCTCGAGAGAGCAGTCGCGCACGCGAGTGCCGCAGGCGTCTCTCGAGGGTCCTTCACCATGCGCAACCTGTTCGACGAAGCGCTGCGGGATCAGGGATGGCTTCGCGCTCGAGCCCTTCCGGGTGGGCGCACGCCGGGCGTGACGTATCGGGAGCTGCGCGACGAGCGCGGCGCGTTGGTGGTGTCGCTGCCCGTGATCACCGACGGGTCGCCCTGGCACCTGACGAACGCGAACGTGGTGGTCCACAGCGACCAGGGTGACATGGTTCTCCCGGGATTCGCGGCGCTGTACGTCGCGTGGCTCGGCCATGTCGCCGTCAGCCTCCGCTCTGCCGCGGGCGACCAGGACCGGCGTCTCGTCGTGTTCTGCGAGTCCCGTCAGATCGGCGAGACGCTCGGTGAGTGGGTCGACCCCCGCGTGCGCATCGTGCACACGGTTCACAATTCGCACCTCGCGCGCCCGTTCAGCCGCGCGGCCCCCGTGCGGGACGAGGGCTGGCGGCGGTGGCTGGAGAGCCTGGACTGTTTCGACCTGGTGGTGTGGCCGACCGTCGCGCAAGCCGCCGAGGTCGACGAAAGGTTCCCGCACCACGTGCGGTTCGCTTCCGTCCCCTCGGCGATCGTGCCGCGGCGCCCCGCGCGAACGACCGCGCGCAGCGCCCGGGACACCGTCGTCATGGCGTGTCGACTCGTAGAGCAGAAGCGCGTCGATCTCGCCGTGCTCGCCTGGGAGGCGGTCATCCGGCAGCGGCCGAACGCCCGGTTGGATGTGTACGGGCAGGGGCCCCTGCGTGAGCGGCTGGCCGCGATGATTCGGGAGCGGGGGCTGGAGGGAGCCGTTCGACTCCGCGGCCACGCTGCCGATGTGCGCGCGGCGATGGAGAGGAGTCGCGTGTTCCTCTCGACCAGTGACTTCGAGGGACAGGGGCTGGCGATCATCGAGGCCCTGTCGGCGGGCATCCCCGTCGTCTCGTTCGACGTGCGATACGGGCCCGCGGAAGTCATCGGCGATGGCGGCATCCTGGTCCCCCCGGGCGACGTGTCCCGCCTCTCGGCAGCGATCCTGTCGCTCTTGGACGACGATCAGCGGTGGGATCAGACGTCCGAACGGGCCCGGCGTGCCGCCGCCCGATTCACCCCGGAAGTGGTCGGCGCGCAGCTGCGCCGTGAGATCGACGCCGTCCTCGCCGCGCCGGCGAGCCGGCTCTGCTCGCTCGCGGGGGCGTGAAGCGCGCCCACGACGAAGGCGTCCCAGCCCGTCGGGTTCTGCTGCCTGCGGTCTCCTTCGGTGAGGGCGGGTGGGTCAAGGACGCGATCCGCCGCCGGGCGAGGCGGCGGTCGCCGTCGTCGTGGCGTCGATCGCGACCGACAGGTTTCCGACGTACCCGCTCGACGGGTCGCCGGTGAAGGTGCCCATCTCCAGTTCATAGCCGTCCGAGAACACGTTGTCGTTGTCGAGGCCGCCGATCTGGGCGAGATTTCGTGCCGAATCGGGGTAGAGGTCGCTCGCGTAGACGGCGTCGAGCATGTCCTGCGGGAACGCCACCTGGGAGGTTGCGATCTGGTTCGAGACATTCGTCGCCGAGGCGGCATCCGGATACACCTCGAAGTGGATGTGGGTCCATCGCCCGGCGTAGCATCCGGGAACGATGGTGGTGAACGTCACCCGCCCCTGCGCATCGGAGACCTGGATGCCACGCAGGTAGGTTTCGTCGGCCACCGCGTCGGAGTACATCGAGTAGAGGCCCGCCGCGTCGCAGTGCCATACGTACACGGCCGCCCCCGCGTAGGCGGAGTTGCCGTTCGCGAGGTCGCTGAGCGTGAAGGTGAAGGTCAACGGCACGCCCTCCGCGGTCGCGCCGCCATCGAGACTCGAGCGGATGTCGCTGCGTACGATTCCGGACTGGTTGAGCACGTCCACGCCGTTGGTGCCGTCGGCGGGGTAGGGGCCGTTCGTCTCCTGGGGGACCTCGTCGGTGGCGTACGCCGCGGCGGCCGCCGTGGCCGTGGCCGTGGCGGTGGGCGTCGCCGATGCCGCGGCCCTGGCGGAAGGGGTGGCTGTGGAGGCCGCGGGCTGTGGCGCGCACGCGGCCAGCACGACCGCTCCGGCACCGAGCCCGACGATGCCGAGGACGCCCCGGCGGCTGACGAGGGTGCGCATGTCGAAGGATGCGCCCTGGTCGACGACCTCGTCGTCGGGGCGGTCGAGCAGGCGGCCCTCGTATGCGAGGCCGCGGGGGGTGTGATCGGGTTCGGGGATGCGGGTCATGAGGGGCTCCTGGATGCCGGTCGTTTCAGGGACGACCTCAGCATCGGCCGCGAACACTCACGGCATCCTCACCCTCGCTTTGGGTCTCCTATGTGCCTCGAGTCGCCCCGTCGACCAGCGCCCCGGCGATGTCGCGCGCCGTGCGACTCGTCGCCTGGGGGTCGCGCAGTCGCATGGCGAGGTCTCCGGAGACGACCAGTAGCAGCTGTCGCGCCAGCGCGTCGGGGTCTCTCGCGCCCGCGGCGCCGGCAAGACCGGTGAGACGTTCGAGGTAGGTCGCCGTCTCCCGGTGCAACGCCTCGGCGATGGCGGAGGGCGGCTCGGCGTACTCCGCCGCGGTTCCGAGGAAGGCGCACCACCGGGCGCCTTCCGGCCGGGCTCGGAACGCATCGAGGGCGTCGAACACGGACAGCAGCGCCGCCTTCGCCGTCGGCGCGGTGGTGGCGGCGTCGTCCCACACGGCGAGCCAGTCGTCGTGGCGCCGATCGAGCGCGGAGGCGACGAGCGCGTCCTTGCTCGGGAAGCCGCGATACATCGTGGCGGCGGAGACTCCCGCGCGTTCCAGAACGGCATCGATGGGGGTGGCGGCGACACCCCGGGTGAAGAACAGTTCGTCGGCCGCATCGAGCAGTTTCGTCGTGGTGCTGGTGCGCAAGCCCATTCCAGCACCCTAGACTCGCAAAAGTGAAACGACCGTTTTTGTTTGGAGTGCCCGGTGTCGTGGCGTTCGCGCTGATGCTCATCGCCGCGACCTACGGCCTCGTGCGTCTGGCGTTTGGCCTTCTCCTCCCGGACATCCAGAGCGAGCTGGGCTTCAGCGCCGACGTGGCCGGGGCGATCTCGGCCGGCGGGTCGGCTCTCTACGTCGTCGGTGCCCTCGTCGGATTCTTCGCCGCAGGGGCACCACGGGTGCTCGTGGCCACGGCGGCGGGTTCTGCCGCGCTCGGCGCCGCCGGGATGGCCCTGGCCACCGACGCGGTCGTCTTCGCGGTGGCAGCGGCCGTGGGATCCGCCGGTGCCGGCTTCGCCTCGCCGGGTGTGGTCGGCGTGCTCCGTTCGCACCCCGGCACCTCGTCGCGACCAGCGTTCCAGGACGTCGCCAATTCCGGAACGGGCCCGGGTCTCGTCGCCGCGGGGCTCCTCGCGCTCGCGCTGCTGCCGGGCTGGCGCATCGTGTGGGCGGTGGCGGCGGTTGTCGCGGTCGTCGCCGGTGTGGGCGTGCTGCTGACCTCGCGGTCGCACGTGCCGCCGCGAGGACGCCCCGCCGTGCCGCCCGGGCGATGGTTCCTCGCGCACGCGCGACCGATCGCGGCGGCGCTGGCGTTGGGAGCGGGATCGGCCGCCGTCTGGACGTTCGGCCGTATCGCGCTCGTCGACGCCGGGATGGATGCCGCCTCCTCCGTCGTCGCGTGGATCGCCCTGGGAGCCGGGGGTGCTGTCGTCGCGTTCACGTCGTCGCGCACCGTCGGATGGGGGCCTCGACGTGTCTGGGTGCTGACGGGTGTCCTCGCCGCGGTCGCGACGGTCTCCCTCCCTCTCGTCGCCGAGTCGTTCCTCGCCGCGCTCGGGGCGTGTGTCGTCTTCGGGTGGTCCTATACCGCGGCGACGGGAGCGCTCATCGGCTGGACCGGCGACATCGACGCCGAACGCCCGGCCGCGGGTACCGCGCTGCTGTTCGTCGTGCTCGTCGCGGGGCAAGGAGCGGGGGCCGCGGCCCTCGGCGGGCTCGTCGAACCGTGGGGCTACGCGGGCGTCTTCGCCGTGGCATCCGTCGTGCTCCTGGTGGCAACCCTGGGCGCGGTGTCACCCCGCGGTCGGGAGTCCCGCGCTCTTCCGCCGGTCGCCGCTCGAGGTCTACGGTGAGCACGTCTCGTCGCTCTCCAGAAGGATGCCGCCATGCCCACCTCGCTCGTCGTCTACATCTCGTTCGACGGTCACGCCCGCGAGGCGATGACCTTCTATCAGTCGGTCTTCGGGGGTGAGCTGACGATCGCGACGTTCGCCGACTTCGGCATTCCCGACGCCCCCGCCGACGGCGTGATGCACTCGGAGCTCCGCGCCGAGGGATTCACGGTCATGGGGGCGGATGCCTTCGGGGAACCCGCCGAGGGGTGGGGGAGCACCCGTGTGCACGCCGCGTTCATGAGCGACGAGCTCGACCGCGTCTCGGGTTTCTACGACCGATTCGTCGAGCGAGGGTCCGAGGTCGTCCAGCCCCTGGAGAAGCAGGTGTGGGGAGATCTGTACGGCGAGCTCACGGACCCGTGGGGCGTGGCCTGGATGTTCAACATCGCCGCTCCCGGCGGCTGGGCGCAGAGCGGGGCGTGAGGACGTCCGCGTCTCAGTCGTCGGCGAGTGCCTGCATGGGCATCGCCGCCGTGGCGAGACGAGTGGGGGCGACGGACGCCGCCACCGTCAGGATGGCGGTGGACGCCACCACCAACGCGACGGTCAGCCAGGGCACGGCCGGGGCGACGAAGGTGGGTGAGGTGAACGCCGGCGGCACGCCGACGGAGCCGAGAAGCGCTTGGGCGCCGGCCCATCCGTAGAGCACGCCGAGGAGAAGCCCCAGGGTCACCGAGGTGACGATCAGGTGGACCGCCTCCAGGAGAACCATCCGCCGGATCTGCGGCTTGGAGAATCCGAGCGTTCGCAGCAGCCCAAGTTCACGGCGACGCTGAATGACACCGATCGTCAGGAGGTTGACGAGACCGACGGCGGCGATCGCGGCTGATACGGCGACCAGGGCGGTCATGATGGCGGCGAAGGTGTCCATGAGCGACAACAACTGCTGCGGTGGTTCGCCGCCTCCCGAGCGGATGAGCAACTCGCGCGCCGACTGTGCGGCGACGGCGAACATCGTCACGAGAGTGACGCCGATGACCACGCCGATCGCGGTGCGACTCGAACGCTCCGGGTAGCGCAGCGCATTCTGTGCGGCGAGTCGTGCCTCCGCCGACGGTCCGAACAGGCGGCCGGTCGTGCGAAGCACGAGCGGCATGATCATCGACGCCCCCAGGATGAGCCCGGTGAAGGACAGGATGCCGCCCAGGAAGGCGATGACGACACCGAGTGGCGACATCAGACCCACCGCTACTCCGGCCGCGAGGACGAGGGTTCCGCCGACGAACAGCGTCGCGGCCGTGACGCGACGGGCGCGCCCGCTCGCCGCTTCGCGGGTGTTGCGCTCGACCGCTCCGGAAATGGCTTCGAGGGGGCTGACATCCAGCACGCGACGCGATCCAACCCATGCCGACGCCCACGTCGTGAGGGCCACGATGACGGGGGGAGCGAGGAGGGCGGGCTGAAGGAGGGGATAGTCGACATCGAGGGACCACGCGATGCGCGCGCCCTCGAGCAACAGGGCGGCCGCCGCCGTGCCGCTGATCACCCCGATGACCGCTCCGATGATGCCGACGACGAGTCCCTGCCGTGCGACGCGGCGGCGCTCCGACCGTGCGGAGGCGCCGATGAGGCGCACGAGCGCGATCTGCCGGGTGCGGCCGGCGACGACCGTCGCGAAGGTATTGGTGGTGACGACCGCCGCCACGTACATCGCCACCGCGATGAGGAGCGTGCTGAGGATGGCCACCACCGCCGTCACCGTCTCTCCTCCGGCGAGGTAGGGGTCGGACAGGAGCCAGGCGCCGATGAAACCCGTCGTTGCGATGAGGAGTGTCCCGAATGCACTCGAGATCGCTGCGACCAGTATCGAAGCGCCCATCCCGCGTTCGCGCGGCTGGGGTGTGCGCCGCACACCCGGGACCGGGCCGGCGACCGCGGTCACGCCCCGACCTCCTGAGACAGCATGAACGCCGAGATCGCCTCGGCGCTCTGACGGGGTACATCGGCCGTCACTCGACCGTCGCCGAGGAAGATCACGCGGTCGGCGTGCGAGGCGGCGACCGGGTCGTGCGTCACCATGGCGATCGACTGCCCGTGCTCACGGCTGGCCCGCGCGAGAAGGGCGAGCACCTCACGCCCCGTGCGGGAGTCGAGGTTGCCGGTCGGCTCGTCGGC
>NZ_RBZY01000094.1 GCF_004022425.1 Microbacterium enclense | reverse complement strand
TGTTCTGGGCCTTCGCCTACAACGTCGCCGCCATCCCGATCGCCATGGCCGGGCTGCTGAACCCGCTCGTCGCCGCGGCGGCCATGGCGCTGTCGTCGGTGTTCGTCGTGACCAACAGCCTCCGGCTGCGCCGGTTCCGCCCCGAGCCGGCACCCGTGCACATCGCCCGCACTCCCATGCCCCAACCGAACCTGAATCGTGCGCCGTGGCGGCGCACCCAGCGAAGGAGGCTCCCATGAGCCAGCACGAACATCACAACCACTCGGCCCGCACGAACCACCAGGGCCACAACGCTCCGGCGGCAACGGCAGTACACGACCACGTAGCGATGGGCCACCCGCACGGCACGGATGATCGGGCACCTGCGGCGGGGCACGCCGGGCACGGTCACGCCGACCACGGCGGTCACGCCGGTCACGGTGATCACGTCGCCCGGTTCCGGCGGCTGTTCTGGATCATGCTGGTTCTCGCGGTGCCGGTCGTGGCTTTCTCCAGCATGTTCTCGATGCTGATCGGCTACCCGCTGCCGGACGCGGCGTGGGTGGGATGGGTGTCCCCGATTCTCGGGACCGTCATGTATGTCTGGGGTGGCGCCCCGTTCCTTACCGGCGCCGTCAGCGAGCTGCGCGCCCGCAAGCCCGGCATGATGCTTCTCATTGCCCTCGCGATCACCGTCGCGTTCCTCGCGTCCTGGGGGGCAAGCCTCGGGCTGTTGCACCACGAGTTGGACTTCTGGTGGGAGCTGGCGCTGCTGGTCGTAATCATGCTTCTCGGGCACTGGATCGAGATGCGATCCCTCGCCCAGACCACCTCCGCCCTCGACTCCCTCGCCGCGCTCCTGCCCGACGAGGCCGAGAAGGTGGACGGGGAAACCACCGTCACCGTCGCCCCCGCTGAGCTGCAGGTCGGTGACGTGGTTGTGGTCCGCCCCGGTGGGCGGGTTCCCGCGGACGGGCGGATCGTGCAGGGCTCGGCCAGCATGGACGAGTCGATGATCACCGGAGAATCCCGCCCCGTTCGCCGCGGCGACGGCGATCAGGTCGTCGCCGGCACGGTCGCCACCGACTCCGGAGTTCGCGTAGAAATCACCGCGGTCGGGCAGGACACCGCCCTCGCGGGCATCCAAAAGCTCGTCACTGAGGCTCAAAACTCCTCCTCTCGCGCGCAGCGGCTCGCGGACCGTGCTGCGGGGTGGCTGTTCTGGTTCGCGCTCGGCGCGGCCGCGGTCACCGCCTTGGTGTGGTCCCTGGTGGGATTCCCCGACGAAGCGGTCATCCGCACCATCACCGTTCTGGTCATCGCCTGCCCGCACGCCTTGGGACTGGCGATCCCGCTCGTCGTGTCGATCGCCACGGAGCGTGCCGCGCGCGGCGGTGTTCTGATCAAGGACCGTCTCGCGCTGGAAAGCATGCGCACCGTCGACACGGTGCTGTTCGACAAGACCGGCACACTCACCAAGGGAACGCCGGCCGTCACCGCGATCGACCCTGCCGAAGGGGTCGATGCAGACGAACTGCTGGCCTTGGCCGCCGCCGCCGAGGCGGACTCTGAACACCCCCTTGCTCGGGCGATCGTGAACGCCGCGAAAGAGAAGCAGCTCACCGTCCCCTCCTCCAACGACTTTGAATCGTCCCCGGCCGTCGGTGTCCGCGCGCAGGTCACCGGGCGCACCGTCCAGGTCGGCGGCCCCTACATGCTCGAGCAGGAGAAGGCCGCTGAGCGGTCGATCGCGAACGAGTGGCGCAACGAGGGTGCGATCATCCTCCACGTCCTCATCGACGGGCAGGTGGCAGGAGCGCTGCGCCTGGCGGACGAGATCCGCCCTGAATCGCGCGCCGCGGTCGACGCGCTGCACCAGCGGGGCGTGCAGGTGGTCATGATCACCGGAGACGCCGAAGCGGTTGCCGCATCCGTCGCCGCCGACCTCGGCATCGACCGCTTCTTCGCCGGGGTCCGCCCCGAAGACAAAGCATCCAAGGTCAAGCAGCTTCAGAACGAATCCCGCAAGGTCGCCATGGTTGGTGACGGGGTGAACGACGCACCCGCCCTCGCGCAAGCCGATGTCGGTATCGCCATCGGCGCGGGCACCGATGTCGCCATCGCGTCCGCCGGGGTCATCCTCGCCAGCGACGACCCCCGCTCCGTGCTGTCCGTGATCGACCTGTCGCGGGCCAGCTATCGGAAGATGAAGCAGAACCTGTGGTGGGCCGCCGGATACAACCTCATCTCCGTCCCCCTCGCCGCCGGAGTGCTCGCCCCTATCGGGTTCGTCCTCCCCATGTCCGTCGGAGCGATCCTGATGTCGCTGTCCACGATCGTCGTCGCGCTCAACGCGCAACTCCTGCGTCGGCTCGACCTCAGCCCGCAAGCCGTCGCCGCGAAGTAGTTTCCCCGCGCCCGCAACCCCCCGAATCGTCCCCGTCGCCCGCTCGTATCGTGGCAGGCGCCGGGGACGGTCCCCGGGAAAGGACCAGCGAACATGACTGCTATCGATCAGATGCTCACTACTCACCCCAAGGCCGCGTCCATTGAGGCCGCGGACGTACTCGCCCGCTGCATTGAGGCCTGCATCGAATGCGCGCAGACCTGCACCGCGTGTGCCGACGCGTGCCTGTCAGAAGACATGGTGGCCGAGCTGGTGACGTGCATCACCAAAAACGCCAACTGCGCCGACATCTGCACCGCGACCGGTGCGGTGCTTTCTCGACAGACGACGGTGGACGTCGAGGTGGTTCGCGCTGTTGTGGAGGCATGCCGCACCGCGTGCGCCGCGTGCGCGCAGGAATGCGAGCAGCACGCCGACATGCACGAGCACTGCCGGGTCTGCGCAGAGGCATGCCGCCGCTGCGAGCAGGCGTGCAACGACCTCCTCGCGGCGTTGTAACCCACCAGTTCCCGTCACCCACTCGCGGGCAAAGCGCGCGTTGGCCGTCAAGCGGCCCACCCGCCCTCGCCGGCGAAAGTTAGCCTAGAAACCGACCAGGAGGTGAAGATGTCGCTGATTACCCTCGCGCAGCATGTGCGTGGCCAGCGTGCATTCACCCGCACCCTGCTGATGGTGATCGCTGTAACCGGCGCCGTCATCGTGGGGCTCCTGGCAATGCACTCCCTCAACACCCACACCACCGCCTCCGGACATGGCGACACGGTGGCTGTCGCGGGAGAGGTATCGACCCATCACGATGCGGCGCCCCTCTCCGCCCAGCTGAACACGACCGCCGCCCACGACGACGGCTGCGGCGACTGTGGCGACGATCACGCCATGGCCTGGATGGCGTGCGTGTTGGCGCTGCTTGTCAGCGTGCTCGTGCTCGCACGTCACCGTATCGGGTGGCGCATTACCGTCCGAGACGACGTACTCCGCGCGGTACAGGCCCGGTGGCCCGCGCCCGCACAGATTGTCCCGCCACCTTCCCTCACGGTTCTCTGCATCAGTCGCACGTGATGACGCGTACGCCCGCCTTCCGCGCGGGCAACGCATCTTCCCGCACGACAACCGTCGTGCCTCATCACCGACCGATGGAGAACACACCATGAAGACCCGCGCCGCGGCGACCGCCGCGTTCACTCTCGCCGCCCTGCTCACTCTCGCCGGATGCTCCGGCGGGACCACCTCGGGCGGCAGCATGCCCGGAATGGACCACGGCAGCAGCAGCAGTGCTAGCCCCGCGCAGTCAGCGGACGCCAACGAGGCGGACGTCATGTTCGCCAGCATGATGATCGAGCACCACACTCAAGCGATCGAGATGTCCGACACGCTCCTGTCGAAAGACGGCATCGACGAGCGCGTCACCGCCCTGGCGGAGCAGATCAAGGCCGCTCAAGAACCTGAAATTGCGACCATGGAAGGGTGGCTCGAGGACTGGGGAGCCACCTCCTCCGACATGGGCGGCATGGACCACAGCGGCGGCGGCATGATGAGCGAGGACGACATGCAGGCCCTCGAGCAGGCCACCGGCACGGACGCCGCCCGACTGTTCCTTCAGCAGATGATCGAACACCACCGCGGCGCGATCGAGATGGCCCAGGAAGAGGCCAGCAACGGCCAGAACAGCGACGCCGTCGCCCTGGCCAACCAGATCGTCGAATCGCAGACGTCCGAAATCGCGACCATGGAGGAGCTTCTGGCAACTCTCTGATCACCCGGGTGGGGCGCGGAAAACCACCGCGCCCCACCACCCGATCAGACGAAACGCACCCCCAATGCAGCACCACCACACCAACCTCACCGCGCCGGGCTCCCGCACCCGCGCCTTGTCCTTGGCCACCCTCGTCCCCATGGTCGCGCTCGCTCTCGCAGGCTGCGCCGGTTCACCGTCCCTCACCGGTGACGACCACCCTGAGCAGCCGCTCACACACGTGCACGGCATCGTTGATGACCCCGCCACCGATGGGTTCCTTATCGGAACCCACGAGGGCATCTTCACCGTCACCCGTGACGGTGAGCTGGGCGCCCGCCTGGCGAAGACGGACTTCGACGCGATGGGCCTGACCGTCCTTGACGACACACTCGTGGCATCTGGCCACCCCGGTCGGACCACCCCGCCCGAGCTGGGAGCCCCCAACCTGGGCATCATCCGAAGCTCCGACAACGGGCAGAGCTGGCAACCCACCGCATTCACAGGCGAGAAAGACCTTCACGCCCTCGCCGCGGACCCCCGCGGAACGCTCTACGGCGTCGCCACCGACGCCAATGAAATGCTCACCAGCACAGACGGCGGTGTCTCCTGGCAGCCCACCGGGGCACCCGTCTACGCCATGTCGCTCGCCGTTGACGCAGCAGGGCGAGTGATGGCCTCCACCGCGGATGGTCTGCTGGTCAGCACCGACCGGGCTGCCACATTTCAGGCGTGGCCGGATGCTCCCCTTCTTGCCGGGCTCAGCGCCTCCCCGGACCACAACCGCGTGGTCGGTATCGGCACCCAGGGACGGATCTGGGCCACAACCGCGGGAGCGCAGAACTGGTTCGAAGTCGGAACGATCCACGGCACCGCCCAAGCCGTCACCATCACCAACAACGGCGACATCCTCGTCGTCGATGACAGCGGCCTGAGCCTCATCCCCTACCAGCAGTAACGCGCATCGCGGCGGGCACCGCCCTCCGCCACCCGCGAAGGGCCCGCACGAATACCCGTGCGGGCCCTCCTCGTTCCCAGATCAGCCGCGGTGCTGGGAACCGTCACCGGTGCTCCCGCTGATGGGAGCGTGGTCTCGACGGAGCAGATACAAGGCTGCCCACCCGAGCAGGCCGAGCGTTGTGAAGATGTCAGCCACGTTGAAGATGGCGAACCAGTCGACAGCGATGAAGTCGACCACCTCTCCGCTGAGCGGTCCGGTTTCAGCGCGTGTGGTGCGGTCCCACAGGTTGCCGATCGCGCCGCCGAGGGCGGCAGCCAGCAGCGCAGTAGCGCCCATGCTCTGCCTCCGCAGCACTCGGATGACGATCCACGTGAGCAGCGCGGCGACAAGGACCATAACGCCGACGACAAGCGGCGCTCCCACATCGCCGCCGAGACCGAATGCGACCCCAGGGTTGAACACGAGGCGCAGGGATACGCCCAGCCCAAGGTCGATATCACGGCCTCCGTCGAGGTAGGACAGGGCCCACGCTTTGGTGAGTTGGTCGACCGTGAAGGCGGCAACTACGGCAGCAGCGGCAGCGAGGAGGCGTGTGAACCTGCTCACGACAGGACTTCGATGAGACGAACGATCACGCCGGACTCGACCAGGATGTACAGACCCAACCCGATGAACACGGCCGGCACGAGCCAGTGCTCGATCTTCTCAAGAGCCTCTGTGACAGCCTTGCTGGTACCCACGAAGCGGGCGATAAGACACCACACGGCAACGAGTACCAAGAACACGATGATGGTAACGATGGTGTCCGGAACCGGGTTGGTGCGGAAGACAGGTGTGTACAGCGAGATGTTGTCGGCACCGTTCGCGATGGTAATGCCGGCAACTCCGAGCAGGCCCCCGGCGCTGATGGAGCTTTCGTCGTCGTCGTCATCGTCGCCGCGATGTCGGAGCGTACGAATCAGCCCGTACACACCGATCGCAAGTGGGACCAGGCCCAGCAGCCCGACCCATTCATCCGGAACGATGGTGAGGCCTGCGGCGGCGAGGCTGCTGATTGCGACCAGAGCGATGAAGCCGAGGTACTGTCCGGCCACGACCTTCCATCCCGGGAGGGCTCCGCGTGCGGACGCGAGAAACAGAACGGTGAGGACGACGATGTCGTCGATGTTCGTCGCCGCGAACAGGCCGATGGCGGCCACGATGGTTCCGATCATCGGGCGTCGCTCCCGTACGTCTTGCACAGATCGACCTTGAAACCCGTCGCGGCGAGGAGTCGCTCGGCCGCTTCGAGAACATCGATCACCTCGGGAGTGGAGACAGAGTAAAAGTTCTGTCGGCCCTCACTGCGGGCAACAACGAGTCCGCATTCGCGGAGGCATCCAACGTGCTCTGACACGGTTGACTGCGCCAAGCCGAGTTCGTCGGTGAGGTCCCTCACCCGCGCTTCACCAACGGACAGCCGACGCAGGATCGTCAGGCGACTGTGATCGGCAAGAGAGTGGAACAGAGATACAGCAGCTGCGAGCTCTTGTGTCATCGGCATGTGACGATCATATCGGTAACTGCCGATTAATAAGTGGTGCGAAACCGATCGGTTTCGCACCACCCACGGGGCAAT
>NZ_RBZY01000093.1 GCF_004022425.1 Microbacterium enclense | reverse complement strand
CCGCCGCGTGGCCCGAGCCGCTCGGCATCCAGGGCGATCCTCTCGTGCTCACGGCCGTCGGTGAAGCACTCATCGGCATCCGTCGCGCGAAGACCGAGGCCAAGGCCTCGCAGAAGACCCCGGTGCTCTCGCTCACGATCCACAGCCCGCGGGTCGCGGCGCTGCGTCTCGCCGAGGGCGACCTGCGCGCCGTCGGCCGGATCGAGACGATCACCTTCGTCGAGGCCGACACCACCGCCGTCACCGACATCGTGTTCGCACCCCAGGAGGACTGATGCAGCTCGGAACCCGTTGGACCGCCCGCGAGCAGCCCCCGGCTGCCGTCCCCGCGGTCCTGCACGCCCAGATCGCGGCCGTCGAGGCGGCGTTGAACCCCGACGGGCTCAGCGCTCCCGCTCCGCGGTGGACGCTCACGTTCCTCGAGGGGCGCCCGGTCGCCGAGCTCGACACGGGCGTGATCGTGTCGCAGGACGCGTCGGGCGAGGTCGTCGTCCGGTACGACACCGACGACGAGTTCGCCTGACACGCGGAGGGGCCGGGATGCCAGCATCCCGACCCCTCCTTCGTGTCAGCGCACTCGCAGGTAGGCCTCGGCCTGGAACTCGGGGCGCTGCCCCGCCGCGACGGCGAGGTCTCTCCGCGCGTCGATGTCGAGCCGTGCCGTCCGCGCGGCGATGCGGGCGTGGGCGTGGTCGGCGAGGACGCGGGAAAGGGCGAGAAGCAGCCGCTCCGACGTGGTGGGCCGTACCAGCGGGGCGGTGAGGGCGCTCATCGGGGACCTCCTTCGAGAGGGAGAGGAAAGACGTCCGCGCGCATCGTGACAACGCGGAGGTCGTCGCCGCTCTGATCGCGGTAGCGGTCGACGGTTTCGGTGATGACGGACTGCAGGCGGTCCGCCAGCTCTGCCATCTGCTCGACCGTCAGTCGCGCGCTGGCGGTCGAGATGAGGCTCTTGTCGAGCCAGGCCTCGTCGTCGTCCCAGCCGTGCGTGACGAAGGTCATCAACTGCTGCTGACGCAGGGTGAGCGTCTCGGAATGCACGGCCTCCATCACCGCCCGTCCGCTGGGGGTCGTCGCCAAGTCCGGGTTGACGAGCGTCACAGCCCCCGCGGGCCGTTCCCACCACCGCTCGCGCGCCGTCCCGCGGCCTTCGACCTCTCGGATGAGGTCGTGTTTGGCGAGGGCGCGCAGGTGGTAGCTCGTCGCCCCGGTGGACTCCCCCGTGAGCGCCGCGAGACCGCTCGCCGTCTGCGCGCCGTACTGGCTCAGCAGGTCGTATAGGCGCACGCGGAGGGGGTGGGCCAGCGCGCGCAGTGCGCCGGCGTCGAGGACGCGCCCCTCGGGACGGGAACTATCGGTCATAAGTACAAATATAGCTTTGCAAACTTATTCGTGCAAACATTTCTTTGCATCCCCCCGTGTGGGTCGTGACTACGCTGGAACGATGACGGATGCCGTGACCAATCCCCTCCTCGCTCCGACGCCGCTCCCCTACGACCTGCCGCCGTACGGCAGCATCCGCGTCGAGCACTACCTTCCGGCCTTCCGCGAAGCGTTCGCCGCGCAGCGCGCCGAGGTCGACGCGATCACCGCGCAGACCGAGGCCCCGACGTTCGAGAACACCCTCGTCGCGCTGGAGCGCAGCGGTGCGCTGCTCGACCGTGTCGCGCGGACCTTCTACACCGTGGCATCCGCAGACGGAACCGCCGAGGTGCAGGCCGTCGAGGAGGAGCTGGCACCGCTCATGTCGGCCCACGGCGACGCGATCCAGCTCGACGCGGCGCTGTACGCGCGCGTCACGGCCGTGCATGAAGCGCTCGACAGCCTCGACCTGGATGCTGAGAGCCGCTACCTCGTCGAACGTCGGCACCGCGAGATGTCGCTGGCCGGCGCGGGGCTCGATGACACGCAGAAGCAGCAGCTCACCGACCTCAACCAGCGCCTGTCGATTCTGACGACCACATTCGAGAAGAACCTCCTCGCCGACACCAACGACCTCGCGGTCGTCTTCGACGATGCCGCCGAGCTCGACGGCCTCAGCGAGGGCGAGCTCTCCGCCGCTGCGCAGGCGGCGACCGAGCGCGGCCTCGACGGCCGTTACGTCGTGACGCTCACGCTGTACACCGGGCACCCGTACCTCGCGTCGCTCACGAACCGCGAGAGCCGGCGCCGCGTGCTCGAAGCCTCACGCGCGCGCGGCACCCGCGGCAGCGCTCACGACAACCGCGCGACCCTTCGCGAGATCGTGCGTCTGCGTGCCGAGCGGGCCGCGCTCCTCGGCTATCCTTCCCATGCCGCAGCGGTCCTCGTAGACCAGACCGCGGGGTCACCCGAGGCGGTCCACGACCTCCTCCGCCGGCTCGCCGTTCCGGCGGCGGCGAACGCGCGGTCCGAGCAGGCCGCTCTCCAACGGATCGCCGACGGTGATGGCATCCAGATCGAGGCGCAGGACTGGGCGTTCTACACCGAGAAGGTCCGTGCCGAGCAGTACGACCTGGACCGCGCCGCGCTCCGGCCGTGGTTCGAGGCCGAGCGCGTGCTCCGCGACGGCGTGTTCTCGGCCGCCGAGCAGGTGTACGGCATCCGAATCGCAGAGCGCCACGACCTCCAGGGCTATCACCCCGATGTGCGGGTGTTCGAGGTGCACAACGCAGACGGCAGTGAGCTCGGACTGTTCCTGCTCGACCTGTACACGCGCGACTCGAAGCGCGGCGGCGCGTGGATGAACTCGATCGTCACGCAGTCGCGGCTCCGCGGAACCGCCCCCGTCGTCGTGAACAACCTCAATGTGAACAAGCCCGCGCCGGGAACCCCGACGCTCCTCACGCTCGACGAGGTCACGACGCTGTTCCACGAGTTCGGTCACGCGCTGCACGGCCTCTTCGCCACGGTCACGTACCCGCACTTCGCGGGCACCGCCGTCCACCGCGACTTCGTGGAATTCCCCAGCCAGGTGAACGAGATGTGGATCTTCTGGCCCGAGATCCTCGCCAACTACGCGCGGCATCATGAGACCGGTGAGCCGCTTCCCGCCGACGTGGTCGAGCGGCTCCACGCCTCCGAGGCGTTCAACCAGGGCTTCGCCACGAGCGAGTACCTCGCGGCATCCTGGATCGACCAGGCCTGGCACGGTCTCGGCGTCGATGAGGCCGCGCGGGAGATCGACGTCGCCGCGTTCGAGGCGGCCGCCCTCGCCGACATCGGGCTCGACAATTCGGCCGTGCCGACGCGCTACGCCTCGACCTACTTCGCTCACGTGTTCTCGGGCGGCTACAGCGCCGGGTACTACTCGTACATCTGGAGCGAGGTGCTCGACGCCGACACGGTCGAGTGGTTCCACGAGAACGGCGGCCTCACCCGCGAGAACGGCGACCGGTTCCGCCAGCGTCTGCTGGGCGTCGGCGGTTCGGGCGACCCTCTCGCCGCCTATCGGGACTTCCGGGGCCGGGATGCCGAGATCCAGCCGCTGCTCGAGCGCCGGGGTCTCGCGGGCTGAAACGACCGAGGTCCCGCCCGCGCAGAGCGGTCGGGACCTCGAAGCTCGGAGAGGTCAGGCGCTCTTGCGCTTCTGCGCCAGGACCACGGTTGCGGGCGCGCCGTCCTCGACGGAGGCGCGCGTGATGACGACCTTCGCCACATCCTCCGCCGAGGGGATGTCGAACATCACCGGACCGAGCACGTCTTCGAGGATGGCGCGGAGGCCGCGCGCACCGGTCTTCCGGGCCACCGCGAGATCGGCGATCGCGCGCAGCGCCTCTTCTTCGAACTCCAGCTGAACGCCGTCGAGCTCGAACATCCGCTGATACTGCTTGACCAGGGCGTTCCGGGGCGCCGTGAGAATCTCCATCAGCGCGTCCTGATCGAGCGGCGAGACGGATGCCACGACCGGCAGGCGTCCGATGAACTCGGGGATGAGTCCGAACTTGTGGAGGTCTTCGGGGAGGACCTCGCTGAACAGATCGGGGGCGTCTTCCTTGCGGTGCAGCGGAGCGCCGAAGCCGACACCGTGCTTGCCGACGCGCGAGGAGATGATCTCTTCCAGACCGGCGAAGGCCCCGGCGACGATGAACAGGACGTTCGTCGTGTCGATCTGAATGAATTCCTGGTGCGGGTGCTTGCGGCCGCCCTGCGGCGGAACCGAGGCGACCGTGCCCTCGAGGATCTTCAGGAGCGCCTGCTGCACACCCTCGCCGGACACATCGCGCGTGATCGAGGGGTTCTCGGCCTTGCGCGCGATCTTGTCGACCTCGTCGATGTAGATGATCCCGGTCTCGGCGCGCTTCACGTCGAAGTCGGCGGCCTGCAGGAGCTTCAGGAGAATGTTCTCGACGTCTTCGCCGACGTAGCCCGCCTCGGTGAGGGCCGTGGCATCCGCCACCGCGAAGGGGACGTTGAGACGCTTCGCGAGCGTCTGCGCCAGGTAGGTCTTGCCGCAGCCCGTGGGACCGAGGAGCAGGATGTTGCTCTTGGCGATGTCGATCTCTTCGGCGCGCTGCTCGGCCGGCTGGAGGGTGCCGTGCGAACGCACGCGCTTGTAGTGGTTGTAGACGGCGACGGCGAGGGCGCGCTTCGCGGGCTCCTGCCCGACGACGTACTCCTCGAGGAAGCCGAAGATCTCGCGCGGCTTCGGCAGGTCGAAGTCGGCCACCTCACCGGACGAGGACTCGGCCATGCGCTCTTCGATGATCTCGTTGCAGAGCTCCACGCACTCGTCGCAGATGTAGACGCCCGGACCAGCGATCAGCTGCTGCACCTGCTTCTGACTCTTGCCGCAGAAGGAGCATTTGAACAGATCGGCGCTCTCTCCGATGCGTGCCATGCCCGTGCCTCCTCATCCCCGGCCACTCGCCCGAGTGACTTTGAGCCTAACCTCTGCCCGTGACATTCGAGGGCATTTGCGCGAGCGCCGTCTCTCTGATCGCCACGGGCGGACACGGATGCCACAGCACCGGGCTCTGGCATCCCTCCCCCACCTGCTCGGAAGCCTGCCCGCCGGACACGACGATGCCCCGCCGGACGGATCCGGGGGGGCATCGGGTGGAGCGGGTCAGGCGGTCAGAGCCGCCGGAACACGCTTGCGGGTCGTCAGCACCTGGTCGACGATGCCGTAGTCCGCTGCCTCCTGCGCGGAGAGGATCTTGTCGCGGTCGATGTCCTTGTTCACCTTCGCGACGTCCTGGCCGGTGTGGCGGGCCATCGTCTCTTCGAGCCACGTGCGCATGCGCATGATCTCGGCCGCCTGGATCTCGATGTCCGACGCCTGACCGTGACCGGACTCGCCGACGGCGGGCTGGTGGATGAGGATGCGGGCGTTCGGGAGCGCCAGACGCTTGCCGGGGGCGCCGGCCGCGAGCAGCACGGAAGCCGCCGATGCGGCCTGGCCGAGCACGACCGTCTGGATCTGCGGCGAGACGTACTGCATCGTGTCGTAGATCGCGGTCATCGCCGTGAACGAGCCACCGGGCGAGTTGATGTACATGATGATGTCGCGGTCGGGGTCCTGCGACTCGAGCACGAGGAGCTGGGCCATGACGTCATCGGCCGAGGCGTCGTCGACCTGAACGCCCAGGAAGATGACGCGGTCCTCGAAGAGCTTGTTATACGGGTCCTGGCGCTTGTAGCCGTAGGCCGTCCGCTCCTCGAACTGGGGCAGGATGTAACGGCTGCTCGGCATCTGAAGAGCGCTGCCGCCGAAGGTGGGAGTGTTCATTGCGGTGTCCTTTCCTCTCGCCCTCGGCCTCAGGCCGCGGTCCCGCCGCCACCGGCGACGTCGGTGGCGTGCTCGCGCATGTGATCGACGAAGCCGTAGTCCAGGGCCTCCTGTGCCGTGAACCAGCGGTCGCGGTCGCCGTCCTCGTTGATCTGCTCGACGCTCTTGCCGGTCTGAGCCGCGGTGATCTCGGCGAGACGCTTCTTCATGTCGAGGATGAGCTGCGCCTGCGTCTGGATGTCGCTCGCGGTCCCGCCGAAGCCACCGTGCGGCTGGTGCAGCAGTACGCGGGCGTTGGGCGTGATGTAGCGCTTGCCCTTGGTGCCGCTGGTGAGCAGCAGCTGGCCCATCGAGGCGGCCATGCCGATGCCGACGGTCACGATGTCGTTCGGGACGAACTGCATGGTGTCGTAGATCGCCATGCCGGCCGTGATCGAGCCGCCGGGCGAGTTGATGTAGAGGTAGATGTCCTTCTGCGAGTCCTCTGCCGCGAGCAGCAGGATCTTGGCGCAGATCTCGTTGGCGTTCTCGTCACGCACCTCCGAACCGAGCCAGATGATGCGGTCCTTGAGCAGCCTGTCGAAGACGCTCGTTGCCATAAGGGGTTCGGGCATGTGTGCTCCTCTTCCGGTGATCTGCAACGAATCTACCGGCGCGGTTCGGGGCCGGTCGCCGTGTTCGCCGCGGGCGGATCAGGCGTGTCCGTCCGTCATTTCGCGGGCGTATCCGGTCACCGATCGCGTGTAGCGCGGCAGGTGCGGCGCGAGGGCCTGCAGGGCGATGGATGCCGCCCGCTCGGCCTCCCCCGACGACACCAGTGCGAGCGCGTAGAACGCCGCCGCCGCATCGTGCAGCGGTCCGCGCGGTTCGCGCTCGTACTCGGTTCGCAGCAGTTCGCGTGCTTCGTCGATCGCGCCGAGGTTGCGAATCGTGCTGGCCAGCTGGATCGTCGCGCGCGTGCGGCGTTCGTCGTCGAGCCCGCCGTCCAGCGCCCGGCGGTAGAGAACCTCGGCTTCGGCCTCGAGGCCGGCGGAATCCCGCGCGCCCGCCCGTTCGAACAGGGCGACGGGGTCGTGCTCGGGCCGCTCGCTCGCGAGGGCGTCGATGCGCTCGACGACCTCGTCTTCCGTCAGCGTCGCGTCGCCCCAGACCGCGTCGACGCGTTCCTGCCAGTCGTTCACGTGTGTTCCCCCCGGTTCAGTGTCCAAGACACGCGGTTCGGTCCGCATCGCATCCGCGTGTCTTGGACACTCGACACATGGGACGGTGATGAGAGAGGGGGTGGATGCCATGGCATCCACCCCCT
>NZ_RBZY01000092.1 GCF_004022425.1 Microbacterium enclense | reverse complement strand
GGGCGACGCCGACGCGCTGCTGCTGGCCGCCCGAGAGCTGGCTCGGGTAGCGGTTGGCCATGGCGGTGTCGAGACCGACGGTCTCCATCAGCTCGAGTGCCCGAGTGCGAGCCTTCTTGCGGTTCTCGCCCTGCAGCACCGGCACGGTCGCGATGTTCTCGGCCACCGTGAAGTGCGGCAGGAGCCCGGAGTTCTGCATGACATAACCGATGCGCCGGCGCAGCTGCACGGGCGGCTGACCCGCGATGTCGTCACCGTCGATGGAGATCGTGCCCGCGGAAGGCTCGACCATGCGGTTGATCATGCGCAGCAGGGTCGTCTTGCCGCAGCCCGACGAGCCCACGAAGACGGTGGTCTTTCGCGAGGGGATGACGAGGCTGAAGTCGTCAACGGCTCGGGTGCCGTCAGGGAAGACCTTCGAGACGGTCGAGAACTCGATCATGCGCTTACCCGACTCAGTCGGAGACCACGACCTTCCGGTCGAACGCCACGTACCCCGCGAAATCGGTGCCGACGCGGTCGACCGCGCCCGGACGGAGGTCGGGATACGACCACGCGCCGTCGGCGAGTTCGGCGCCCTCGAGCGAGACGTTCCAGTACTGGGCCGCCCCCTTCCAAGGGCAGGTGTACGGAGTCGGGCTCTGCGACAGGGCGCCCTCGCGGATCGTACGCGGCGGGAAGTACCAGTTGCCCTCGATGGAGACGAGCTCGTCGCGGTCGGCTTCGGCGATCACCACGCCGTCGAGTGTTGCTTTCATGGGAACTCCCCTTTCGTGGCCGCGGCCGGGCACAGCGCCCGATGGCGCGACGCCACCTGGAAACGAGGCTAGCGAGGGGGTCCGACACGAAACGGCAGATTGCCGCGTGTGACGACCTGGGCTATGGTGCGGCGCTGGTCAGACCACACGCGCGCCGGCGACCGGCCCGTGCACGTGGAGAGCCGCGTATCCGGCAGCGCTCAGCGTGACCTGCAGGTCGATCGCCGCGGTTTCGTCGGCCGCCAGGAACGCCAGCGTCGGGCCCGACCCCGACACCAGACCGGCGAGGGCACCCGACCGCTCTCCGCGCTCGAGGACGCGGGCGAGGTCGGGACGCAGGTGCAGCGCGGGCGCCTGCAGGTCGTTGCGGACGGAGGCGGCGAGCATGCGCGCATCGCCCTGGCGGATCGCGTGCAGCACGTCGGGGTCGACGGCGGGAACGCGCGGCGCCGGGCCGATGTCGACGGCGTGGCGCTCGCGGTGCGCGTCGAGCTCGCCGTACACGACGGGGGTCGACAGCCCCAGATCATTCGGAACGAGCACCCAATCGAAGCGCCCGGATGCCAGCGCCGGGCTCAGCTCGTCGCCGCGCCCGGTGCCGACCGCGGTTCCCCCGAGCAGCGCGAACGGCACGTCGGCGCCCAGCTGCGCAGCCAGGCGCACGAGCTCGGCGGTCGGCATCCCGATCCCCCAGAGCGCGTCGCAGGCGACGAGCGCTGCGGCGGCATCGGCCGATCCACCCCCCATGCCGCCCGCGACCGGCACGGCCTTCCGCACCGCGAGATGAACGCCGCGATCGACCCCGGCGACGCGGGCGAGCAACCGGGCGGCGCGCACCGCGAGATTGCGCTCGTCGGTGGGGACGCCCTCGACGTCGACGGTGGAGGTCCCGGCGACCTGGATCGTGATGTCGTCGGCGGGGGTGGCGGTGATCTCCTCGTACAACGAGACCGCCTGGTAGGCGGTCGCCACCTCGTGGTAGCCGTCGTCGGCGACGTCGCCGACCTCGAGGAAGACGTTGATCTTGCCGGGCGCGCGCACGCGTACCGGAGCCGAGGCAGGGCCGCTCACGGGCGCACCGGCCGGGGACGGAGCGCCGAGGCCGCCCGGTGTGCGAGACTGGCATGTCGGCCCGAAGCCACCAGACCCGCTGACGACGGGTCGACGGTGGTCGGTCCGGAACGGGCGATCTCAGTCACTCTTCGACAGTACCGCCCCACCCACCGCCCTTCGGCGTCGTCGCCGAAACGCGGGCGTAACGCCGCCTCCCTACGGTGTACGCACCCGACCCCAATCCCCCGAGGAGGCACAGTATGCGATCGATGGTTCCCCTTTCTGTCGAGACCGATCCGTGGCGCGCCCTCCTCTCGCGGGACGACATCCGCATGGTCGACGGCATTCTGCACGTCGTCGACGACACCCGGACGCCCAGCGACGCCGAGCGTGACGACGTCCTCACCGTCGCCGCGGCGATCGAGGCCGCGGGCGTCGAAGTGATGCTGGTTCGGGATGCCAACCGCCGACCGAAGATCGTCGTCGACACCGCGCACGCCGACGCCGCGCTGGCGGCCCTGCGCGATCCCGAGCTCGGCCCCGTCTACCTCAAGGCCCGCGGCGAGGACCCGGTGCCCGCGCACAGCGTCCGCCCGACCCGCAACGCCGTCGAGGCGTACGCCGTCTTCCGCCCGCGCACCTCGACCGAGGGCTCGTACCGCTACGGCGCCGCGCTCGCGCCCCGCCTGGAGCTGTGGCGGTTCGGTGCCCGGACGATCGAGGCGCCGCGCCCCAGCGCGCTGACCCGCCGCACGTTCGCGGCGGCAGATCTCGACGTCGTCGAGGTGGAGCGCTACGGGCGCCGCTGGCGCACCATCACCGGCATGTTCGACCCTCACCCGAACGAGTTCACCGAGGACGTCGACATGGTCTTCTCCTGGGTCGACGGCTCGTCGAGCGAGTTCCAGCGCCAGCGCGCCGCGCGCATGAAGGGGTACGTGGTCGGTGACGGCGACGACAACGCCGCCCGCTACCGTCAGGTCGACGAGCTGCGCTACGCGCTGCGCAGCGTCCACATGTATGCGCCCTGGGTGCGTCGCATCTTCATCGCCACCGACTCCCCCACCCCCGAGTGGCTGGCCGATCACCCCCGGGTCACGATCGTGCGCAGCGAGGAGTTCTTCGCCGATCCCTCGGTGCTCCCGACGCACAACTCGCACGCCGTCGAGGCGCAGCTGCACCGCATCCCGGGGCTGGCCGAGCACTTCCTCTACAGCAACGACGACATGTTCTTCGGCCGTCCGGTCACCCCGGAGCTGTTCTTCAGCGGTGCCGGGATCAGCCGTTTCGTCGAGAGCGGCATCCGCATCGGCAGCGGACCCGCGCACACCGACCGCTCCGGCCACGACAACGGGCTGCGCGTGAACAGGGCACTGCTGCAGGAACGCTTCGGCCGCGTCATCACGCTCGACCTCGAGCACTGCGCGACGCCGCTGCGTCGGTCGGTGGCGTACGAGCTGGAGCGCGAGTTCGCCGAGGACTACGCCCGCACCGCGGCCAGCCGCTTCCGCTCGGCGACCGACATCTCCGTGACGAACAGCCTGTACCACTACTACGCGCTGGCCACCGGCCGGGCGGTCATCACGACCGAGCCGCGCACCCGGTACGTCCAGACGACGCAGCTCGATTCGCTTCGCCGCATGGAGCGTCTCGTCTCGGGCCGCGACACCGACATGTTCTGCCTCAACGACGGCAGCGTCCCCGAGATCCCCGAGGAGGTGCGTGTCCCCGCCCTCCGAGCGTGCCTCGAGCGCTACTTCCCCGTGGCCGCACCCTGGGAGAAGTCCGACGCCGTCAGCGCAGGATCGGCAGCGGCGTCGTCGGCGGCGACACCCGCCCGCTGAGGTCGCGCGCGGTCGGCACCGAGATGCCGGCCGACCGCAGTCGCTCCTGCGACTCGGCGGCGTCGACGTACTGCAGCACCTCGGCGGCACCGACCGGCACCACCGAATGCACGATCGTCTCGTCGTAGACGTGGACGAGGTTGAAGCCCTGGCCCCCGTCCTGGGGCCGCGTCCCGCCGACGGGGACCATGAGGTCCTGCGTGTAGCACGTCGCGGATGCCACGGAGACGGGGATGCCGGCGAACGTGGCGAACGTCGAGTAGTGGAGGTGCCCCGCCAGGATCGTGCGCACATCGCTTCCGCGCAGCACGTCGGCGAGGAGACGCTGATCGCGCAACTCGACGGTCGCCGCGAGGTCGAGCACGCTCGGCACCGGGGGGTGGTGCATGGCGAGGATCGTGCCCAGCGGCGCCGGCACCGACAGCACGTCGGCGAGCCAGTCGCGCTGGGCCTCGGTCACCTCACCGTGGTGCTGCCCGGGGACCGACGTGTCGAGGGTCACGACCCGAAGACCGTTCAGCTCGTCGACACGGTCGACGGGCGACGCGGGATCGGCCCCGTCCCCGGGGAGGAGGTGGGTGCGGAACGTCGCACGGTCGTCGTGGTTGCCCATCACCCAGATGACCGGGGCGCCGAGCCGCGCGGCGGCCGGCTCGACGATCGCGCGGACGCGGGCGTAGGCGTCGCCCTCGCCGAAGTCCGCGATGTCGCCGGTGAAGATGAGCCCGTCGGGCCGGATGCCGGATGCCTCGATCGCCGCGACCGCCTGGGCCAGGTGCGCCTCGGAATCCACACGGTCGTAGAGCGGTGCGGCGCCGGCGCGCAGGTGGGTGTCGCTCAGGTGCAGCAGCACGCGTTCGGGGCGCGGGTGTTCGGCGTAGCGCATCTCGTTCCCTTCGGGTCGTCGGGTACGACCTCCGACCGGCGTGATGCTCCCGGTTGGGCTGAAATGTTACCGACATGTTTCAGGAACGCATGGTGAACACCCCAAGAACTCACCCCACCGGCTGACGTGTGAGTCAGGGCAGGGCGGCGATGCGGACGAAGTCCTCGATCGAGAGCTGCTCGCCGCGGAGGGTCGGGGCGACACCCGCCGCCTCGAGCGCGTCCGAGGCGGCGGCGGCCGAACCGCCGAAGACGCCGGCGAGCGCCTGCCGCAGCATCTTGCGGCGCTGCTGGAAAGCGGCATCCACGATGGCGAAAGTGCGGCGCCGGAGCTCCTCATCGCCTCGGGACGTGGCATCCCGTTCGAATCCGACGAGCACGCTGTCAACGTTGGGGACGGGCCAGAACACCTGACGGGACACCGTTCCGGCGAGCCGCCACGGGCCGTACCAGGCGGCCTTGACGCTGGGCGCCCCGTACACCTTCGACCCGGGCGGGGCGGCGAGACGCTCCCCCACCTCGGCCTGCACCATGACCACGCCGCGCTGGAGGAACGGGAAGGTCTCCAGGAAGTGCAGCAGCACCGGCACCGAGACGTTGTAGGGGAGGTTGGCGACGAGCACCTCCGGCTCGCCGGGGAGGTCCCGCACCTGCAGCGCGTCGGCGTCGATGACGCTCAGGCGGTCGGATGCCACCCCGTGGGCCGCGGCCGTGTCGGGCAGTCGCGCGGCGAGGCGGTGATCGATCTCGACGGCGACGACCGACGCCCCCGTCTCGAGGATCGCCAGGGTCAGCGAGCCGAGCCCGGGCCCGATCTCGACGACGCGATCGGATGCCTCGACCCGGGCCGCCTGGACGATCTTGCGGACGGTATTGGCGTCGACGACGAAGTTCTGGCCCAGCTTCTTGGTCGGCGTGACGTCGAGGTCGGCGGCGAGCCGGCGGATCTCGGTGGCGCCGAGGAGCGAAACGGGCATTGTTCCACTGTAGCCAGCCTCCGCCGACCCGCCCGTTCCGGGGAGTACCGTGAGCGGGTGAGCCAGACGCAGTCGATACCCGCCAATGCCTTCACCCTCCGGAGCCCCTACGGGCGACGAGCGGTCGTCCTCTCGATCGCTGCCGCGGTGGGCGGGTTCCTCTTCGGCTTCGACTCGTCGGTCATCAACGGCGCCGTCCGCTCGATCGAGTCGGACTACACGAAGGAGCCGATCCTCACCGGGTTCGTCGTCGCGATCGCCCTGATCGGCTGCGCGATCGGCGCGATCGCCGCCGGCGCGCTCTCCGACCGCTACGGCCGCCTCAAGGTCATGATCGTGGGCAGCGCGCTGTTCCTCATCTCCTCGATCGGATCCGCCCTGACCTTCAGCGTCCCCGACCTCATCGTGTGGCGCGTCCTCGGCGGCCTCGGCATCGGGATCGCGTCCGTCGTGGCCCCGGCGTACATCGCCGAGGTCGCGCCGCGACAGATCCGCGGCAGCCTCGCCTCGCTGCAGCAGCTCGCGATCACCCTCGGCATCTTCGCCGCTCTGCTCAGCAACGCCCTTCTCGTGGCGGCGGCGGGCGGCAGCGCCGACAACATGCTGTGGTGGGGCCTGGATGCCTGGCGCTGGATGTTCCTGATCGGCGTCATCCCCGCCGCCGTCTACGGTTTCCTCGCGTTCACGATGCCGGAGTCGCCCCGTTTCCTCTTGGCGCGCGGCCGTACCGATGAGGCCCGGGCGATCTTCGCGCGGCTCGTGCCCCCCGCCGACCTCGACAAGACCGTCAAAGACCTGACGACGGCGATCGAGACCGACCGCAAGAACAAGGGCGCCTCGCTCGCGGGCCCGGCGCTGGGCCTCCAGCCGATCGTCTGGATCGGCATCATCCTGTCGGTCTTCCAGCAGTTCGTCGGCATCAACGTGATCTTCTACTACTCGACGAGTCTGTGGCGGGCGGTCGGCTTCGACGAGAGCAACTCGCTGCTGATCGGTGTGATCACCTCGATCACGAACGTCCTCGTCACCCTCATCGCCATCTGGCTCGTCGACCGCGTCGGACGAAAGCCCCTGCTGCTCGTCGGCTCGGCCCTCATGGCGCTTTCGCTGGGGGTGATGGCCCTGGCGTTCTCGTTCGCCACCGGCTCCGGCCAAGACGTGTCCCTGCCCGGGGCGTGGGGTCCGGTGGCCCTCGTCGCGGCCAACCTCTTCGTCGTCGGGTTCGGCGCCTCCTGGGGTCCGCTCGTATGGGTGCTGCTCGGAGAGATCTTCCCCAGCCGCATCCGCGGCAAGGCGCTCGGCGTCGCCGCCGGTGCGCAGTGGCTCGCCAACTTCCTCGTGTCGTGGACCTTCCCCGCCCTGGCGGATTGGTCGCTCACCATCACGTACGGTGCCTATGCGTTCTTCGCCGCGCTGTCGTTCGTCTTCGTGATGTGGAAGATCCCCGAGACCAAGGGTATGGAGCTCGAGCAGACGGAGACCCTGTTCGTCCGCAAGCCCAAGACCAGAGCCTGACGAATCGCGAAGGCCGGCGCCCCGCGGGG
>NZ_RBZY01000091.1 GCF_004022425.1 Microbacterium enclense | reverse complement strand
AGCCGCCACACGATCCTGCTCGGCGTCGAGGGAGTGCATGCTCGGGACGGAGGGATGCCGACGGCATCGGCGGTGTGAAGACGGCCGACGTCGTGGGCCTCGACGAACCACGCCTCGACGCGCTTCGCGCCTGGATCGCCGGCGGGGCGGTGCCGCGCCTCTGAGCGACGATGCCCGAGAGTCGGAACGGGCCGCACGTCGATACCATGAGGCGCGGGGGCGGAATTCGCTCAGGGTTGAGGGGCTGTTTTTCGTTGCGCAATTCAGAGATCGCTTCGTTGATCGACCGCGAGGCTTGGGACGACCTGGTCGAATATGTGGACACGCACTGGGTCGAACTGACCCATTCGCATCGTGAGGCGCTCGTGTCGGCGCTGAATGCGATGCCCGCATCCGTGCGAGCGTCGAACGCTCGCTTCGCAGCGGCGCATGAGTACGCGAACTTCATTCCGGCGCGGGGCCCGGCACGACCGACCCGCTATCAACACGCTCCGGGCAAAGAGGCGGGCCTGCTCGACACGCTGGCCAAACTGACCAGCCAGAGTGCGGGCGCCCGCATGGTCGGCCGATTCGCCGACGCGGTCGCGGCGGCGGAAGCAGCGTTGCGCTTGCTCAGGGAAAGCCCGGCGGGGGCGACCCGCGCCATTCGTCCGGTCATTCCCGACCTGCGATTGCAGTGGGCGATCTCCCTGCAATTGGGGGCTCGTCTCCCGGAAGCCATCCGCGCCTACGAGCGTGCATACGACGAGGCGATCCGCCACGACAACACGCGTATCGCTGTGGAGGCGGCAGGATCCCTCGCTTTCGATTTCGCCTTCCTAGGAATGCCCACCCAGGCACGTGAATGGCTGTCCCGTGTGCCGGACTATTCTCACGATGGCTCGGACACCGTCCACGAGATGCCGGCACTCGCCGCCGCCCTGCTGGCCGCTCACGAACTCGACCTCGACCGCGCGAACGGCATCCTCGCGTCGTCTCCGACCGTCTCGTCCGAGACCTGGGCGATGCGGTTCTATACGGAATCCTTCGTCTCGACGCTGGCCGGGAACACCGAGAGCTTCCCGGCGAAGCTCCTCGCGCTCCGCGCAGCGCACCCCGCCGCTCTGGCCGCCGCGGGGCTGAACCATGCCCTCCTGGCGATCGCGTCCGCCGGGGCTGCCCTGACCGCATCGGACGCGACGCGCACGGAAACCGCCTTCTCCGATCTCGATGCGGTGCACGCGGGGACTTCGACGGGCACCCGGGAGGTTCTGCGCGCCTGGCGCGCGGTTTCGACGGACGCTCTCCCCGTCGCCCTCGCGGACGCGTCCGGCCCCCTGTCCGAGGGGACCGCGACCCCGGGTGTCGCCGCCGAACTGCGCGCCGTGATGGCTGTCATCCATCTCCGCAACGATCACCTCGACGACGCGGCATCCCACTTCCGGGTCTGCCTCGAGATCGTCGCCGCCGAGCGCCTGTTCGATGTGTTGCACCGCTTCTCGCCGGAGGAGCTCGCGCGGCTCGAGGACCTCTCCGGGCAGCGGCTCCCGGACGAGATCCGGGATGCGCTCGCGACGGTTCCCCCGAGGGCGCGTCGGTCGCCCCGACCCGCGGTACACCTCACCCCGCGCGAGCGCGCCGTCCTCCGCCACCTCCTGGACGGGCGCTCGCGAGCCGATATCGCTCAGGCCGAGGGGCTGTCGCAGAACACGATCAAGACGCAGACGGCTTCCCTGTACCGCAAGCTGAATGTTGCTCACCGCGAGGGCGCCGTTCGCGCCGTGCTCGCGGCGCCCGAACTCCTTCGGTGAGGGCGGTCGGCGCTCATCTCGCGCGCCGCCCTCACCGGTCGGGAGGTCAGCGCTGCGCGTTCCGTGCGGCCGTGGCGATCACGTCGGCGACCGTCTCGGCCTGCGAGATGAACAGCGCGTGGCTGCCGGGGACGGTGGTGATCTCGGCGCCGATGCGGCTGGCCATGTGCTGCAGCATCGCCTGGTCGAAGGCCTTGTCCTCGGTGGCGATGACTGCCCAGCTCGGCTTGTCCCGCCAGGCGGCGTTGGTCACGGCCTCGCCGAAGACGGACATCGCCACCGGCACCTGGCTGTCGGCCAGGAACGCGGCATCCTCTGCGCTCAGATCGGCGGCGAAACCAGCGTGGAACGCGTCGCGGTTGAGGTATCCGTAACCGTCCTCCGTGACGTCGATGACGAACTCAGGGGTGGAGGCGAAGCCCTCGTACTGCTGGCCCGACGATTCGCCGGCGTCAGGGGCGATCGCCGAGACGTAGACGAGTCCCGCGACGTTCGGGTGGATTCCCGCCTCGGTGATGACGGTGCCACCCCACGAGTGTCCGACGAGGATCACGGGCCCGTCCTGCGAGTCGAGCACGCGCGTGGTCGCGGTCACGTCGGCTTCGAGCGAGGTGAGCGGGTTCTGGACGATCGACACGCGGAAGCCGCGCGCCGTCAGGAGGTCGTAGACCCCCCGCCACCCGGATCCGTCAGCAAATGCGCCGTGGACGAGGACGACGTTGGTGATGTTCTGCTCGGTCATGGTTCTGCCTTTCTGCTGCGGCGCTTGCGTGCCGGCGTTGGTGTTGATGTGTGCAACGCACGCGGTACGCAACATATTGCATATCCATTCAGCACGGGCGACCCCGCCCGATGGCCCCGCCCGATTTGGCGCAGAGACCAGAGCGCGCGCAATATATTGCATGCCGATTCCTCAGCAGAGTTCCGGTGTGGACCGCTCACTCCTCCGCGACGACGTCTTCCGCCGCCTGCGGGACGCCATCGTCGACGGGACCCTCGAACCCGGGGAACAGTTGCGCGACGCCGAACTCGCGGAGTGGTTGGGCGTCAGTCGCACGCCCGTCCGCGAGGCGCTCCTGCGTTTGGGCGCGTCAGGACTGGTGGTCGCGAAGCCCGGCCGATCCACGACCGTCAGCACGATCGACGCCAAGGCCGTGCGCGATGCACGCGACGTCGTTGCGGCAATGCACCTGCTCGCCGTCCAGGGCGCCGCGCTCGACGAGGCTCACCTCGAGCGGATGCGCGACGCGAACCAGCGCTTCGCGGACGCTCTCGACGCCGGCAATATCGCGGCAGCGATGGTCGCTGATGAAGCCTTCCACCGCGTCCCGGTCGCGGCGCTCGGCAACGCCGCCATGGAATCGGTGCTCGACCAGTTCGGCCCGGTGGTACGCCGCGCCGAGCGCCTGCGTTTCACCGAGCACGGCCGTGAGTCGCTCGAACGTCACGAGCGGCTCATCGCCCTCCTCGCCGCCGGCGACACCGCGGGCGCGTCGGACCTGACGTTCGAGACGTGGCACACGCTCGTCGTCGATGAGGCGAGCTGACCGTTCTTTCTCACGCCGCCGGTAGATCACCGAAGTAAGAGCGCTCTGACTCGGTGGCGGGAACGCTCAGCCGCGGGCGGTGTGACGCGGTACGGCTGCCGCCGAGCGGCGGATCCCGAAGGAGCCGTGCCGGTACCACTGGGCGCAGAGAACGGCGATGATCACGGCGTCGATGACGTCGCCGGCGTAGTACATCAGCATCGCTCCTGCCTGTGCCTCGGGAGTCGCCACTCCCGCGGGCGGGCGGGCGTAGATCGTCTTGGCCAGGATGCCGTGGGCGGCGAGCGCGAGGACCAGCACCGCTATCCGGAGCGGGAAGCCCGCGCGGTGGGGCGCGGGGTCGATCGGGATAATCGCCACGGTGAACACGTATCCGGCGAGGAGGAAGTGCGCCATGACGACGAGGTGGAGAAGGACGTCTTCCCGCATCGCGTCGTAGAGCGGTGTGGCATACAGCAGCCACATGCCGCCGACGTTCACAACCGCGGCCACGACAGGAGCGGTCGCGACCCGGGCCGGCCAGCTCGACAGGATGCGGGCCAGCCGCCGGGCGGGAACGACGTGCAGCGTTCGCAAGGCGAGGGTGACCGGAGACGCGAGCACGAGGAGGAGCGGGGCTGCCATGCCGACGAGGAGATGCGCCCCCATGTGCGCGACGAAGTCCCCGTGGGCCGCGACGGCGAGGGGGCCGACGAAGCCCGCGGCGGCAGCACCCACCCCCAGCACCCAGAAGAGGCTCCGATACCAGGGCCACGTGGATCCCCGACGTCGGTGGAAGACGACGCCGCCCCCGTAGAGGATCAGCGCGAGCGCGAACGGCAGAGCGAGGATGACCTCCACGCTGAGGCCGCCGGAACCCGACGCGTGATGAGGCACGGGCTCAGCCGACCGGGACGCGGCTGCGGCGCGTGCGGACGGTGAGAGCGGCTCCGGCGATGATCATGGCGACGGCAGTGATGTTCCACGTCAGGTCGTACGGGAGCAGGTCGGGAACGTAGCGGATCTGATGGATGCCCCACCACTTGTGCTGCACCGTGCCGTCGTAGAGCTGGAAGACCCCCGCGCCCAGCAGCACCCCTCCCCACCACCTCATCTGCCAGAACGCGCGGCGTCGGCGGAGGTCGGCGAGCAGGAACAACCCTCCGATCGTTGCCGCCCAGCTCAGCGCATGGAAGAGGCCATCCGAGACGAGTCCGATCTCCGAGGTGCCGAGATCGTAGAAGTGGTGCCAGTGCAGCAGCTGGTGGAACACGGCCTCATCGACGAACGCGATCAGACCGACGCCGAACAGGATGCCGGACCCCAGGTTGCGCCGCGAGAACGTCGCACGCGCCCGGTAGTCGATGTCGGACGATGCGGACACGGTGTGCTCGGCCACGTCCCAGCTCCCGCCTGTCGATGAATCGGTCCGTTCTGGCACCGAGCCTCGAACCGGCATCGTCCTGCGGCACAGGGGATTGACATCCCCGCGGGCGGTTCATGGCTGGGGATCCGCCNGAGCCGCCACACGATCCTGCTCGGCGTCGAGGAAGTGCTGCTCGTCGAGATCGACTCTCCCGCCCGCGACTACGCAGCCATGAAAGAGGGTCGCGAGTACGCGCCGCTCCCGGTTCCCGACGACGGCGCCGTGACCCCCGACGGCCGGTTCTTCTTCCGCCTGCCCATGGTCGACGGCATCCGCGAGCTGGCCGCCGCGGGCGCCGACATCGTCTGGCACACCCGCCGCCTCACGGATCCCGACGCCCTCCGCGCCCTGGCAGAGCACCTCGGTCTCGCGGATGTCGTTCGATTCCCGGATGCCGCCGAACTCCCGGCCGCTCCCACCGCGGACCGCATGGACACGGGTCCGAACGCGCTGTGGGAGCACTGGAAGGTGCAGGCGCTGATCCAGCGCGCCCGAGATCTACCCGCGGGCGACGAGGTCGTGGTCGTCGACTCGACGCTCGACTTCACCGCGCACCGGATGCCGGACGGGCTCGCCCGCCGATCGGGGCGGAAGGATGCCGACGGCATCGGCGGAGTGAAGACGGTCGATGTCGTGGGCCTCGATGAACCGCGTCTGGGCGCGTTGCGCGCGTGGGTCGCGGGTGAGGCGGTGCCGCGGGTCTGAAGCGGCTCACTCCGCCGAGCGGAAGTACCGCCGCAACGCGTCGCGGGTGGCGGGCGTGCGCCACAAAGCGGTGGCGGTGACGGCGAGCGACGCGCCGCCGACGAGGGCGAGGATGATGACGGGGGTCATGGCTGCTCCTGGGGGATGAGAGAGCGGGTTCTTCCTCACTGTGCGCGATGGATGCCGTATGGGCAAGAGCCGGTGGCCGCACGGCTGCCGAGCGGAAGTACGCGCGGGGAGCTGCGCAACCTCAGCAGTTCGCACAACCTCAGTCCCTCCGCCCCGGATGCTCCGGAGTTCGGGCGAATGACTGAGGTCATGCGCCCGCGGCGTTCGCGACGCGGGTACCGCCAGCCGCCCGAAGGACCGGGCGCTACTTCCGCCCCACCCGCCGCTCGACGAGCTTGCGCGCGACGTCTATGAAGCTCGGCGCGTACTTCGCCCACTCCTGGTCGAGCTTGCGCACGTCGATCTTGCCGGTGTGCAGCAGCTCGCAGATCTTGAGCCAGCTCTCGCCCGTCGCCGCCGTGAGCGCCGCCGCCACCGCCGCGTTCACGACGATCCCCGCGCCGGGGATGAGCTTCAGGAAGCTCGTCGCGAGCGCACGCCCGGCCACCTGCACGCCGAACTGCGCCAGCGCTCCGGCCGAGAGCATCGTCTTGACCTCGAGGTCGTAGATGGCGGCGATGCGCCCCATCATCGTCAGCTGGATCGGCGCCAGCGTGACAGCATCCGAGACAGGAAGCGGAACGGATGCCGCCCCCGCGGCCGCTGCGGACGCCGCGGCGATGATCGGCCGCGCCATCTCCCTCTTCCACGGGAGGTTGAGTCGCTGTGCGATGCGAAAGGCGTCCTTATCGCGGTCGGGGGCGAGTTCGAGGGTCTCCGTGACAAGGTCACCGAGGCCGTGCCCCTTCCCCTTCCCGTGGCGGTCGCGGGTGGAGGTGAGGATGACACGTCGGTACGGGATGCGAATACGCTCGCCCGTCGCCGGGTCGACGGGGTCGTTGAGCCAGTCGACGAACGCCTGCAGGTCCTTCGCGACGCCCTGGTGCCCGGTGATCGGGTTCTTGATCCAATCGACCTTGGTCAGCACGAGGATCACCGGCAGCCCCCGCGCATCGAGCTCGCGGATCATCGCGATGTCGGCCGGGGTGAGCCGGTCGTCAGCGGCCCGCACGCAGTACCAGACGACGGAGATCTGATGATCGCCGGGGTGGGCCGCGATGGCATCCAGGTGGTTGCGCAGCTGCTGATCCGGCGCGACGGGCGAGCCGATTTCGAACCCCTCCACGTCCCAGATGCCGAGCGAGTCGTCGCTGTAGAAGTGCACTCCCCGCGTGACCGGCAACCCGCGCCCGACCTTCGCCCAGTCGCGCCCGAACACCGCGTTGACGAGCGACGACTTCCCGACGCCGGACGCGCCGACGATCGCGAGGTTGAACCGGCCGTAGCGCGACTTCGCCTCGGACGTGGCCTCGACGAAAGCCTTCTCGTCGAGCTGTCGCGCATCGGTGTTCTTCTTCGCCATGGTCCCGCCTCCCCCGAACTTCGACCTCAGGATGCCGCGACTCGCGCGGCGGATGAGGTCATGCCGAATCTACGTCTCACGCTCGGCTTCGCGTCGACGGAGGGCACCCCTTGCGCGAAGGCGTGTGAGAGGTCACGGCTGCCGCCGCACCGCCGCCCACCCG
>NZ_RBZY01000090.1 GCF_004022425.1 Microbacterium enclense | reverse complement strand
GGGGAGCCTGCGGCGCGTGCGGGAGCTCTGGGAAGACAGTCTGCGTCCGCACACGCGGAACGAGACGGCACTGCAGATGGTCCTACTCGTGAGCGACGGGCTCTACTTCAACGCGGTGCTCGACCTCAACGCTCTCCCGGGCCCGACGCTCGAGGGTGCCGACCTCGACGCACTCATCTCGGCCGTCGTCGCCGCGACGACCTGAGATCGGCGACCGGGACGCCGCCCGCGGCACGCGAAGGACCGTGACACAGAGTTCCTCGGAAACGCGAGGAGGGGGCCGCTCCCGCGACCCCCTCGCCCGGAACGACGACGAACGTCAGCTCTCGACGATCTCGATCTGACGGAAGAGGTCGGCATTGACGGCCTGGCGCATGGCATCCAGGATCTGATCGGGCACGGGCGAGTCGACCGTGAGGACCGAGAGCGCGCGACCCGTGGCATCCGGCCGGGCGACCTGCAGGCCCGCGATGTTGATGCCGGCCTCGCCGAGCTTCTGACCGTAGATCGCGACGATGCCGGGACGGTCGGCGTACCGCATCACGATGTGGTGCGTCTCGATCGGGACCTCGATCTCGTAACCGTTGATGCCGACGACCTTCGGCACCATGCGGGTCCCCGCCAGGGTTCCCGCGACCTCGAGGGTCGAACCGTCTGCGAGCGTGCCGCGCAGGATCGTGATGTTGCGGTACAGGGGGCTGTCGGCCTCGACGATCAGGCGGGTCTCGACACCGCGCTGCTCGGCGAACAGCGGCGCGTTGACATAGGAGACCGTCTCGCTGACGATGCGGCTGAAGATGCCCTTGAGGGCGGCGAGGCGGTAAACGCTGACGTCGTACTCTGCGAGCTCGCCGCGCACCTCGATGTCCAGGCTCGACAGGGCACTGTCGGCGAGGCCGCTGAAGAACTGGCCGAGCATCTCCACCAGGGCGATACCGGGGCGGACGAACGGGTCGATCGCGCCGCCCGCCACATTCACGGCATCCGGGACCAGGTCGCCCTCGAGGGCGAGCTTGACCGAGCGCGCGACCGAGACGCCCGCCTTCTCCTGGGCCTCGTCGGTGCTGGCGCCGAGGTGGGGGGTGACCACGACGTTCGGCAGATCAAGGAGCTTGCGGGCGGGACCGTCCTCTGCGGGCGGCTCCGTCGAGAAGACGTCGAGGCCGGCACCGGCGATCTCGCCCGAGGTGAGCGCCTCGAAGAGCGCATCCTCATCGATCAGCCCGCCGCGGGCGACGTTGATGACGTAGGCCGAGGACTTCATCCGGCGCAGCTGCTCCGTGCCGATCATGCCCGTGGTCTCGGGCGTCTTCGGCATGTGGATGGTGACGAAGTCGCTCTGTTCGAGAAGGTCGTCGAGCGACACCAGCTGCACGCCGAGCTGCTGTGCACGGGTGGCGGTGACGTACGGGTCGTAGGCGATCACGCGCATGTCGAAAGCCTGCAGACGCGCGGCGATCAACGCGCCGATGCGCCCGAGACCGATGATGCCGATCGTCTTCTCGAAGAGTTCGGTTCCCGTGAACGAGCTGCGCTTCCACAGGCCCTGCGCGAGCGAGGCGTGGGCGGCGGGGATGCGACGCGCGAGGCTCAGGACGTGTCCGACCGTCAGCTCGGCTGCCGAGATGATGTTCGACGTGGGCGCGTTGACGACCATGACCCCGGCCGCGGTCGCCGACTTGATGTCGACGTTGTCCAGCCCGACCCCGGCACGGGCCACGACCTTCAGCACCGGCGCAGCCGCGATGGCCTCGGCGTCGATCTTGGTGGCCGAGCGCACCAGCACCGCGTGCGCACCGGCGAGGGCCGAGAGCAGCGCGGGGCGGTCGGTCCCGTCGACGTGGCGCACGTCGAAGTCGGGGCCGAGCGCGTCGATCGTGGCGGGAGAGAGTTCTTCGGCGATGAGCACGACGGGCTTCGTCACGGATGAGTCCTTCGAAACGGTGCACGGGATCGGCGCGCACCGCCGCACGTCGCCGACGCGAGCCGGGCGCGCGACCCGTGCGGGCCGTCTGTCAGCCTAGCGCGGCGTGCACGGCCTTCCCGACCGTGTGACGGCCCGACCGGACTCTCAGCCGCCGTAGAGACTGTACGAGGTCGCGCCGTATCCCACGATCGCAAGCCAGAACGCAGCGGACAGTGTCAGCCCCGTGAGGAGCGCGAGCGAGAACTCCCCGGCGCCGCGGCGGGCACCGAGGGCGAAAGACACACCGAAGGCGACGAGGGGGAAGACGATCGGCAGGATGTAGACGAACCACCCCAGACCGTTGAGACCGAGGGCACCGGACGCCTGTTGCACGAGCAGCGCGACCGAGCTCCACACGACGAAGGCGTAGAACAGCCCGAACACGCCGGCGATCATGACGACGAGCCACGTCGGCAGTCGGCGTGGGCGAGCGGCGGTCGTGCTCATGCGAGGACTCCCAACGACAGGAACGGCCAGGGGACGAGCAGCACGATGCCGAGGATCAGCATCAAGAACCGCTGCCACGTCCGCCGGCCGCGGGTGAGCGCGAGCACCGTCACGAACCACACGAGAGGGGCGAGACCGGCGCCGATCGTCAACGCCACGACCGTCACATCGGGGATCGGGAGCCCGGCGTCACGCAGACGGAAACCGGCGACCAGCCAACCGATCGCGAACAGCAGGAAGGTCGCGGCCACCATGCCGATGCCCACGAGTCCGACATTGCCGAGCGACCCCGAGGTAGTGGCATCCCGGTCGTCCGAGGCTTCGGCCGACGGTTCGGGATGCCGCTCGTCCGACGCCGCTCGCGGGTGGGCGGGCTGAGGCGCCGGGGCGGACCGGGGCGCCGGAGCGGGCTGCAACGGCTCGGGCTCGAGCGCGTCGGCACCGGGCTCGGGCGCGCGCTTCTCGCCCACGTCGAGCGTGGGATCGTCGTCACCGCCCCACGAAAGGGCGTCGTCGTCGCGCGGAGTGCTCACGCGTCCACGGTAGCGGCAGCCCCGGACACCGGGGTGACGCCCCGCCGCAACGCGAACGCCCCGGGACCGACGACGGTTCCGGGGCGTTCGCGACGAGGATCAGCGCGCGGCAGAGCCCTCGACGTAGTCGCTGTCCTGCTGCTTCCACGCGAACAGACCGCGCAGCTCCTTGCCGGTCGCCTCGATCGGGTGACCCTGCTCCTTCTCACGGAGCGCAAGGAACTCGGGGGCGCCGTTGTCCTGGTCCGCGATGAAGCGCTCGGCGAACGCGCCCGACTGGATGTCGGCGAGAACGGCCTTCATGTTCTCCTTGACCTCGGGCGAGATCACGCGGGGGCCGGAGACGTAGTCGCCGTACTCGGCCGTGTCGGAGATGGACCAGCGCTGCTTGGCGATGCCACCCTCCCACATGAGGTCGACGATGAGCTTCAGCTCGTGCAGCACCTCGAAGTAGGCGATCTCGGGCTGGTAGCCGGCCTCGGTGAGGGTCTCGAAGCCGTACTGCACGAGGTGGCTCATGCCACCGCACAGGACGGACTGCTCACCGAACAGGTCGGTCTCGGTCTCCTCGGTGAAGGTCGTCTTGATGACGCCGGCGCGGGTGCCGCCGATGGCCTTCGCGTAGGACAGGGCGGTGTCCCATGCGGAGCCCGAGGCATCGCGCTCGACGGCGATGATGTCCGGGATGCCACGACCCGCGACGTACTCGCGACGCACGGTGTGTCCGGGGGCCTTGGGGGCGACGAGGATGACGTCAACACCCTCGGGGGCGTCGATATAGCCGAAGCGGATGTTGAATCCGTGCGCGAAGGCGAGCGTCTTGCCCTCGGTCAGCTTGTCCTTGATCGAGTCGGCGAAGATCGACCGCTGGTGCTGGTCGGGAGCCAGGATCATGATCAGGTCGGCCCACTCGGTCGCGTCGGCGACGTTCTTGACCTCGAAGCCGTCCTCCTGCGCCTTGGTGGCAGACTTCGAGCCGTCCTTCAGCGCGATGACGACCTGGACGCCAGAGTCGCGGAGGTTCTGCGCGTGCGCGTGGCCCTGCGAGCCGTAGCCGACGATCGCGACCTTCTTGCCCTGGATGATCGAGAGGTCGGCGTCGTCGTCGTAGAAGATCTCTGCCATGGGGATGCTTTCTCCTTGGATACAGGTCCCGCGGCGGGGACCGGGTGTGTGGAAAGTACGAGAAGGGTCAACCGCGCAGGACGCGCTCGGTGATGCTCTTGCCGCCGCGGCCGACGGCGAGCAGGCCCGACTGCGCGAGCTCCTTCACACCGAACGGTTCGATGGCCTTGAGGAAGGCTCCGACCTTGCCCGAGTCGCCCGTGATCTCGATCACGAGGGCGTCGGTCGCGTAGTCGACCACCGATGCCCGGAAGAGGTTCACGACCTCGAGCACGTTGGACCGGCTGGCGTTGTCGGCGCGCACCTTCACGAGCACGTGCTCGCGCTGCACGGAACTGGCCGCGTCGAGCTCGACGATCTTGATGACGTTGATCAGCTTGTTGAGCTGCTTCGTCACCTGCTCGAGCGGCAAGCCCTCGACGTCGACCACCACCGTGATGCGGGACAGGCCCGGCACCTCGGTGACACCCACGGCGAGGGATTCGATGTTGAAGCCACGACGGGCGAAGAGACCGGCGACGCGGGTCAGCAAACCCGGCTTGTCCTCGACGAGAAGACTCAGAACGTGACGAGACATCTCAGTCCTCCTGTTCGGCGAAGGCGGGCGAGTGATCGCGGGCGTACTGGACGTAGCTGTTGCTGACGCCCTGCGGCACCATCGGCCACACCATGGCGTCCGCGCTCACGACGAAGTCGATCACGACGGGGCGGTCGTTGGTGGCCAGAGCCAGCTCGATCGCGCCGTCGATCTCGTCCTCCTTCTCGACCCGGATCGCGAGGCACCCGTAGGCCTCGGCGAGCTTGACGAAGTCGGGGATGCGACGCGTCCCGTGCCCCGTGTTCAGGTCGGTGTTGGAGTGGCGACCGTCGAAGAACAGCGTCTGCCACTGGCGCACCATGCCGAGGGACGAGTTGTTGATGATCGCGACCTTGATCGGGATGTCGTCGATGACGCAGGTGGCGAGCTCCTGGTTGGTCATCTGGAAGCAGCCGTCGCCATCGATCGCCCACACGACGCGCTCGGGCTCGGCCACCTTGGCGCCCATCGCGGCGGGGACCGAGTAGCCCATGGTGCCGGCGCCGCCGGAGTTGAGCCACGCGTTGGGGCGCTCGTACTTGATGAACTGCGCCGCCCACATCTGGTGCTGGCCGACGCCCGCGGCGTAGATGGCCTCCGGTCCGGTCAGCTCGCCGATCCGCTGGATCACGTGCTGGGGCGAGAGCAGACCGTCGGTCGTCGGCGTGTAGCCGAGCGGGAACTCCTCGCGCAGGCCGTTGAGGAACGCCCACCACTCGGAATAGTCGACCTCGGTCTCGGATGCCGCCTGCCGGAAGGCGGCATCCAGGTCGACGAGCACCTCTTTGAGGTCGCCCACGATCGGAACGTCCGCGGTGCGGATCTTGGAGATCTCGGCCGGATCGATGTCGACGTGCACGACCTGGGCGTTCGGGGCGAACAACGCCGCCTTGCCCGTGACGCGGTCGTCGAAGCGCGCGCCGAGCGACACGATCAGATCGCTGTCCTGCAGAGCGAGGACCGCGGGCACCGTGCCGTGCATGCCGGGCATGCCGAGATGCTGCTCGTGCGAGTCGGGGAACGCGCCGCGCGCCATGAGCGTCGTGACCAGCGGAGCGCCGGTCGCCTCGGCGAACGTCTTGAGCTCCGCGGACGCCTTCGCACGGATGACTCCGCCGCCGACGTACAGCACGGGCTTCTTCGCGTTCGCGATGAGGTGCGCCGCGGCCTGGATCTGCTTGCCGTGGGCCTTCGTCACGGGACGGTAGCCGGGCAGCTCGATCTTGGGCGGCCAGACGAACGGCGCCGAGTTCTGCTGCGCGTCCTTCGTGATGTCGACGAGCACGGGACCGGGACGACCGGTGGATGCGATCTCGAACGCCGCAGCGATGGCGCCGGGGATCTCCTCGGCGGACTTCACCAGGAACGAGTGCTTCGTGATGGGCATCGTGATGCCGACGATGTCGGCCTCCTGGAAGGCATCCGTTCCCATGAGGGTCGAGAAGACCTGGCCGGTGATGCACACGAGCGGCACCGAGTCCATGTAGGCGTCGGCGATCGCGGTGACGAGGTTGGTGGCACCGGGACCGGAGGTCGCAATGGCGACGCCGACGCGACCCGAAGCCGCGGCATAGCCCTCGGCGGCGTGACCGGCGCCCTGCTCGTGCCGGACGAGGATGTGGCGGACGTTCTCGTCGTCCATGAGCGGATCGTAGACGGGCATGATCGCCCCACCCGGCAGACCGAACACGTCGGTGACACCGAGCAGATCGAGCGAACGGACGACCGCCTGGGCGCCCGTGAGCACGGGCGCCGGAGCGGTGCGAGCGGGGGGCCGGGGAACGGCCGTGGCGGAATCGACGGACATGGTGGGACCTCGGAACCAGATGGGGGGTGAGAGGGGGACGGCCGTCAGCCCGTGACCGCGCCTTCCGCAGCGGAGTGCACGAGCTTCGAATACTTGGCCAGGACGCCACGGGTATAGCGCGGGGGAAGCGGTTCCCAGCCTTCGCGGCGGGAACTCAGCTCGGCCTCATCGACGATCAAGTCGAGAGTGCGAGCGGCGATATCGACCCGTATCAGATCACCATCGCGCACGAAGGCGATCGGACCTGCGTCCACCGCTTCGGGAGCTATGTGGCCGATGCAGAGGCCGGTTGTGCCGCCTGAGAATCGACCGTCCGTCAAGAGTAGTACATCTTTTCCGAGGCCCGCGCCCTTGATGGCGGCGGTGATCGCGAGCATCTCGCGCATACCGGGGCCGCCCTTGGGGCCTTCGTAACGGATGACGATGACGTCGCCGGCCTGGATGTCGCCGGCCTCGAGGGCGTCCATGGCGGCGCGTTCGCGCTCGAACACGCGCGCGGGGCCCTCGAACACCGAGGCGTCGAAGCCGGCGGTCTTGACGACGGCGCCCTCGGGAGCGAGCGACCCGTGGAGGATCGTGATGCCGCCGGTGGCGTGGATCGGGTCGTCGAAGCGGTGGATGACGTTGCCGTCGACCGGGTCGGGGTTCAGGTCGGCGAGGTTCTCGGCCAGGGTCTTGCCCGTGACGGTGAGCGCGTCACCGTGCAGGAGGCCCTCCTCGAGCATGGCCTTCATGATGACCGGGAT
>NZ_RBZY01000009.1 GCF_004022425.1 Microbacterium enclense | reverse complement strand
CTCTGGCCGCACTGGCCGCGTGGCTGACGGGACTCCTGCCGTTCGTCGGTGGCATCCTCGGCTTCATCGTCGGCGTCCTCCTGACGGGCTGGCTGCTCGCGGACGAACTGACGTCGCGCTCGCTCTCGGCGCGAGGGCTCGACCGGCGGGCGCGCCGCGCGGTCCTGCGCGAGAACCGCGCGCGGGCGCTGGGCTTCGGCGTCGCGACGCAGCTGTGCTTCCTCATCCCCCTCGGAGCCGTCGCCGTCATGCCCGCCGCGGTCGCCGGCAGCACCCTGTGGACGCACGCCGCGCTGCGCGAGACGGCCGGTGCCGCGGACCGGGCGACCGACGCGGCACGATAGCCTGGACGAACCGAAGGGATCCCCAATGTTCATCGTCTCGCTCATTCTGTTCGTCGGCGGCATGCTGCTCACCGGCCTGTCGTTCTCGTTCGCCGCACCGGGGCTGTTCTTCGCCCTCGGCATCCTGCTCGTCGCCGCTTCCCTCGCGCTGCCGTTCCACTTCGGCACCCGCTGATCCCCGACTCGGTGCCCTTCTCGCTCGACGATCTCCGCCGCTGGCCCGACCTCGAAGGTCCTGACCTCGTCGCGGTGGATGCCGCCGACCGCCTGATCCTCGACGAGTCCGAGGCCGCCCGGGCCGGTTTCTCCGACGGTGGCCTCGTCGTCATCGACGACGCGTACGGGGCGCTCACGCTCGGCGCGGCAGCCGCCGGGGCACGCGGCATCCGGGTGTACCAGGACGCCCTCACCGGCGAACGCGCGCTGGAGGCCAACGCCGCTCGTTCCGGGCTTCCCGACACCTTCACCCATCACCCCCTGGATGCCGACCTCGTCCGCGACGCACGGGTCGTGCTGCTCCGGCTTCCCCGCGCCTTGCGCGCGCTCGACGACATCGCCGGGCTCATCGCCGCGCACGCGCACCCCGACGTCGTCGTGTTCGCGGGCGGGCGGCTGAAATACATGACCGTCGCGATGAACGATGTGCTCGGCACACGCTTCGATCGCGTCGACGTCACCCACGCGCGCCAGAAGTCGCGCGTCCTCGTCGCCCGGGGCCCGCACGACGGCGCCGACCCGCAGCCCGAGGCCGCGACGGTCGACGGCCTCGAGGTGCGCGCGTTCGGCGGCGTGTTCGCCGGCGCGTCGATCGACATCGGCACGCGCCTGCTGCTCGCCCACCTTCCCGGCCCGGTCGACGGAGCGATCGATTACGCCTGCGGCACCGGAGTCGTCGCCGCGGCCTGGGCGACGCGGCATCCGTCCGTCCGGATCATCGCCACGGATCAGTCCGCCGTCGCGGTGGCCTCGGCCCGCGCAACGGCCCTCGCCAACGGCGTCGCCGATCGGGTCGAGGTGGTCCGCGACGACCTTCTGGCCTCGCGCCCGGATGCCAGCGCGTCGCTCATCGCGCTCAATCCGCCGTTCCACACCGGCGGCGCGATCACCGAGGCGGTCGCGCCGCGCATGTTCGCCGACGCGGCCCGGGTGCTTGCGCCCGGTGGCGAGCTGTGGACGGTCTGGAACTCGGCTCTGCAGTACCGCGGCGCGCTCGAACGCCTCGTCGGCCCGACGCGTCAGGTCGCCCGCGACCGCAAGTTCACGGTCACGGCCTCGACGCGCCGCTGAGTCTCAGTCCTTACCGCCGGGCGGGCCGACGACCAGCAGCACGACGAAGATGAGCGCCACCGCCAGCAGGATCAGGATGCCGAGCACCCAGGGCCGGCGCAGGAAGAACCGCACCAGCCGGTCGAGGGGCCGGTGGTCGCGCGGGTCGTCGCCCGCTTCGAGCCGCCACACTCCGCGCAGTCGGCCGGTGCGGTGCAGCCACACCTCGGTCGGGATCGTGGCGTAGGGAATCACCGCGCTGACCACGGCGACGACGGTGGGCCCGACGCCCCAGCGCTGGTTCAGCGCGACGAGGACGGCCGTCGCTCCGTAGGCGAGGAACACGAACCCGTGGATGCCACCCCCGATCGTCACCGCGATGGGCAGGTCGGCGGTGGCCCGCAGGATGAGCCCGCCGATCAACATGGTCCACGAGATCGCTTCGGCGATCGCGAGCGTACGGAACAGGCTCAGGGGCGTGCGGAACACGTCTCTCCTCGTTCGGGTGCGGGGCTTCCCACCCTACGGAAGGGCCCCGGCGGTCACCCGGCTGACTTCTCGACGTCGAGGCAGCCCGGCCTCACTCGATGGGGTCGTCGTCCTCATCCAGGGTCGGGTCCGACCGAACCCCCTGCGCGGCGGTCGACGTGTCGGGCTCGGGCCCCGGCTCGATGGGCGGCTTCTCACGCTCGGCATCCATGCCTCCACTCCATCACATGCTGACCGGCATGCCGGGACGCCATCACGCGATGTCCGAGGCGCCGATCACGGCCCAATGTGCGCCATCGGGCGGAGTCTGCAGATGACACGCCGTCTCGATCGGGTCGACGCCGACGTGTCACGGCCGAACTCCGCAGGACGGCGCACGAAACAGTCGAGGCCGCGGCCGCCCGCGTAGGCTGAGTGGGTGGCGGAATCCCGGGGGCGCGTGTGGACCGGGGTGATCCGCATCGGCCCGCACGGCGGCGCCCATCGGGTCGCGGCCCGCGCCGCGCTCAGCGTCGGCGTGCCGTTGCTGGTCCTGCTGCTAATCGGTCGCCTCGACCTGAGCGTCTACGCCTCGTTCGGAGCCTTCGCCGCTCTCTACGGTCGCCTCGACCCGCCGCGCACGCGCGTGCGGATGCAGGCGACGGCGGGCGGCATCCTGGTGCTCGCGATGCTGCTGGGCACGGTGCTGTCGGTGCTCTCGGCTCCCCCGTTAGTGAGCGTGATCGTCGTGGCCGCCCTCGCCGCGGCGGTGACGCTGTTCGCGTACCGGGCGCAGTGGCATCCGCCCGGTGCGCTGTTCACGGTCTTCGCCGCGGGCGCCTGCGCGAGCTTCCCGGCGACCGCCGCGACGTTCGGTCTCGTGCTTCTCGTGGGCGTGAGCAGCGTGCTGTGGAGTCTTCTCGTCACGACGGCCTTCGTGCTCGCGCGGCGGGGCTCGTGGCGGGTGCCGACGCGGTCCCGGCCGCCGATCGGCTCGGTCGCGCGGGAGATGACCGCGACGGTCGGTGTCGCCGCCCTGCTCGCGGGCGTCGCGGGCGTGCTGCTCGTCGGCACGCACTGGTACTGGGCGATGGTGGGGGCCGTCGCCGCTGTGGGCGGCGCGCACGTGTCCGCGCGGCTGATCCGCGGCATCCAGCGTCTCGTCGGGACCCTCGTGGGCGTCCTCATCGCCGCCGGTCTGCTCGCCCTGCAGCTGCCGCCGTGGGCGATCCTCGTCGTCGCCGTTGCGATGCAGGTCGGCGCGGAACTGTTCGTCGGCCGCAACTACGGCATCGCGATGGTGTTCATCACCCCGCTCGCGCTCCTGATGATCTCGCTCGCCTCCCCCGCCACGCCCGACATGCTGCTGCGCGACCGCGTGCTCGAAACGGTGATCGGCGTGGCGGTCGGCACGATCGTCGCGATCGTTTCGGCCGCGCTGCGGCGTCGCTCGACCGCCTGACCTCGAAGGAGACCCGGATGCCGGGACCCACCCCCGTCGCCCTGACCGTCGTCGGCGCGATCAACGTCGACCTCACCGCACGCGTTCAGCGCGCACCCGGCCCCGGCGAGACCGTCGCCGACGGCGTCCTGCAGCGCGGACCCGGCGGTAAAGGCGCGAACCAGGCCGTCGCCGCCGCGCGCCTCGGCGCCGCGGTGCGTCTGGTGGGTGCGGTGGGCGACGACCTCGACGGAGGCGGTGTCCGCGAGCAACTGGCATCCATCGGCGTGGACGCGTCGACCGTGCAGACCACGGACGCCGCCACGGGCACCGCGCTGATCGTCGTGGATGCCACGGGCGAGAACTCGATCGTCGTGTGCGCCGGCGCGAACGCCGCGATCGACGCCGAACGCCTCGGGATCGAGCCCGGCGCGGCAGTACTTGCTCAGCTGGAGGTGTCGGATGCCGTGATCTCCGCCGCCGCGGAAGCCGCCGGGTTCTTCGCCCTCAACGCCGCCCCCGCGCGCCCCCTCCCCACCGAGGTGCTCGAGCGCGCCGACCTCGTCATCGTGAACGAGACGGAGTACGCGCAGCTCCCCGAGGTGCACGATGCGCCCCTGCTCTGCGTGACGCTCGGCGCCGAGGGCGCGCGACTGTACCGACACGGCGAGCTGGTCGCCTCGGCGCCCGGCGTCGCGGCGACCGTCCGCAACACCGTCGGTGCCGGCGACGCGTTCTGCGCGGCGCTCGTCGTGGGGATGCTGCGCGGCGACTCACAGGAGGTCGCCCTCGCGCGCGCGTGCGCGGTGGGGGCCGCGGCCGTGGCCGACGACGCGTCGCAACCGGCCCTCGGTCTCCTCGATACGTACGGGGTTCCCGCGTGAGCCGCCGCCCGATCCTCGTCGATTGCGACACCGGCATCGACGACGCCCTCGCCCTCGCCTACCTGCTCGCCGAGCCCGCGGTCGAGATCGTGGGCGTCACGACCGTCTCCGGGAACACCGATGCCGCCCGCGCGGCCGCCAACACCCTGTCGCTGTTCGACCTCGCCGGGGTCCACGACATCCCCGTCGCCGTCGGGGCGCACCACTTCCGCGGCCGCGAGTATGCCGGCGGCGCGCCCCATGTCCACGGTGACGACGGCGTGGGCGGGATCGCGTGGGCCACCTCCGCGCGGCAGCATGATGCCCGGCCCGCCGTCGAGCTCATCGATCACCTCGCCTCACGGCATCCGGATCTCACCGTCCTGGCCCTCGGCCCGCTGACGAACCTCGCCGCCTACGCCGAGGCACCGGGCGTCGCGTCGTTCGACCGGCTCGTCGTGATGGGCGGCGCGTTCGGGCACTCGGGCAACGTGACGGCCTGGGCCGAGGCGAACATCCACAACGACCCCGAATCGGCCGCCGTCGTCTTCGCCCAGGACTGGGACACCACCCTCGTCCCCCTCGACGTCACAATGACGCAGACCCTGGATGCCACCGACCTGGTCCGTCTCGAAGCGATCCCGGGCGCGGTTCCCCAGGCGCTGGCCGCGATGCTGCCGGCGTACCTCGACTTCTACGAGGGCCGGGTCTTCCCCGACCGCCGCTGTGCACTGCACGACCCGCTCGCCGCGATGGTCGCCGCGGGCGTGCTGCGCGGGGTCAGCGTCGCGTCGGGGCAGGTCGAGGTACGGCTCGAGCGCAGGGAACGCGGGCGGACGGTGTCGTCGCGCGCATCCTCGACGCAGCGCTGGGTGCGCGGCATGGAGGGCTCGGCCGTCGAGGTGCTGCTGGGGCGGCTCGAAGGGCGGGAGTGGCCGGGCTGATCCCGACCGTTGCGAGTGGCCGCCTCGCCCCGCCATGATGTCCTCGTTCACAGGAACTCCAACGGGGGAGGAACCATGGCAGGCAAGTACGAGCTGTACACCGACAAGGCGGGCAAGTACCGCTTCCGGCTGAAGGCCTCGAACGGTCAGGTCATCGCGTCGAGCGAAGCCTACGAGTCGAAGGCATCCGCGCAGAACGGCATCGCCTCGGTGAAGGCGAACGCCGACTCCGAGACGGTCGATCTGACCTGAGCCGTGAGATGACGAAGGGCCCCGCGCGATCGCTCACGCGGGGGCCTTCGTCATTACCGGATCAGAAGTCCCAGTCGTCGTCCTCGGTCGCCTCGGCCTTGCCGATGACGTACGACGAACCCGACCCCGAGAAGAAGTCGTGGTTCTCGTCGGCGTTGGGCGACAGCGCCGACAGGATCGCCGGGTTCACGTTCGTCACCGACGCCGGGAACATCGCCTCGTAGCCGAGGTTCATCAGCGCCTTGTTGGCGTTGTAGTGGAGGAACTTCTTGACGTCCTCGCTGAGGCCCACCGAGTCGTACAGGCTCTGCGTGTAGTGCGTCTCGTTGTCGTACAGCTCGTACAGCAGCGAGAACGTGTAGTCCTTGATCTCGTCGCGACGGGCCTGGTCGACCTGCTCCAGACCGCGCTGGAACTTGTAGCCGATGTAGTACCCGTGCACGGCCTCGTCACGGATGATGAGGCGGATCAGGTCGGCCGTGTTTGTCAGCTTCGCGCGGCTCGACCAGTGCATCGGCAGGTAGAAGCCCGAGTAGAACAGGAACGACTCCAGCAGGGTCGAGGCGACCTTGCGCTTGAGCGGATCGTCGCCACGGTAGTAGTCCATGACGATGTGCGCCTTCTTCTGAAGGAACTCGTTCTCGGTCGACCAGCGGAAGGCCTCGTCGATCTCCTTCGTCGAGCACAGCGTCGAGAAGATCGACGAGTAGCTCTTCGCGTGCACCGACTCCATGAATGCGATGTTGGTGTACACCGCCTCCTCGTGCGGCGTGATCGCGTCGGGGATGAGCGAGACCGCGCCGACGGTGCCCTGGATCGTGTCGAGCAGCGTCAGACCCGTGAACACGCGCATCGTCAGCGTCTGCTCGTCGGGCGTCAGCGTGTTCCACGACTGGATGTCGTTGGACAGCGGCACCTTCTCGGGCAGCCAGAAGTTGTTGACGAGACGGTTCCAGACCTCGAGGTCTTTGTCGTCCTGGATGCGGTTCCAGTTGATGGCCTGAACGTGGTTCAGCAGCTGCAGCTTCTCAGCCATGGTGTCCTCAATAAGAATTCGTGATCAGCGGATCAGAGCATGCACGAGACGCACTCGGTCATGTCGGTGCCCTCGAGCGCCAGCTGACGGAGGCGGATGTAGTAGATCGTCTTGATGCCCTTCTTCCACGCGTAGATCTGGGCCTTGTTGATGTCGCGGGTGGTGACGGTGTCCTTGAAGAACAGCGTCAGCGACAGACCCTGGTCCACGTGCTGCGTGGCGGCGGCGTACGTGTCGATGACCTTCTCGTAGCCGATCTCGTAGGCATCCTGGTAGTACTCCAGGTTCTCGTTCGTCATGAACGGCGCCGGGTAGTAGACGCGACCGAGCTTGCCTTCCTTGCGGATCTCGATCTTCGACGCGATCGGGTGGATCGAGCTCGTGGAGTTGTTGATGTACGAGATCGAACCGGTCGGCGGGACGGCCTGCAGGTTCTGGTTGTAGATGCCGTACTGCTGGACGGATGCCTTGAGCTCGCGCCAGTCGTCCTGGGTGGGCACGGGGATGCCGGCGAACAGCTCCTTCACCTTGGCGGTCTGCGGCTCCCACACCTGGTCGGTGTACTTGTCGAAGAACTCCCCCGACGCGTAGGTCGAGTCTGCGAAGCCGTCGAAGGACGTGCCGCGCTCGATCGAGAGGCGGTTCGACGCCCGCAGCGCGTGGAACAGCACCGTGTAGAAGTAGATGTTCGTGAAGTCGATGCCCTCTTCGGAGCCGTAGTGCACGTGCTCGCGAGCGAGGTAGCCGTGCAGGTTCATCTGGCCGAGGCCGATCGCGTGCGAACGGTCGTTGCCGTCCTCGATCGAACGGACCGAGGCGATGTGGCTCTGGTCGCTCACCGCGGTGAGGGCGCGGATCGCGGTCTCGACCGTGAGGCCGAGGTCGCGGCCGTCCATCGCCAGGGCGATGTTCATCGACCCGAGGTTGCACGAGATGTCCTTGCCGATCTCGGCGTACGAGAGGTCTTCGTTGTACGTCGTCGGGGTGTTGACCTGCAGGATCTCCGAGCACAGGTTGGACATGTTGATCCGGCCCTTGATCGGGTTGGCCTTGTTCACCGTGTCCTCGAACATGATGTACGGGTAGCCCGACTCGAACTGGATCTCGGCGAGGGTCTGGAAGAACTCGCGCGCGTTGATCTTCGTCTTCTTGATGCGCGGGTCATCGACCATCTCGCGGTACTTCTCGGTGACCGAGATGTCGCCGAACGGCTTGCCGTAGACCTTTTCGACGTCGTAAGGCGAGAAGAGGTACATGTCCTCGCCGTTCTTGGCGAGATCGAAAGTGATGTCGGGGATGACGACACCGAGCGACAGCGTCTTGATGCGGATCTTCTCGTCGGCGTTCTCACGCTTGGTGTCGAGGAAGCGCAGGATGTCGGGGTGGTGCGCGTTGAGGTACACCGCGCCGGCACCCTGACGGGCTCCGAGCTGGTTGGCGTAGCTGAAGCTGTCTTCGAGGAGCTTCATCACGGGGATGATGCCCGAGGACTGGTTCTCGATCTGCTTGATGGGAGCACCCGACTCGCGGATGTTCGACAGCAGCAGGGCGACGCCGCCGCCGCGCTTCGACAGCTGCAGCGCCGAGTTGATGCCGCGGGCGATCGACTCCATGTTGTCTTCGATGCGGAGCAGGAAGCACGAGACGAGCTCGCCGCGCTGCGCCTTGCCTGCGTTGAGGAACGTCGGGGTGGCGGGCTGGAAGCGGCCCGAGATGATCTCGTCGACGAGCTGGACCGCCAGGCGCTGGTCGCCGTCGGCGAGGGCGAGGGCGGTCATGACGACGCGGTCCTCGAAGCGCTCGAGGTAGCGCTTGCCGTCGAAGGTCTTCAGCGTGTAGCTCGTGTAGTACTTGAACGCGCCGAGGAAGGTCTCGAAGCGGAACTTCGCCCCGTAGGCACGGTCGTTGAGCTCCTGGATGAACTCCATCGAGTACTTCGCGAGCACGGTGGGCTCGTAGTACTCCTTCTCGACGAGGTAGTCGAGACGCTCCTTGAGGGAGTGGAAGAACACGGTGTTCTGGTTGACGTGCTGCAGGAAGTACTCCCGCGCGGCACGCTTATCGGCGTCGAACTGGATCTTGCCGTCGGCGTCGTACAGGTTCAGCATCGCGTTCAGGGCGTGGTAATCCAGCCCCTCGAAACGCGCCTCGGTCTTGAAGTCCACGTCGCTCAGCCCTACTTCCACCACTGTTCCAATCCTTCGGTGACGTGCTCGACGTCTTCTGGTGTGCCGAATACTTCGATGCGATACAAGTGCGGCACGGAGCACTTGCGGCTGATGATGTCTCCGGCGAGGCAGAACGCGTCGCCGAAATTGGTGTTGCCCGCGGAGATGACCCCGCGGATGTGACGTCGGTTGCGCTCCTCGTTGAGGAAGCGGATGACCTGCCTCGGGACGGCGCCCTTTTCGACACCACGCCCCACACCCCCGCCGTAGGTGGGAGTGACCAGCACGTAGGGTTCGTCGACGTGGAGCGGCGGGTCGGTCGGTCGCAGGGGGATGCGGACGGCCCGCTTGCCGAGCTTCTCGATGAAACGCGCGGTGTTGCCCGACACGCTCGAGAAGTAGACGAGCAGCGGAGCCTCGGTCTCCGACATGACAGCGCTCATGAGAACCCTCTGAGCCGGCCGGGGATCAGGCCAGGCGCGAAGCCAGCTCGTCGATCTTGTCGGGACGGAAGCCCGACCAGTGGTCCTCGTCGGTGATGACGACGGGGGCCTGCAGGTAGCCGAGGGACTTGACCTGCTCGAGGGCCGCGGGGTCCTCGGTGACGTCGAGCACGTTGTATTCGATGCCCTTCGAGTCGAGTGCGCGGTAGGTCGCGTTGCACTGGACGCAGGACGGCTTGGTGTAGACCGTGATCGCCATTTCGTTCTCTCTCTCCCCTGGAAAATCGTCGTCCGGTCGCGTGGGGCGGGCCGGGAGCTCAATACTACATATGGGGACGGACATCGGGGGGAACCACAAGGGGTAGTAGTTACACGGATGTGATTTTCCACCGCTCTCCCCATATACAACACAGGTTGTCCACGTTTTCATCCACAGGCAGCGACCCGATTTCGACCTCGTCGAAGCGCGCCGTTCCGCGGATCTCGCGTCTCCTTCCGGCATTCATCCACAGGTCGGACGCTAGACGGGGGTTCCGACATCGCACAGGGGGTGGATATCGCGCTTCGGCGTGTCGCGGCGTGTCGGGCTGACGTCCGCACCGCCGACCAGACCGCGATGTCGGGGGCAGGAGATAGCGTTGTGCAGTGGCCGGCTACCGCGTACTCCTCAGAACCCCGGGCGTGGGGCGCATCATCGCCGCACAGCTGACGGCGCGGTTCCCCAACGGCATGATCAGCCTCGCGGTGCTCCTGCACATCGAGCACGTCACCGGCTCGTACGGCGCGGCGGGTCTCGTGCTCGCCGCGACGAGTGTCGGTCAGGCCGTGGCCGGCCCCGTCACCAGCCGCTGGATGGGCCGCTGGGGGATGCGACGCGTCCTCACGATCACGCTTCTGCTCTGCGCAGCGGCGATCGCCGCGATCGCGCTGCTGGAGGTGCCGCTGCCGGTCTACATGGCTCTCGGCCTGGTCGGGGGGCTCTCCACTCCCCCGGTGCAGTCGGCGGTCCGCACGATCTATCCCAAGATGGTCCCGTCGTCGCAGTTGACGCCCCTCTACTCGTTGGACGCATCGCTGCAGGAGATCATCTGGGTCCTCGCGCCCGTCGTCATCACCCTGGTCGGCACGCAGGTGGGCACCGTCCCCGCCCTGCTGCTGATCGTCGTGATCCTCCTCGGCGGCGGCACGTGGTTCATCCTCAGCCCCGAGGTGGGTCGCGTGCGCATCCCGCGGAGCCGTCGCGCACTCGGCACCGTGCTGCGCAAGCCCCCGGTCGTCCTCGCGACCGCCACCGGATTCCTCCTCATCGGGGCGTGCGCCGCGGTCGAGGCGGGCGTCGTGGCGACCTTCGACCACGGCGGACTCGAGGCCGGCCTCGTCCTGGCGGTGTTCGCCGTGGGAAGCCTCGCCGGCGGGCTGGCCTTCGGACACATCCCGATCGGCCCCTGGGCGATGGCGCGGCGCTTCGCGATCGTCGCCGTGGGCCTCAGCCTCACGATCGTGTCGCTCAACGCCTGGTGGCTCGGTGCGACCCTGCTCGTCGCGGGCGCCGGCATCGCCCCGGCCCTCGCCGTGATGTTCGCCATGACTTCGGCCAGCGTGCGATTCAGCGAGACCGCCGAGGCCTACGGCTGGATCGGCACCGGGCAGCTCATCGGTGCTGCCGCCGGCTCCGCCGTCGCGGGCTTCCTGGTCGACGGCGTCGGGCCGCAGGGCGCGTACATCGCGGCCGCCGCCTTCGCCGCCGCGGGGCTCGTGGTCTCGGCACTGTTCGTCCGCGGGTTCCCCGACCTGCGTCACCGCGATGCGAGCCCGATCCCCGACACCGAGCCGGTGCACACCATCACGTGATCGCGTGAGCCGGGGCGCGACGGATCAGTGCAACCGGCGCAGCAACTCCAGCACCGCGAGCGCGTAGGCGTCGGCGGGCTCGGGATGGTCGAAGACGAGCGTGGCCCCTCCGACCGAGATCTCGACCTCGTGCGTGTCCGACAGCCGCCGCAGCGACCGGAACGACGACCGCAGCATCTCGCGCAACTGCGCTTCCGACGGCAGCCATAGCGCGTCCTCCGTCGCCACGGAGTCCAACGCCCACTCGGTCGTGCCGTTGAACGCCAGGATGCGCCCGGTCGGATACTCCCGCGGTTCCACCGTCATCTCGCTCACGGTGAAGATGTCCGCCTCGAACTCGGGCTCGTTCAGTTGGAACCGGTCGCCCGAGCGCGGGTGCCACACCAACCCGCCCTCGCGAAGGGCCAGGGCCATCTCGGTCGAGATCATGGCATCCATTCTGGGGGCGCTCCGACGCGGCGGGGCCGCGCGATGCGACGGGACAGAATGGATGCCATGCCTGCTGCCGTGACCCTCCCCCGCCTGTCGTGGGGCGATGTCGACCGCCCCGCCGTGCTCCTCGCCCACGGTCTCGGCTCCGATGGCGCGCTCATGTGGCGCTTCGGAACCGCCCTCGCCGACGCCGGCCGGCACGCTGTCGCGGTGGATCTGCGCGGGCACGGCGACGCTCCGCGGGCGCTCGACTACACGATCGCGGCCTATGCGGCCGATCTCGCCGCGACGCGTCCGCCCCACGGCGGCGCGTGGGAGGCCGTCGTCGCGCATTCCCTCGGCGGCGCCGCCGCCACGGTCGCCGCCGCCGGAGACCCCGCGTGGACACGGCGTCTGGTGCTCGTCGATCCCGCGATCCTGCTCGCGGACCGCGATCGCGAGATCGTGCGGGCCAGCCAGAAGCAGGCGTTCGCCGACCCCACCGCCGCCGCGGTGCGCGCGCAGCACCCCGACTGGCATCCGACCGACGTCGAACTGAAGGCCCGCGCGACGCAACGCGCGAGCCGGTGGGCGATCGAACAGACGAGCCTGCAGAACACCACGTGGGACGTGCGCGCCGACGCCGCCGCCCTCACCGTGCCGACGCACGTCATCGGCGCCGATCCCGCCGTGCACTCGATCTTCACGGGCTCGCTGGCCGACGAGGTGAGGCGGAACCCGGTCGTGACGATGTCCGTCGTCGCCGGCGCGGGCCACTCCCCGCACCGCGACCGCCCCGACGAGACCATCGCGCAGCTGATGGCCGCTCTCGGTTGAGCCGCGCGGCCGCGATGTCGGAGCAGAGGACCAGAATGGATGCCATGTCCTCCGCGTTCGATCCCGCTCGGTTCCTCCCCGACGACCTGATCGCGCGCCTGCGCGAGCGCGCGCCGGTGCACGACCGCGAGAACACGTTCCCGCACGACGACCTCGAGGATCTGCGCGCGGCGGGGTATCTCGGCATCCTCGCCCCCACAGAACTCGGCGGGGTCGGACTCTCGCTCGCCCAGGCCGCCGCGCTGCAGCAGCGTCTCGCCGGCGCTGCTCCCGCAACGGCGCTCGCGGTGAACATGCACCTCGTGTGGACCGGCGTGGCGAAAGTCCTGCGCGACCGCGGGCTCGACGACCTCGACTTCGTGCTGCGCGGAGCGGTGGCAGGCGAGGTCTTCGCGTTCGGCGTCAGCGAAGCCGGCAACGACCTCGTGCTGTTCGGCAGCGACACCGAGGCCGCCCCCGACTGCGATGGAGGCTACCGCTTCACCGGCACCAAGATCTTCACCTCGCTCTCCCCGGTGTGGGACCACCTGGGCGTGCACGGTCTCGACACGACATCCCCCGACGCGCCGAAGATCGTGTTCGGGTTCCTCGATCGCGACGACAGCGTCGTGTCGCGCGACGACTGGAACACCATGGGCATGCGCGGCACCCAGAGCCGCACCACCGAACTGCACGGGGCGCACGCCCCCGCGGATCGCGTCGTGCGCCGTCTCGATCCCGGACCTCAGCCCGATCCGCTGCTCTTCGGCATCTTCGCGGTGTTCGAGATCCTCATCGCCTCGGTCTACACCGGGATCGCTCGACGCGCGCTCGACGTCGCGGTCGAGACGGCCCGGGCCCGTCGATCGAAGAAGACGGGGGCGACGTACGCGGCCGACCCCGACATCCGTTGGCGCATCGCGGACATGGCGCTCGCGTACGACGCGCTCCCCCCGCAGATCGCCGTGCTCAGCGATGACGTCGACGGCCAAGTCGACCACGGCGCGCGCTGGTTCTCGATGCTCGCCGGACTCAAGCACCGCGCGGTCACAGCGGCCAAGACCGTCGTCGACGAGGCGATGCTCGTCGGTGGCGGGTCGTCGTACTTCGCCCACACCGAGCTGAGTCGGCTTTACCGCGATGTCCTGGCGGGGCAGTTCCACCCGTCCGACCCCGAGTTCGCCCACTCGGCGCTGGCAACGGCGTGGCTCGGACCGGTCGACGCCTGATGGCGCGCACACCCACGTCCCTGCTGACCCCGGCCGATCAGGAGCGCCGGCAGGCGCTCCGCCGCATGAAGGGCGTCGCGCTCGGAGCGCTCGTCGGGATGGCGATCGTGTTCGCGGTGGCGTTCTCGCTGCAGCGCGAGGTCGAATGGCTGCAGTACGTCCGCGCCGCCGCCGAGGGTGGCATGGTCGGCGCTCTCGCGGACTGGTTCGCCGTGACCGCGCTGTTCCGACGGCCGCTCGGTCTGCCGATCCCGCACACCGCGATCATTCCTCGCCGCAAGGACGAGATCGGGCAGCAACTCGGGGAGTTCGTCGAGACGAACTTCCTCGAGGGCGACGTCGTCCGCACGAAGCTCGAGGCAACACCCCTGGCGGCGCGCGCCGGATCCTGGCTGGCCGATCCCGCGCACGCCGAGAGACTCGCCGCCGAGGGTGCCGCTCTCGCCTCCAGCGTGTTGCGCGCTCTCAGCGACGACGACGTCCAGGGCCTGATCGAAGACCTGGCCCGTGAGCACCTGCTCGAACCCGACTGGGGCCCCTCGGTGGGCGGCTGGCTCGAGCGCGTCGTCGACGCCGGCGCGCACCACGGCGCTGTCGACCTCGCGCTCGACAACATCGGGGTGTGGCTGGGGAACAACCGCGACATGTTCCACGGCCTGGTGTCGCGCCGGCTCCCCTCGTGGGTGCCGAGCCTCGCGCAGCGGCTGGTCGATGACACCGTGTACCGCGAGGCGGTCGGTTTCGTCGATGCGGTGCGCGCCGATCGGCACCATCAGGCCCGTGAGGCGATCGACCAGTACCTCACGCGGCTCGCCGACAACCTGCAGCACGACCCCGCGACCATGCTGCGGCTCGAAGAGGCGAAAGCGTCGATCTTCGACAGCCCGCGGGTACGCGGTCTCGCGGCCGACGCCTGGAACACGGCGAAGGCCGGATTGCTCCGCTCCCTCGCCGATCCCGAGAGCGCCCTGCGCCGACGCGCGTCGGCCGCGCTCGCCGACGTCGGTCAGCGGTTGCAGGACGAAGAGTCCCTGCAGCGCCGCGTCGACGGGTGGGTCACCGACGCCGCCGTCTTCCTCGTCGGCCGCTATCGCCACGACATCGCCTCGATCATCACCGACACGGTCGAACGGTGGGATGCCGCCGAGACCACCGAGAAGATCGAGCTCATGGTCGGGCGCGATCTGCAGTACATCCGCCTGAACGGGACGATCGTGGGTGCCCTCGCCGGGCTCACCATCTTCACGGTCGCTCACCTCGTGTGGGGCTCCTGACGCCGGGACACACGGCGCAACGCCCTGTCCGCGGCGCATCGCGCTGGGTACCCTGAGCGCGTGAACTTCGGTCCGGGAGTGGAACACCTCTTCGCGTACGGGACGCTGCAGCTACCCCAGGTGCAGCTCGATACGTTCGGCCGCGTGCTCGACGGCGAGGACGATTCGCTTCCGGGCTATCGGCGCGAATGGGTCGAGATCGACGACGACCGCGTCACCCGGGTGTCGGGCATGGACGCGCACCCGATCCTGCGCCGGACGGACGATCCGCGCGACCGGGTATTCGGCCGCGTCCTGGCCCTCACGCCGGAAGAACTCGACGCGGCGGACGAGTACGAGGTGTCCGTGTACCGACGCGTCGCGGTCGAGTTGTCCAGCGGCCTCCGAGCCTGGGTGTACGTCGGCCACTGACGGCACACCTCGACGCAACACGCCGTCGGCGCCAGCCCTGCGTCCACCGAGCGCACGTCGATATCCTCTTCTCGGATGCCGGCTCGTTCCTCGCGCCCCGCGCGCTCCGCGTCCGACTCCTCGATGGCAGCGAAGCGGAGAGACGATGATCCAACTGATCCTGGCCCGGCACGCCAAATCGGACTGGGCCGACGAAGGACTCGACGACCACGACCGGCCCCTGAACGACCGCGGTCGCCGCGATGCCCCCGCGATGGCGCGGGCGGTGCTCCGGCGTGGTGTGCGTCCCGAGGTTCTCCTCTCGAGCACCGCGGTGCGCGCTCGAACGACCGCCGACGCGTTCGCCGAAGAGTTCGAGGTCGACGTGACCGAGGATGCCGCGCTCTACCTCGCCGAGCCCGACGGGTTGCTCGACGCGGCGCGCTCGAGCGGTGCCCGCGAGGTCATGGTCGTCGCACATGATCCGGGCATGAGCGAACTGGTCTCGCGCCTGGCTGCGCGTGAGGTCCGCATGGTCACGTCGGCCGTCGCGATCTTCACGTGGCACGAGGGCGAGTGGACCGACGTCGGGTCGACCCCGCCCGACGAGGTCGAGCTACTCACGCCCTGACCACCCCGGGGCCTCCTCACACCAGCGTTCCGACCGCGAACGCGCGGGCGAGCACGTCCTCGAAACGTGGCTGGTCCGCCGTCTGACATCGGCGCCTCGAGGAGGCCGAGTGTCCAAGACACGCCGGTGAGCGCCAGCCCCATCGGCGTGTCTTGGACACTGAACACGCGCGTCACCGCACGACACGGGCGTCAGCGCGACCGCCCCGAACGTCAGCGCACGACGAGGCGCGGCTCCACAAGGACGTGAGCCGCGCCGGAGGTCGCCGGGCGCGGCGCAACCACCGTGCCGCCCTCCCCCATGAGCAGGTCGAGAGCACCGGATGCCACGCGCTCGGGCAACTGCTCGACGCTCGAAAGACCGAGCGCTTCGGCGGCGGGGGTGTTGTCGAAGCCGATCACGGCGATGTCCGCCCGTCCGGCGACGGTCGTGGCCAGGTGCGCGCCGATGGCGAGGGAGTCGCTCGCGCAGACGATGCCGCACACGTCCGGATCGCGCGCGATCCCGGCGGTGACGACGTCGCGCGCGAGGGCCACGCTGTCCTCCACGACCCAGCGGGGTCCCGCTGCCACACCGACGCTCTCGCGCCACCCGCGCTCGCGCTCATCGCCGGTCCCCGACCCGGAGGGCCAGCCGAGGAACGCCACGCGGCCGGTCCTCCCCGCGAGCAGGTGCTCGGTGGCGGCGCGGGTGCCGGCGGCACCGTCGACGTCGACCCACAGGTGCGCGGGGGCGGCGACGTCGTCCTCGCCCCACGGGCGCCCGAACGACACGAACGGCAGGCCGCGTTCGTTGAGCCAGCCGGTGCGCGGATCGCCGTGGAAGGTGCCGGTGACGACGACGGCATCCACTTCTCCCCCTTCGAGCAGGTCGCCGAGGCGGTCGATCTCCTCCTCGGCGGTGCGGGCGGCGTAGAGGAGCACGCGCATGTCGCGTTCGCTGGCGCGTTCGGTGAGGGCGTGCACGAAGCGGTCGAGGACGACGCCCGCGATTCCGCCGGCATACGGATCGAGGTGGATGCCGATGGTGGAGCTGCGGCGCGTGCGCAGGCGTCGCGCGGCGGCGTGGGGGCGGTACCCGAGTTCGGCGATGGCCGCCTCGACGCGCAGGCGCGTGGTCTCGCGCACGATCGCCGGCGTGTTCACGACATTCGAGACGGTCTGCCGCGAGACGCCGGCCACGCGTGCGACGTCTTCGACGGTGGGGGCTTTCGCCATCCGATCCCTCCCGGTATCTCGACGGTCATCGTAGGTCGGACGTGACGGCTTGACAGCGAGGCCCGCCGCTCCGTACTTTAGTCGCACCGGAGTTTGAACGTTCAAACTACCGGCCCTCCGGTCACATGCGGAGGGGTCGCATGCCTCATCGAAGGAGAGAGACACATGACACGGCACATCGCGCGCACCTGGCTCGGAGCCGGAGCGCTCCTGGCCACCGGAGCCCTGACCCTCACCGCCTGCGGTTCGGGATTCTCCGATTCCGGCAGCGCCGAGGAGTCCTCCGGCGGCTCGCTGTCGGTCCTCATCGGCTCGTCGGGCGACGCCGAGACGCAGGCCGTCGAAGACGCGGTCGCCGCCTGGTCGGAGCAGTCGGGCGTCGAGGCGCAGGTGCAGGTCGCCAACGACCTCCCCCAGCAGCTCTCCCAGGGCTTTGCGGCGGGGTCGCCGCCGGACGTGTTCTACCTCGCGCCCGAAGCCCTCGCCGGCTACGCCGCGAACGGGTCGATCGCCGCCTACGGCGACGAGCTCGCGAACAAGGACGACTTCTACCCCTCGCTCGTCGAGAACTTCACGGTCGACGACCAGTTCTACTGCGCACCGAAGGACTTCTCCACGCTCGCCCTCATCATCAACACCGACCTGTGGTCGGCGGCGGGGCTGACGGATGCCGACATCCCCACGACGTGGGACGAACTGGCATCCGTCGCTCAGAAGCTCACCGTCGACGGCCGTGTCGGTCTCGCGTTCGGTGCCGAGTACCAGCGCGTCGGCGCCTTCATGGCGCAGGCCGGGGGCGGGCTCCTCACCGACGGCGCGGCCACCGCCGACAGCGCCGCGAACGTCGAGGCCCTGCAGTACGTCAAGACGCATCTCGCGGACGGCACCTTCGCCTTCGCCTCCGACGTGGGCGCGGGCTGGGGCGGAGAGGCCTTCGGCACCCAGAGCGCCGCGATGACGATCGAGGGCAACTGGATCACGGGCGCTCTCACCGCCGACTACCCGGACGTGCAGTACACCGTTGCCGAGCTCCCCGCGGGTCCCGGCGGCAAGGGCACGCTGCAGTTCACCAACTGCTGGGGCATGGCCGCCGACAGCGCGAACCAGGAGAACGCCCGCTCCCTCGTGGAGTACCTCACGGGTACCGACCAGCAGCTGGCGTTCTCGGAGGCGTTCGGGCCCATGCCGTCGATCGAGTCCGCCGCCGACGCCTGGTCGAGCGCGAACCCCGACCTCGCCGCGTTCCTCGCCGGAGCCGAGTACGCCCAGTTCCCGCCGAACATCGCCGGTGCCGCCGACGTCATCACCGACTTCAACGCGCAGCTGGAGTCGCTGAAGACCGGTGACCCGCAGTCGATCCTCGCCACCGTGCAGGGCAACCTCGAGGCGATCGCCGAGTAGGCGCGACCGTCCATGACCGCACTCACCACCGCGCCTCGCCGCGCCGGGTCCTCCTCCTCGGGGATCCGGCGCGGCGAGGCCGCCGCCGGCTGGCTCTTCACCGCCCCGGTGCTGATCATCCTCGGCGTGTTCCTCCTCGTCCCGGTGCTCATGGCGCTGTGGGTGAGCTTCTCGGACTGGACCGGGCGGGGCAGCCCCTTCTCGTCGAACGTGAACTTCGTCGGTCTCGACAACTACGCCGCCGTCACCACCGGCGGCGGCCTCGCCGAGCGCGATTTCGGGACGGCCCTGCGCAACAACGGCTGGTACGTGCTCCTGGTCGTCCCGCTGCAGACCGCGCTCTCGCTCTTCCTCGCCGTCCTGGTGAACCGCGCGGTGCTGCGCGGTCGCGGATTCTTCCGCACGGCGTTCTACTTCCCCTCCGTCACGAGTTCCGTCGCGATCACCGTGCTGTGGCTGTTCCTGTTCTCGACGTCGGGCGCGATCAACGAGGTGCTGTCGTGGCTCGGGATCAACGGACCCAACTGGTTCAGCGACCCGTCCGGCATCGTGCACAACGCCCTCGCCGCGATCGGTGTCACCAGCGGGCCCGCCGCGCTCACCGGCAGCACCTTCCTCGGCGTCTCGTGGTGGGACTGGCTGGCCGGTCCGTCGGTGGCGATGTCGGCGTTCATCCTCATGGCCGTCTTCACGACCTCGGGAACCTTCATGCTCCTGTTCATCGCGGGCCTGCAGAACATCGGCGGCGACGTGCAGGAGGCCGCCATGATGGACGGCGCGAACGGCTGGCAGCGCTTCTGGCGCGTCACGCTCCCGCAGCTGCGACCGGTCCTCTTCACCGTGCTGACCCTCGGCCTCATCGGCACCTGGCAGGTGTTCGACCAGATCTACACGGGCACCCAGGGCGGTCCCGGTAAGACCACGCTGACCCCCGCGTACCTCAGCTACTCCTCGGCTTTCCTGTCGCAGGAGTGGGGTCAGGGTGCGGCGATCGCGTTCGTCCTGTTCGTCATCATCGTCGTCCTCACGATCCTGCAGCGATGGGTCCTGCGCGAGCGTCCCGTCTCGCGCCGCCGCGCACGGCAGTACGAAGTGCGCGCACCGAAGGGAGGAACGCGATGACCGCCACGGCATCCCCCGAAACGACCGTCCTGGCCGGGCAGGTCGTGGGTGGCCCCCGCCGGAAGCCCGCGAAGCACCGCATGTCCGGTAAGACGCTGCGCTGGCAGATCGCGCTGTATGCGCTGCTGTGCGTGCTGGCGCTGATCTACATCTACCCGTTCCTCGTACAGGTCGCGACGTCGTTCAAGACGGATGCCGTGGCCGCCGCCGATCCGATCTCCCTCGTGCCCCAGCCCTTCACGTGGGCCGCGTACGAGCGACTGTTCCTGCGCTCGGACTTCCCGGTGTGGTTCGCCAACTCCGCGGTCGTCACGGTGTTCGTGACCCTCGGCCGGGTGTTCTTCAACTCCCTCGCCGGGTACGCACTGGCCCGTCTGCAGTTCCGCGGTCGCGGAATCGTGTTCGCCGCGCTGGTGGCGGTCATGGCGGTCCCGGCCGTGGTGCTGCTCATCCCGAAGTTCCTTGTCATCAACCAGCTCGGCATGTACGACTCGTACGCGGGCATGATCCTCCCTCTCCTGGTGGATGCCGCGGGCGTGTTCATCATGAAGAACTTCTTCGAGTCGATCCCGCCGTCGGTCGAGGAGCAGGCCCGAATCGACGGAGCGAGCACGTTCCGCATCTTCTGGTCGGTCGTGCTGCCCATGGCTCGTCCGGCGCTCATCACGATCGTGATCCTGTCGTTCCAGGGATCGTGGAACGAGTTGAGCCACTTCGTCATCTCCACCCAGTCCCCCGAGCTCACCACCCTGACCAAGGGCGTCGCCTCGCTCGCGAGCGGGCAGCTCAGTCAGGGGAGCCAATTCCCGCTCAAACTCGCGGCCGCGGCCATCATGACGATTCCGGTCGCCGTGGTGTTCTTCGTGTTCCAGCGCCGCATCATGAACGCCAGTGAAGGAGCCGTCAAAGAATGACCACCGCCCCCGCCGCCTCGCCCGCGGTCCCTCTCGCCGCCGCACCCTCGAACGACGCCGCGCCGCTGCAGCCCCTGCTGAGTGACGCCGTGATCGTTCTGCGTGCCCCGACGCAGGTGTGGTCCGACCGCGACGGCGCCATGGGCACGGCCGCCGTGCACGGGGTCTACCACGGCGACGTCCGTCACGTCCGGTCGTTGACCGTCTCGTGCGACGACTCCGCCATCGAATGGATCTCCACGGCGCCCGACGGTCCCTCCCGGATCGTGTTCGGCGGTGTGCTGCGCGGCGTCGACGACACCACGCCCGACCCGAAGGTCCGCCTGCTGCGCGAGCGCACGGTCGCGGACGGCCGGGTCACCGAGACCTGGGCGCTGCGCTCGCGCATGGACGCACCGATCCGCACGACGCTGCGGCTCGGGCTCCACCCCGAGTTCGCCCTGCTCCACGAGGTGAAGTCCGGGCACGCCCGGCCGCAGCAGACCGAGGTCGAGATCGGCGCGGGGTCGGCGCGCGTGTCCGCCGGTCCGCAGCGCCTCGAACTCATCGCGGCCGGGGCCGACGTGGCATCCGTCCCGGGGGGTATCGAGGCGAGCTGGGAGGTCGAGGTCCCCGCCTTCGGTGAGGCGACGGTGACCTGGGAGCTCGTGCTGCACGACGACACGCTCGTCGTCGGGGGCGCCACCGCGCCTCCCCGGTGGGATGCCGCGGCCGTCGCGGCCCGGGCCTCCGACCCGCGCCTCGCCCGATGGCTCACCACGGCTCTCGGCGACCTCGACGCGCTGCGTCTCATGCTCCCCGACGATCCCGACGACGAGTTCTTCGCCGCCGGCGCGCCGTGGTTCTTCACGCTGTTCGGTCGTGACTCGATCTGGGCCGCGCGGCTCGCCCTTCCGCTCGACCGCGACATCGCGGCATCCACCCTCCGTGTGCTCGCGCGCCTGCAGGGAACGCTCGACGACGCGCAGACGGCGCAGGAGCCGGGCAAGATCCTGCACGAGCTGCGCTCGTCGTCGCTCGAGATCCCGAGCGAGGGCATCTCGCTGCCGCCGCGGTACTACGGCAGCGTCGACTCCACTCCCCTGTGGATCTGCCTGCTCGCCGACGCGCGCCGCGCGGGGATGCCGGCCGGCGAGGTGCGCGCGCTCCTCCCGGCGTTGCGCGCGGCGCTCGGCTGGATCCGCGACAGCGGCGACAGCGACGGCGACGGTTTCCTCGATTACATCGACCGCCTCGGCACGGGCCTGGCGAACCAGGGCTGGAAAGACTCCGGCGATTCGATCCAGTGGCGCGACGGGTCGCTCGCGGACGGTCCGATCGCGCTGTGCGAGGTGCAGGGGTACGCGTACGAGGCGGCTCTGGTCGGCGCGCAGCTGCTCGAGGATCTCGGTGACGAGACGGATGCCGACGACGTCATGTTCTGGCGCGCCTGGGCTGCCGACCTCAAGGAGCGCTTCGCCGCCGCCTACTGGATCGAGACCCCCGAGGGCCGTTACCCGGCCGTCGCCCTCGACCGCGAGAAGCGGCCGGTCGACACCCTCACGAGCAACATCGGTCACCTGATCGGCACCGGAATCCTGGATGCCGACGACGAGGCCCGCATCGCGGAACTGCTGCGCCACGAGTCGATGTCCAGCGGCTACGGCATCCGGACGATGTCCACGGGTGCGGCCGGCTACTGGCCGCTGTCGTACCACGGGGGCAGCGTGTGGGTGCACGACACCGCGATCGCGGTGCACGGGATGCGTCGCGCCGGACTCGACGAGGCCGCTCGCGCGGTCGTCGGCGAACTCCTGGATGCGGCCGAGGGCTTCGCCTACCGCGTGCCCGAGCTGCACTCCGGCGACCCGCGGGCGGAATCCTCGGTCCCGACGCCCTACCCCGCCGCGTGCCGCCCGCAGGCCTGGTCGGCCGCAGCCGCGGTCGTGTGCCTTACGGTGCTGTCGGGCCAGGACTGACCGCCCCTTCGGTGTCCAGGACACGCGGATGCCACAGCGGCGCGTCCGCGTGTCTTGGACACCGAGCCATCACACGCCGGCGTCCACGAGGCCTCAGGCGACCGTCGCGACCGTGCCGTCGGTGAGGCGAACGAGCTCGTCGAAGGTGAGTGGGAACACGGTGTGGGGCGTGCCGCCGGCGGCCCAGATCTGCGGGAACGCCGCGAGGTCCTCGTCGACGACGGTGGTCAGCGGTGCGGGGTGCCCGGTCGGCGCCACACCGCCGATGGGCTGCCCCGTCGCCGCGAGAACCTGTTCCGGACTCGCGCGACGGATGCCACCGCGCCCGAGGCGCGCGGCCAGAGCCGCCGTGTCGACGCGGTGCGCGCCGCTGGTCATCACGAGCAGCGGTTCGTCGTCGCTCCAGAACACGAGGCTGTTCGCGATGGCCCCGACCTCGATACCCAGCGCCTCCGCGGCCAACGCCGCGGTGTGCGCGGCATCCGGGAGGACGACGATCTCGCCCGCGATCCCCGCGCGCTCCAGCGCGGCGGCCACGAGACGGCTACGGGCGGGAAGAGACACGCTCATCGCGCCAGCATAGAGCGCTCGCCCGCACCGCACCGCCGGGTCACAATGGGAGTGGATGCCGCAACGCCGCGGCACCCACGACAGAGCCGCCCACAAGGCGACCGACCAAAGGAACGCGATGACCAACGCCCTCCCCCTGCCCGATTTCGTCCACGAGCGCGTGGAGGTGGTGACGGGACGCCGCAGCGGCCTGTTCATCTCCGTCGCCCTGCACTCCTCCGTGCTCGGCTCCGCTCTCGGCGGCGCGCGCCTGTGGACCTACCCGCACTGGAGCGACGCTCTCGGCGACGCCCTGCGCCTGTCGGCCGCGATGACGCTGAAGAACGCGGCGGCAGGCCTCGACGCCGGGGGCGGCAAGTCCGTCATCGGCCTTCCGCCCGAAACGGTGCTCGACGCCGACCGGCGCCGCGCCGCCTTCCTCGATCTCGGCGACGCCGTCGAGAGCCTGGGCGGGCTCTATCGGACAGCGGAGGACGTGGGTTCCACCACCGAGGACATGCTCGTGGTCAGCGAGCGCACGGCGCACGTGGTGGGCCTTCCCGATGCCGTCGGCGGTTCGGGCGAGCCTGCAGGCCCCACCAGCCTCGGCGTGTACGCGTCGCTCGTGGCGACGCTGGAGCGGGTCGTCGGTTCCGGCGAGGTGCGCGACCGCCGGATCACCGTGGCCGGGCTCGGCCAGGTCGGCGGCCGTTTGGCGGAACGCCTCGCCTCCGAGGGCGCGGTGCTCACGGTCACCGATGTGAACCCGGCCAAGCGGACGCTCGCCGCTCGACTGGGCGCCGCCTGGGTCGAGCCGAGCGAGGTGCATCTCGTGCCCGCCGACGTGTTCGTCCCGGCCGGCATCGGCGGCGTCCTCACGGACGACGTCATCGACGCGCTCGACGCTCGTGCCGTCTGCGGACCCGCGAACAACCCCCTCGCCGAGCGCGCGGGTGCCGAGCGCCTCGCCGCCCGGGGCGTGCTGTACGCCCCGGACTTCGTGGTCAATGCGGGGGGTGTGATCTACCTGGACTTCGTGGCCAAGCAGCTCGGCTCGCGCGAGGCGATCATGGACCGCGTCGCCGGAATCGGCGACACGCTGCGCCAGGTCTTCACCGAGGCCGAGACGCGCGGTGTCACGCCGCTGGCCGCCGCCGAGGGTCTCGCGGCCGACCGCCTGCGCGTCGGGGCCTCATCGACCGCCCTCGTCTAATCGTCGTTCGGACATGAAGAAACCCCGGATGCCACGCATCCGGGGTTCTTCTTCGGCTCAGTGCGCGGCGTCGTACGCTTCGAGGACCGTGGCGGAGATACGGCCGCGAGAGTTGATGGAATAGCCGTTCTCTTCGGCCCACGTACGCACGTCACCGAGATCGCGGCCCGAATCCGAACGCGGCTTGGTCGGGCGACGAGCTCCCGACGGAACGGAACCGAGAGGACGACCGGCCGACACGAAAGGCTCGAACGCCTCGCGGAGCTTCTTCGCATTGTCGGATGAGAGATCGATCTCATAGGCGCGCCCCTCGACCGAGAAATGGATCGTAGTGCCGTCGTCGATGACGGACCCGTCGAGGTCGTCGATGAGTTGCGTGATCTGCTTTTTCGCCATGGTGTGATTGTAGAACGTTCGAACGAAAAGATTACCTAGGAAGTCGACGACTTCACCCGAGAAATAACCCCGCTCGCATCGTCAGTCATTCTACGAAGATCGCTCCGCGCCACCTTCGACCGCGACGATGCGGTGATCCTCGCCGTGAGTGAGTTCGGTCGACAGGAAATGCTCATCCAGCGGAAGTCGAAGCGAGAACTGCGAATATCCGCACACGCGCAGAACGGCCGCGCCGATGTCGAGGTCGAGAACGTGTCCGCCCACTCGACGATCGTCGCTGAGAAAGTGCAGGTGCAGGCCGGCCACAGAGATGCCCTGATAGATCCGCGGCATCCAGAATCCGATCAGTGTTCCCGAACAAGAACGCGTCTCGGTCTCGATCTGCTCCGCCGCGACCTCCGCGAGGGGACGCCCGGGCCCGTGCTGCTTCGCGGTCACGCGCGTGCGGACCCGTGTCAGAACTCCGTCGATCCGCACCGCGTGGAAGAGGTTCCGGCTCGCCAACCGTTGCTCCACCGCCGCCGTGAGGCCGTCCAGACCGAGACCCGCCATCGGCTCGCCCGGAACGTCCCCCATCGGACAGACCTCGACGAACGGCAGCGTCTCGTCGTGACGCATGCGCCGGGGCTCGGCATCCACGGTGCACTCGAAGGCTTCCCCGTCGATGAGGATCACCTCTCCACCGAGGCCCTCGCAGCAGCCGATTCCGGTGTCTCCCCAGGAATCGAGCTCGGAAACAGGAATACCCGAGCTGTAGACGCCGCCCATCAAGGCATCCAGCACCGCGAATTGCCGGACGGCGCCGGGGAGTACGGGAGCCCTGCCATCACTCGACGGCAGGACCGCACCGTCAGGAATTGGCGGCCCCATAGGCCTCGAGAACCGACGCGGGGATACGACCGCGGTCGCTCACGGTGTGCCCGTTCGCGCGTGCCCATTCACGGACGGCGGCCAGGTCGATGTCGCTCGACCGCCGCGGGGAACGGCCACGCCGAGGCGCGGAACCCGACCGATTGACAGCGCGGGCGGCGTCCACGAACGGGGCGACGGCCGCGTAGAACTTGTCGGCGTTCCGATCGGAGAGGTCGATTTCGTACGAGCGGCCTTCGACCGAAAAAGTGATCTGCTTTCCGTCGCCCTCTTCGAGGACGTTTCCGTCGAGATCGTCTACCAGATGCGTGATGTGCTTAATTGCCATGGTGACAGAACTCTACACCTCGGACGTATTCGCTCCGCGGTCGTGAGAGCTGTGATATCGCAGCCTCACAAGGGGCTGGCAATACCCGCCTATACACGCCCGTCAGAAGCAGCAATCCCCGGGACGCCTTCGCCTCGTGCGGCCCCTCCGGGAGAGCTGTCGCGTGAATCTCTCCCGCATTGCGCGTGGCATCCCGCGGTTTCACTCCGGCGAGAAGCGCTGGACGCCCAGGACGCCGAGCAAACGGATCTTCTCCTCCGCCTCGCTCCGCGGTTCAGGAGTCAGCACCAGAAGCGCCTGGCTGCGGTCTTCGGTGAAGAGCACCTGGCAGTCGACCTCGATGGCGCCGAGTTCACGGTGCACGAGGACCTTGTGGTCGGCGAAGCGTTGCGCGACCTCCTGCCGCTCCCACAGGGTGCGGAACTCCTCGCTGCGCGGGAGCAACTCGGAGACGAGCTCGCCCGCCGTGGACGACGCGCCGAGGACGCCGTACGCGGCGCGGAGTCCCGCGACGATCGCGCGGCTCTGACGTTCGCGATCGTCCGCCGGGTAGATCTCGCGATCGACGTGCGGCGTCACGAACCACCGCCACGCCTCGAACCGCGCCCAGCCGCGAGCTCCGACGTGGTCGCCGAGCAGGGCGATGCCGAGGGCGTTCTGCGCCAGCGTCTCGCCGACGTGCGAGATGATCAGCGCCGGCGTGTCCCCCAGGCGCGCGAACACGCGCTGCAACGCCGGCGACACGTGGTCGGCGCGACCGAGCCGATCCGGCACGGCGTGGCCGGCGAGGCGGAAGAGGTAGTCGCGTTCGTCGCTGGTCAGCCGCAGGGCTCGGGCGAGAGCGGCGAGCACGGTGGTGCTGGGCTGCGGACCCCGTTGCTGTTCCAGGCGCGTGTAGTAGTCGACCGACATCGCCGCCGCGGCCGCCACCTCCTCGCGCCGCAGGCCCGTCGTCCGCCGCCGCGGCCCCTCCGTCAATCCGACGTCGCCGGGCCGCAGCGCCTCCCGGCGTGCGCGCAGGAAATCCGCCATTCCGCTTCGGTCCATGCCTCCATCCTGCGGGCGCGGGGTGGGCGGCATCCAGGGATCGCCAGTCCCCCGGACGGACCGGACCTGGATGCCACCTTCCGCACCTCGAAGACTGGCCCCATGAACATCACCGGAAACACCATCTTCATCCCCGGCGCCACGAGTGGGATCGGCCTCGCTCTCGCCGAGCGTCTGGTCGCAGCCGGCAATACCGTCATCGTCGGCGGCCGCCGTCAGGAACTCCTCGACGAGATCGCCGGCACGCACCCAGGTATCGACACCGTCCGCATCGACACCGCCGACGCTGCATCCATCGCGGAGGTGACGCGCGAGGTGGTCTCGCGACACCCTCGGCTGAACGTGCTCGTCACGATGGCGGGGGTCATGCGGGTGGAGGACTGGACCGTCGGCCCCGATGTCCTGGCTACGGCCGAGGAGACGGTGACGACCAACGTCCTCGGACCGCTGCGTCTCATCGCTGCCCTGCTTCCCCATCTCCAGGAGCAGCCGGATGCCACGATCATGACCGTGTCGTCCGGCCTCGCTTTCGTGCCGCTGCGTGCCACCCCGACCTACAACGCCACGAAGGCGGCGATCCACATGTTCAGCGAGTCGCTGCGCCTGCAGTTGGAGGGCACGTCGGTATCCGTGCTCGAGCTCGAACCGCCCTCGGTCGCCACCGACCTGCTCCCGGGCCAGCGCGAGAGCGCGTTCGCGATGCCGCTGGATGACTTCGCCGACGAGGTCATGACGATCCTGCGGGAACAGCCGGATGCCACGGAGATCCAGGTCGAGCGGGTCGGGTTCCTTCGCACGCGGAGGCGCGCGGCGTCTACGCCGAGACGGTCCGCGCGGTGAACGCCGCCGACCCCCACTGACCCCGCAGCGTCCCCCGGGCGGGGAGCGTCGGGCCCATCCCCTAGGGTGAAGGGAGACGACGATCACCGTTCCGGGGGGCTTCATGGGGATCGCACGCACGTGGATCTTTCCGATCCTGCGCATGCTGCTGGTGGCGATCATCGCCGCCGCACTGATCAAGCTGGCGTTCTTTCCCGATCGGCCCGCCGAGGCCGATCCGGCGCAGCCGACCGGGACCATCGTCGAGCCGACGGTCGCGGTGATGACCGGCACGATCACGAACGATGTGGTGATCACAGCCGCGGTGTCGGCCGATCCGGCGGTGCCGCTGAAATCGACCGCGGCCGGCACGGTGAACAGGATCTTCATCGCCCAGGGCGCGACCGTCGCCCAGGGCGACGTGATCTTCGACGTCAAGGTGCCGATCGAGCGCGACCCGGCCGACAGCGTGGATGCCGAGGGCAAGCCGAAGCCGGCGATCTTCCGCTACGAGGACGTCGAGGCGCCCATCGCGGGAACGCTCAGTTCGCTGTCGGTCATCGAGGGGCAGGAGCTCGCGGTCGGGGCCGCGGCCGGTAACGTCGCTCCGCCGTCGTTCTCGGTCTCGGGAAGCCTCGAGCCCGCGCAGCAGTACCGTCTGCTGAACCGCCCCGGCGAGGCATCCGTCACGATCACCGGAGGGCCCGCCGCCTTCACGTGCACGAACCTGCGCATCACGACCCCGCTGGCGGGGGAACAGGCCGACACGGCCCCGACGTCCGGCGACACCGGCTCCGCGGGCGGCGCGGCCGGTTCCGGCACGACCGCGACGTGCGCGGTGCCCGGCGACGTCACCGTCTTCGCCAGGCTCGCCGCCGAGATGACGATCTCGGGAGGCATCGCCGAGAACGTGCTCGTCGTCCCGACGACCGCCGTCCGCGGCGCCGCGCAGAGCGGCACGGTGTGGGTCTCGACCCCGGACGGCGCGGCCGAAGAGCGCGCCGTGGCTCTCGGGCTCACGGACGGCAGCCAGGTCCAGATCACCGAGGGGCTCACCGAAGGTGAGCAGATCCTCGAGTTCGCACCGGGCGCCATGGCCGGCGCGACGGACGGGTGCACCACCTACCCCGACGGCTCCATGTACTGCGAATCGGTCCCGCTGCCGTGAGCCTGCTGGAGCTGCGCGAGGTCACTCGCACGGTCCTCCCGCCGGATCAGCCCGCGCTGACGATCCTCTCGGGAGTGGACCTCACGATCGAGCCGCGCGACCACGTGTCGATCGTCGGCCGGTCCGGTTCGGGCAAGTCGACACTGCTGAACCTCCTTGGCCTGCTCGATCTGCCCACGAGCGGCGAGATCACGTTCGACGGTGACCCGGTGCGCCGGCTGTCGACCGCGCGCCGCGACCGCCTCCGAGGCGCGGCGATCGGATTCGTCTTCCAGCAGTTCAACCTGTTGCAGGGGCGCACAGCCCTCGAGAACGTCACGATGCCGCTGCTCTACTCCAGCGGACGCACGTTCTGGCGACGCACCAGGATCGCCGCCGAGATGCTCGACCTCGTCGGTCTCGGGCACCGCCTGCACAGCCTGCCGGACCGCCTGTCCGGCGGCGAACAGCAACGCGTCGCGATCGCTCGTTCCCTGGTGCGCGGGCCCCGCCTGATCCTCGCCGACGAACCGACCGGCGCGCTCGACCTCGACACGGGGCAGAGCGTCATGGAACTCATCGACGAGGTCGCCGAGCGCACCGATGCGGCCCAGGTGATCATCACGCACGACCCCATGATCGCCCGGCGCGCCCGGCGGCACTTCCGCCTCGATCGCGGCATCCTGACCCCCGTCGACGACCCGACGCTCGAACCGCGCACGCGGCGCGAGGTGCGGGAGATGGCGCCGACCGAGGACGCGGATGCCGACGTCGAGGAGGCCCGCTGATGCGCGCGCTGGCGAGCCTCGTCGGCGCCCTGCTCGAGGCATGGCAGGAGGTGCGGGTCCATCGCACGCGCGTGCTGCTGTCGCTCATCGGGGTCGCCGTCGCGGTGTGCTCGCTGACGACCGTGGTCGCCCTCGGCGCGATCGTGCAGCAGGCGAACCAGGAGATGAGCGAGCGGCAGAGCGGCCGTCCCGCGAGCCTGAACGTGTCGGCCTTCCGTCTGGACGGCGAGATCGACCCGCAGCGGATGGATGCCGCCTGGAACGACGTCGTGCAGCGCTACGACATCGCCTACGCGACGCGCGCGCAGCAGACGTCGCAGATGGTGCCGTTCGTCGGCGGCGTCGCCCAGGTCGCGACCCAGGCGGTCGATCAGCCCTACGGCGAGATGCACCGCGTCCGGATGCTCGAGGGCGAATGGTTCACGCCGATGGATGCCGAACAGCTGGCGCCGCGGCTCATCGTCAACGAGATCTTCTGGGACCGGATGGGTCGCCCCGACCTGTCCACGCACCCGGTCGTGGCACTGGGCGGACAGGCGGTGCCCGGCGCGGCTTCCGGGATCGCCCCGGGGGGAACGACCGCGGTCGTCGTGGGCGTCACACCGTCGCTGACGTGGGAGACCGAGCCCTCGATGTTCATGCTCGCCTCCCAGGCGCAGGCCGTGCAGGACGCCGCGATCGGTCGCGGCGGCGCGGACACCGCCGCGGGCGCGCCGTACGGGGGTGCCCCGCAGTCGCAGTACGAGATGTGGGTGCCGCCCGAGCTCGCCGATCAGCTGACGACGCTCGTGACCCGTGACCTCGCCGCCGCCCTGGGCGAGGGCACGGAGGTGAACATCAGCCGCCAGGACTGGGCGACGTACGGCGAGGATCCGTTCCTGGTCACCAAGATGGTCGTCATCGGCATCGCGGTGCTCGTACTGCTCCTGGGCGCGCTGGGATTGGTCAACATCGCGCTCGTGACCGTGAAACAGCGCGTGCGCGAGATCGGCATTCGCCGGAGCTTCGGCGCGACCGCGAGCCGGGTGTTCTTCGCCGTCATGATGGAGAGCGTCGTGGCCACGGTGGTCGCGGGAGCCGTCGGGGTGATGGCATCCATCCTCATCGTCCAGTCGCCGTGGCTGCGCGACCAGATCGGTCAGGGGATGGTGAGCGACTTCCCACCCTTCCCCGTGGATGCCGCGATCACCGGGCTCGTCGCGGCCACCGCGGTCGGTGCGCTCGCGGGCCTGCTGCCGGCTCTCGTCGCGGTCCGGGTGAAGGTGATCGACGCGATCCGGTACTGACCGGTCGCGTGAGGCGTGAGGGGTCAACAATCGTCGCTTCTGGTGGCTCGAGGCGACACATTTCGACCCCTCACGCGTTCAGGGGCGGGACTTCGCGAGCTCGCGACCGTACGTCACGGCGTCGCTCTCTGCCTTCAGCTTGAGCGCGAGGGCCGTGTCGGTGAAGGCATCCAGCGCCGGGTTGACCCCGACGAGCGTGAACGGCCGCTCGACGACGCGCAGGTCGAGACCCCAGACGTCCTCGAGCACGCGGCGCAGCCAGCCGGTCGAGTGGTCCCAGCCTTCCTTGGGCGTCCCCGGCGCGTAGTTGCCGCCGAGCACGGTCACGAGCGTCGCGGGCTTGCCGCGAAGGGCCGTACCCTGCGGGTCGATGCGCGGGTCGGTGTAGGCGAGGTCGAACCAGGTCTTGAAGTGCTGCGAGACGCCGTAGTTGTACAGCGGGACGGCGAACAGCAGCGCCTCGGCACCGATGAGCTCGTCGGCGAAGGTCGTCGCCAGGGCCTGCGCGGCACGCTGCCCCTCGGAGCGATCCTCTTCAGCGACGAACTTTCCCGTGACGGCGTCAGCCCAGGCGGTGGCGGGGACCGGGTCGGTCGCGAGATCGCGACGCGTGACACCCGCGTCGGGGTGCGCCGCGACCCACTCCTGCTCGACGAGGTCGGCGAGAGAACGGCTCGCGCTCGAGGCGGGGAGGATGCTGGCATCCAAGCGGAACAGCGACATGAGACTCCAATCAGAAAGTGAGAGTCACTCGTAAAAACAGAGCGGCTAGCCAGACTGTAGCACGCGTACGATAGGGGCATGCCCGAGAGCACGGATGACGAGGTGCACCACTGCGATGCCGCGGTGACGCTCGCCTTCTCGGTGCTCGGTAAGCGCTGGAACGGCATGATCCTGTCGTCGCTGGGATCGGGCGCCACGACGTTCGTGGGCCTGCGTCGGGCGGTGTCGGGGATCAGCGACGCGGTGCTCTCCGATCGTCTCGCGGAACTCGCGGCGACCGGTCTCGCCGTCCGCACCGTCGACGCGGGCCCGCCGATCTCGGTGTCGTACGAACTGACCGACGCCGGCCGCCGCGTGCTCCCCGTGCTGGATCAGCTGGGCGCCTGGGCGCGGGAGAACCTGGCTCCCGCCGGCGCCTCGCGCCCCTGACCGAACCGTCCCGGGGCCGAGCGGAAACGACGACGGCGCCTCTCCCGAGGGAGAAGCGCCGTTCCGATGTGGTGGACCTGAGGGGATTCGAACCCCTGACCTCCTCGATGCGAACGAGGCGCGCTACCAACTGCGCCACAGGCCCGGACAACTCGACAACACTATCACGCAGCCCTCGCACACACCGACGCGTGCCACCTCCCGGGCGTGCCGCAACCGGTGCTTACTGACCCGACGCGCGACGCTCGAGGAGCTGGCGCACGTGGTCTTCGATCTCGGCGTCGTCGACGTACCCCATCGCGGTGTACGGCGAGACGGCCGCGGGACGGGCGACCTCGATCGGCGTGGGAGCCTGCGACTCGGCGATCTCGCGCGCGACCTGCTCGCGAGCGGCTGCGCGCAGCGCCTCGCGGGCGAGCTGCTCGTCGACGACGGCCGCGGCACGTGAGCCCGCCGACGCCACGAGGGGCCGCGGCAGCTCCCGGGGAGTCCACGTCGGGCGCGGAGCCGGGGCGGCGGCACCGAAGTCCTGCACCACGACCGGGGCGCGTTCGACCGCGACGGCCACCGGCCGGGCGGTCGCCCGAGCCGCAACACGCGCCAGACGCTGCAGCACGACGAGCGCGAGAACGACGGCCACTCCCCCCGCCACCAGCAGAACGGGTGCCGCACCGAGGAACACCTGGATGCCACCGGCCACCGCGGCCGCGAGCCCCAGGCCCGCGAAGATGGTCGTCGCGAGACGGAACCGGCGACGCGCACGCGCCCGTCGGAGTTCAGGGCGGGCGACGGCGGCCGCGCGTTCGGCGTGAGCCCTTTCCACGGCCGCGGCCTGCTCGGCGCGCGTCTTCTCCAGCGCCGCGGCGCGCTCGGCCTTGGCCACCTCGATGGCAGCCGCGCGTTCGGCGCGGGCGAGTTCGAGGGCGGCGGCGCGCTGCTCATTCACGAGGTCGCGGTCACGGGCGGCCTCCAGACGAGCAACCTCGAGCCGGGCCTTCGCCTCGGCCAGGTCGGTCTGCGCCTTATGCGCCTGCACCTGGCGGGCGAGCTTCTGCTGCTGGTGGGCGGTGCGAGCCGTGAGCTCGAGGTGCACCTCGCGCGGAGTCTCCGCCGTCTCGGCGAGCACACGCAGCGCCTGGTTCAGGCGCACGGCGTTGCGCTCCGCCGACGTGTAGCGATGCCGGCTCTGCCACGACGGCAACAGGTACACCAACCACAGCGCGACCGCGACGAAGACGATCACCCCGCCGCCGAGAACCTGTCCACCCATGGCACCACGGTAGGTCACGGCGGGGTCACACCTCGGCATCCCCCCGCGTGTCGTGCGCGTGGATCGCGAGACTGCACCTGATCGGCGAAACCGCCGCAGTCCGCGGGCATCTCGCCCGCCGGATGCACTCTCGGCGTCGGAGCAGTCTCGAGCTCGGTGGCGCGGACTAGAGCCGATCCGCCGGAGGGATGCGCGCGGCGTCGGGCGGCACCTGGCCGCGCTCCCAGCGGTCGAGGACGCCGTGCGGCACCTCTTCGCGGACGAGGGCGAAGGCGTAATGGTCGCGCCAGTCACCGTCGATGTGGATGTAGCGCCGGCGCAGTCCCTCGTAGCGGAACCCGAGCTTCTCGACCACGCGCAGACTCGCGTGGTTCTCGGGACGGATGCAGATCTCGACGCGGTGCAGATTCAGTTCGGTGAAGCACACGTCGGTGGCGAGAGCGACGCCGATCGTCGTGATGTTGCGACCCGCGTACTCCTCCGCCACCCAGTACCCGATCGTCGCCGAAGCCAACGAGCCGCGCGACACTCCCCATACGTTCAGCTGACCGGCGACCTCGTCGTCCCACTCCATGACGAAGGGAACGCCGAGGCCGTCGCGATACTGCTGAAGGAGACGCCGGATACCCAGGCGCATGTCGAACGAGACGGGCCCGTCGGGGCTCGTCGCCTCCCACGGCCGCAACCACGAGCGGTTGTCGATCAGCTGCTGCTGGAGGACACGCGCGTCACGATTGCGGATGAGACGGATCGACACCTCGCCGCGCCGTCGTGGGACGGAAAGATCCATGGCATCCCGTCGGGTCAGAGACCCGCCGCGAACTCCTTGAACCACGGGCGAAGGGCCGGACCCAGGTCTTCCCGGTCGGACGCGAGCTGCACGATCGCCTTGATGTAGTCGACACGGTCACCGGTGTCGTACCGACGACCGCGGAAGACGACGCCGTAGACGCCGCCACCATCGCCGCCGCCGGTGGCGAGCTCTTCGAGCGCATCGGTCAGCTGGATCTCGCCGCCCTTGCCGGGCTCGGTGTGCTCCAGGATCTCGAACACGTCGGGGCCGAGCACGTACCGGCCGATGATGGCGAGGTTCGAGGGAGCATCCTCGGCCTTGGGCTTCTCGACGAGCTGCGTCACCTTCACGACGCCGTCGTCGTCGGTGGGCTCCACCGCGGCGACACCGTAGAGGTGGATGTGCTCGGGGTCGACCTCCATGAGGGCGATCACCGTTGCGTTGCGCTTGGTGTACTCGTCCATCATCTTCGTCAACAGCGGGTCGCGCTCGTCGATGAGATCGTCGCCGAGCAGCACCGCGAACGGGTGGTCGCCGACGTGGCTGCGGGCGCGGAGCACCGCGTGACCGAGGCCCTTGGGTTCGCCCTGACGCACCATGTGCACGTCGGCGAGGTCGGACGAGTGCTCGACCTTGGCGAGCTTGTCGTGGTCGCCCTTCTCACGCAGCTTCGTCTCTAGCTCGGGCATCGAGTCGAAGTGGTTGGCGATGTTGTTCTTGTTGCGGCCGATGATGATGAGGACGTCCTGGATGCCGGCTCCGGTCGCCTCCTCGACGACGTACTGAATGGCGGGCTTGTCGACGACCGGCAGCATCTCTTTCGGCATGGCCTTGGTGGCCGGGAGGAAGCGAGTACCGAGTCCTGCGGCCGGGATCACGGCCTTGAAGGGCTTGTTAGGCATGCGCATACCCTACTGGTGTCGTGCGACAGCGCTGTTACCCATCCCGCACGCACATACACTTACTGCATGCCCGACAGCATCGAGCAGGCCAAGCGTGCTCTGCGTGCGGATCTGCGTGAACGACGCCAGATCGTGTCGGCGCACGGGCGCGAGGCGGCCGAGGCCGGCATCAAAGAGCAACTCGATGCACTCGTCGACCGGCTCGGCGCGCGCAGCATCTCCTGCTTCCTGTCGACGACCACCGAACCGGGCACGCACGCCTTCGTGGCGGGTGCCGTGGCGCGTGGCATCCGGGTCCTCCTTCCCATCACGCGCGAGGACGGGCTCCTGGACTGGACGGTGGCGACACCGGATGCCGAGATCGCCGAGGGTCTGTTCGGACTGCCCGAACCGGTCGGCGACGTGCTCGGACCGATCGCGGTCAACGACGTCGACCTGCTCGTGATCCCGGCCGCCGCGGTGGACCGCCGCGGCATGCGTCTCGGCTGGGGCCGCGGCTACTTCGACAAGACCATCGGATCCATGGAGAAGTGCCCGCCCGTCTACGCCGTCATCTTCGATTCCGAGTTCCTCGACGACGTGCCGCGCGACGTGCACGACCAGCCCGTCACGGGCGTCGTGACGCCGACACGCACGTTCGCGATCGACTCCGCAGCCTGACCACCCGAAGGACACGCCCATGCCTACCTACGCCTACGCCTGCAAGCAGTGCGGTCACCGTTTCGACGCCGTCCAGGCGTTCTCCGACGCAGCTCTCACCGAGTGCCCCGAATGCGGTGGCGAACTGCGCAAGCAGTACGGGTCGATCGGCGTGACCTTCAACGGCTCGGGCTTCTACCGCACCGACTCCCGCGGGTCGAATGGAGCCGCCTCCGGCGCGGCATCCGGCGACTCGAGCGGATCTTCGACATCATCGAGTTCGGAATCGACGAAGACCGCGTCCGCCCCGGCATCCTGACTCTTCGGCGACGCGGCGGAAAGGGAGCCACGTCGTGATCAAGGGATTCAAGGAGTTCATCCTCCGCGGAAACGTCATCGACCTCGCGGTCGCCGTCGTCATCGGCGCAGCGTTCACGGCGGTGGTCAATGCGATCGTGAGTGCGATCATCAACCCGATCGTCGAGATCTTCTACGTGGCCGACGAGAACGGCGAGTTCGGACCGAGCATCACGGGTCTGTACGGGCAGACCGTGACGTTCCCGCTCGGCTCGCTGCTCACCGCGGTCATCAGCTTCTTCGCGGTCGCCCTCGTGGTGTACTTCGCCTTCGTCTTCCCGATGAACCGCTGGAAGGCGCGCGCGGCGGCCCGGGCGGGCGTCGTCGAGCAGACCGACGAGCCGAAGCTCCCCACCGAGCAGGAGCTTCTCGTGCAGATCCGCGACCTGCTGGAGCGTCAGCCGCGCGCCTGATCGCGAGCCGCGCTGAAGAACGCCCCCGCTTCGAGACACGCCACCATACGGCGCTTCTCGCAGCGGGGGCGTTTCGTGTCGTTCAGTAGTGCGGCGGGACGTCGCGCAGCAACTGGGCGTCGTTCGGGCCGGATGCCACCGGGGCGGCGGGCCGCTCCCGGGTACGGTCGTCGGCGGGTGCGGGCTCCGCGCTGGTCCCCGGCGCCGGCAAGAGGCGTGCGCGCCGCGCTCCACGCACCCGCACCACCGGCTGACGTGCTCCGGCGGGCGCCTCCCGGTCTTCGGCGTCGGGACCGGTGGCATCCGGAGTCGAGGCCACCGCGCTCACCCGGGCAGGTCGAGGGGCTCGGTGCTCGTGCCCGGCGCCGCGGCGTCGTCCGGCGCACGCCCGAGGAGCTCGGCGATCTTGGATGCCACGCCCGCGGGGTCGCTGTAGAGATCGAACGCGTGCACCCGCACGTAGTGCCAGCCGAGCCGGCGGAGGATCTGCGGACGCAGCCGCAGGGTCTCGCGGAGGGACTCGCCGATCGTCTCGGGGTCGCTCTCGGCCACGACCGCCTTGCCGCGGTAACGCGCCACGAGCGGGAGCAGACCGCGGTAGTCGAGGTCGACCTCCACTCCGAGACGGCGGAGTTCGCGGGCGAGCGCACGCGTGAGCGGGTCGGCGAGGTCCTCCAGGCGGGACTCGCGGCCTCGGCCGGCGAGGTTGCCGAGGATGCCCATGAGCGTCGCGGCGCCGTGTTCGAGACGACCGTCGTCGAAGGCCGACGGACGGATCGACGAGACGATGACCATCGACCGGCGAGCCCGGGTCATGCCGACCGTCAGCAGACGCTCTCCGTCGGGGGTCGAGAGGTCGCCGAAGTCGCTGAGCACACGGCCGTGACGGGTGAGACCGAAACCGAGCGAGAACACGACGCGGTCGCGGCTCTCGGCCACGGACTCCTCGAGGGTCAGCACGGCGAAGGGCTCGGCGGCATCCCGCGAGATGAACGCGGCGACGTCGGAGCGTCCCGCGAGCGCCGCCTCCACCGCCGCACGCACGCGCTCGGCGTGCTTGCGACTGGCGGTGACGATCATCAGCGACTCGGTGGCGCGGTTCACCGCGTGCTCGACGACCAGGGTCACGACACGGGCGACCTCGGCATCCGGACTCTCGACCGCGCCGCTGACCGGGTCGGGCGCGCCGACGCCGTTCTCGACGTAGTCGACGCTGAGGCTGCCGCGTCCGAGGTACGAGCCCGCCCAGGGAAGGGACACGATCTCGCCGCCGTAGAACGCGTCGTTGACCAGCTGCGCGAGGTCTTCGCCGCCCGCGCGATAGCTGCGCGTGAGCGTCTCGACGGGGAACAGCTCGGCGATCCGCTCGAAGACGGACACGGTGTCGAAGAGGACGTCGTCCGCGTCATCGGCGGCCGTCGGGGAGAGCGAGGCGCTCACACGGAACGGTGTGGGCTTCTGGACGACGGGATCGCCGAACAGCACGACCTGCCGGGCGCGCAGCAGCGCCGGAACGGCCTCGGTCAGGCACAGCGCAGCCGCGTCGGCGACGATGACCGCGTCGAAGGCGAGGTCGGTCGGAACGTCGGGGACGTCGTACGGGGATGCCAGCCACACCGGTGCGAGCGTGCGCAACAGGGTCGGAGCGGCATCCGCGATCTCCTGCGCGGTGTGCAGACCGTCCTTGAGCGCGGACTTCAGCGCCGCCGCCTCGTCCGGGTGATCGACGATGCCGATGCGCCACTGCTTCGCGAGTTCGGCGGCCAGCAGGGGTCCGGCCGCGGCCGCGTGCGCCTCGTCGACGAGACGGAAATCGCGCTCGAGGCGGTCGACGACGCTCGTGTTGGCCCCGAGGAGCGCCCGATCGGTGCGCAGCAGGTGCTCGAGCGCCGACTGCCACCAGGCGAACTCGAGTTCGTCGCCGACCCGGTCTTCCGGGACGTGCCGCACCGACAGCTCGACGAGGAGCTGCTCGAGACCGAGGCGCGCGAGTTCTCCGCGCAGCTGCGCGCGCTCGACGAGATTGTCGAAGAACGTCGACTCCGCCGCCAACCCCGCGAGCGTGCGGACGAGCACCTGCACCGGCAGCGTCGCGAGGCGCTCGGAGCCCTGCCGCCCCAGGATCTGGTCGAGTTCGCCGAGCATCGCATCGACCCGCTGCCAGCCGACGTGGACGTCGGCCAGGCCCAGCGGCACCTCGGGCGTGACGCCCGCGTCCACGACGCGTTGCCACTCGGTGCGCTGCTGCTGGATCCGCACGAGCGCCTCGTACATGTCGGGCACGTGGACGCCGGGCCGCACGTACTCCTTCGACAGCCGGCGCAGACGCCGACGGTTCGGTCCGCTCATCGCGGACGAGTCCCGCCGCGGCGAGTGCGCGTCGATGAGCTCGCCGAGCGGTCGCTCGAACACGGTCGGGCTGAAGCGATCCAGCGACTCGCGGATGCCCTGCAGCAGCTTCAGGTACGCGCCCAGCTCGGACACCGTCTGGAAGGGCCGCATGCGCGTCTGCGCGATGAGCTCGTATCCGCGTTCGAGGAGGCGCGGAACGTCCTGCGCGTGCAGCTTGCCCGCGAGGTCGTGGGCGGCGCGCGCGTCTTCGGTGCGCGTGAAGCTCACGCCGTACCAGGGCGAGTCGTCGGGGCCGAAACGGAACTCCCCCAGGCGCGCCGCCGTTGCCAGCGCCTTGGCCGCCGCGTCGCGGCGTCCGGCGAGGCGTTCGAGCGTCGCGAGATCGAACCGGGCGGTCGTCGAGGGCGCCGGAGAGATGGATGCCAGTGCGGTGAGCGCCCGCAGCACGTCGAGCGCCGAAACGCCCAGCGCCAGGTGCGGCTCGGTGACGGCGGAGCGGTAGTCGCGCAGCACCGACCGCAGGCGGACGAGAGCGTCGTCGATCTCGGAGACCTTGGGCTGCTCGGCCTTCTCGTTGCGACCGATGGCACGGATGAGATCGCGGCGCACGTGGGTCGGCGACACCGCGAGTCCGGTGAGTCCCACACCGGCGAGGCGGTGGCGGATGCCGTCCAGCGTGGAGCGGCGAGCGCTGACGACGAGGACGCGCTTGCCCGCGTGCACGCACTGACCGATCGCGTTGATGATCGTCTGCGTCCCGCCCGTGCCGGGCAGGGTGTGGACGGCGAGAGAGTGACCGGCCGCGATCCGGGCGAGGACCCGTTCCTGCTCGGCATCCGCGTCCAGGAGAAGGGTGTCGGCGGCGGGCGTGCGCTCGTCGGGGCTCGTGACGACCGGGTCGGACGGACGCACGGTGACGCGCGCGCGATCGTCGGGGTGGCCGGCGAGCGCGTTCAGCAGGGCGACATCGAGGTGCTGCGTGTCGCGCGCCATGCCCGATCCGACGTCGGCGAACGACGAGATGATCAGACGGGGGTGGACGACGAACGTGGGCACGTGCGTGGTGAGGCGACGCAGGTGGTCGATCACCGGTTGCGGCTTGAAGACCCCTTGGTCGTACGCGAGGCTCGCGAGCGCGGTGCTGTCGATGGGGATGCCGAGGTGGGTGCGGAAGGCGCGGGCCAGCTCGGGGTTCATGACGAACGCGCCGTGGAGCTTGAGTTCGAAGTCACCGTTGTGACGGCGGATCGCGAGCGGCCTCAGCAGCACCGGGGCGGACCACTCCACTCCCCCGATCTTCCAGCCGGCCAGGCCCACCGCGAGGTGGACGGGCTCGAGGCCACGGGCCGTGCGCAGCTCGACGTTCTTCGCCGTGATGCGCTCCGCGGCGATGCGGGCGGTGCGCAGGGCGACCTCGTCGCGGAACAGATTCGACAGGAGCGTCGCTCGACCGGTGATGAACTGCGGCAGAGAACCGGGGTGGGCCTTGGTGATGTCGATGCCGGCGTCACGCGCGTCGTCGAATCGCAGCAACGTCGATCGCCCGCCGAGGGCAGCCGCCTCCGCGCGGATCCGGTCGCGTTCGGGGTCGGCGACGTGACGAACCACGATGCCGGGCTCCGACAGTCGCAGCTCGCCCGGATCGATCGACGTCGGAACGTCGCCTTCGGCGCCCGTCACGACGCCGTCCTCAGCTCGCCACACACCTGCCAGACTAAGCCGGGCACCTGCAGAAGGCGTGCAGCGGACCCGAGTTTCGCTCGATTGCGCGACACGCCGGACGATCGGCCCTTCCTCCCCCGAGGCGCGATTGCGGGGACCGTCCACCGATCGGCCGGAAGCCGCCGCGGCGGGCGCGACGCGTGATGAGGATGAAGGAATGAGCACAGTCACCAGCACCGTCTACGACGGCCCCTTCGCCCCGATCCTGCTGACCTTCGTCGACGACGCCCTCGTTCATCTCGATGTCGCGCACGACGGCATCGATCTTGCTCGCGCAGCGATCGCGCAGCGCCTGGGCGTCGTTCCCGACCCCGATCCGGCGCCCGCGAGGGACGCGACGGTGCAGCTCGACGAGTTCTTCGCGGGCCGGCGGCGGGTGTTCGAGATCCCGCTCGACTGGCGCCTGGTCACCGGCTTCACGAGATCGGCGCTGGAGGCGGTGCGACGCATCCCCTACGGCGAGGTCGCCTCGTACGGCGAGGTCGCGATCATGGCGGGGTCCCCCGGGGCGGCGCGCGCGGTCGGAACGGCGTGCGCGATGACGCCGTTCTCCATCGTCGTCCCGGTGCATCGCGTCGTCCGCGCCGACGGGTCGATCGGGGAATACGGCGGGCATCCCGAGGTGAAGCACTTCCTGCTCGACCTCGAGAACGAGGCGGCCGACCGGTTGCGGACTCCGGCGTAGCGGCGTCCGCGGCGGGGCGGGGCGACGGGCGCGGCGGTTCGGGTCGCGGCGGCCGCGGCGGGGCGCGTGCCGGCTCGCCCGCTCGGCGACGACGCACGGCCACCTCACGCACGTCGCCCGACCCGGCTGGGGCCGGATCGGGCGACGACGGTGGGTCAGGTCAGTGACTGGATGCCTTCTCGGCCCCGAACCCGGTGAGCGAGCGCACGTCCATCTCCGCGGCCTTGCGCGGGTCTTCCTTCCGCCGCGACGTGATCGATCCGAGCCACCCGAGCACGAACCCGAGCGGGATGGAGACGATGCCGGGGTTGTTCAGCGGCCAGATCGCCACGCCGGTGTTCGCGAACACGCTCGTGGGTCCGCCCCAGAACACCGGGGAGAGGAGGATGAGCACGAGCGCCGAACCGAGCCCGCCGTACATGCTCCACACGGCACCGCGGGTCGTGAACCGTCGCCAGAAGAGCGAGTACAGGATCGTCGGAAGGTTCGCGGACGCGGCGACCGCGAAGGCGAGCGCCACGAGGAACGCCACGTTCTGCCCCTGCACGCCGATGCCGCCCAGGATGGCGAGCACACCGATCACGATGACCGTGCGCCGCGCGACCTTGACCTCACCGTCGGGCGGCACGTTGCCCTTCTTCACGACGTTCGCGTAGATGTCGTGCGCGAACGACGCCGCCGCCGTGATCGTCAGTCCTGCCACGACCGCGAGGATCGTCGCGAACGCCACCGCCGAGATGAACCCGAGCAGGATCGGTCCGCCGAGGGCGAGGGCCAACAGCGGCGCCGCCGCGTTCACTCCACCGGGAGCGGCCAGGATGGCCTCCGACCCGACCAGGGCGCCGGCTCCGTAGCCGAGCACGAGGGTGAGGAGGTAGAACAGACCGATCAGCCAGATGGCCCACACCACCGACCGGCGTGCTTCCTTGGCCGTGGGCACGGTGTAGAACCGCATCAGCACGTGCGGCAGACCCGCGGTGCCCAGCACCAGCGCGAGCGCCAGCGAGATGAAGTCCCACGGGTTGGCGCCGTACTGCAGCCCCGGGGCGAGAATCGCCTCGCCCTTCGGCGACGCCGCGACGGCCTGCTCGAGCAGGGTGTTGAGGCTGAAGCCATTGATCGCGAGGACCCAGATCGTCATGACCACGGCCCCGCCGATGAGCAGGAACGCCTTGACGATCTGCACCCAGGTGGTGCCCTTCATCCCGCCTATGAGCACGTAGACGATCATGAGGACGCCGACGACCGCCACGACGATCGATTGGCCGAGGCGCTCCGTGATGCCGAGGAGGAGCGAGACCAGACCGCCCGCACCGGCCATCTGCGCGAGCAGATAGAAGAAGCAGACGGCGAGGGTCGTGATCGCCGCAGCCATGCGCACCGGCCGCTCCTTCAACCGGAACGACAGCACGTCGGCCATCGTGAACTTCCCCGTGTTGCGCATCAATTCGGCGACCAGCAGCAGCGCCACCAGCCATGCGACGAGGAACCCGATGGAGTACAGGAACCCGTCGTACCCGTTGATCGCGATCGCGCCGACGATCCCGAGGAACGACGCCGCCGACAGGTAGTCGCCGGCGATCGCGAAACCGTTCTGGGGTCCCGTGAACGACCGGCCCGCGGCGTAGTAGTCCGCGGCAGTCTTGCTGTTGCGACTGGCGCGGATGACGATGAACAGCGTCACCGCGACGAACGCCCCGAAGATGGAGATGTTCAGGACGGGGTTGTTCTCGACCGTCTGCACGGCGGCGTGCACGGTGCCGAAGACCTCGTTCACGACACACCCCCCTCGGCGCGCTCGAGCTCGACGCGCAACTGCTCCGCACCGGGGTCGAGCCGGCGGTTGGCGTACGCCACGTAGCCCATCGTGATCGCGAAGGTCGTCACGAACTGCCCGAGTCCGAACACCAGGCCCACCGTGACCGCCCCGAAGACGGGCTGAGCCATGAAGGCCGGCGCGAACGACGACAGCAGCACGTACACGAAGTACCAGACGAGGAACGCCACGGCCATGGGGAAGACGAAGGTGCGCTGGCGCCTCTTCAGTTCCCGGAACGGGGCGGACTCCTCGACCGCGATGTAGTCGACGCCCCGCGGGGCACCGTCGATCCTTCTATCCGTCATGTGGCCTCCTTGCCTCATGAGACCGGTGCCACGCAGCACCGGAGGAGAAAAACGCCGGGTCGGAGAACCTTCCCGATGGTAGGGTCGACGCTACGAAAGGCGGCGACGCAGCCGTCACCCCCGGAAGTAGGTAGTTCGTGGGAGCACCGTCCGCACTCCGTGACGACGCGACGCTCGTGTCGCGCGCGGTGACCGAGCTCGCCCGCCGTACGCACTTCCCCGTCGCATTCGGCGGACTCGAACACGACGGCGCCGTGCACGTGTCCACGGTGGTCGGCGCCCGCACGCGCAGCATCGACGGGCTCGTCGTCCACGCCGAGCGCGGACTCGGCGGTCGCGCCCTCGTCGAAGGGCGCCCGCGCCTCGCCCTGGACTACCGCACGGCCCGAACGATCACGCACGATTACGACCGCGCCATCCTCGGCGAGGGCATCGCGACGCTGTTCGCCGTGCCCGTCCTCGTCCGCGGCAGCGCGCGCGGCGTGCTGTACTGCGGCTCGTGGGCCCAGGCACCGCTCGGCGAGCGCGAAGCGCGGCCGGCGTTCGACATCGCCGGCGAGCTCGGAACGGAGCTACGCGTTCGCGACGAGGTCGACCGTCGCCTGGCCGCCACCACCGCCGGCGACGACGGCCTGAGCGCGGGAGCCCGCGAAGAGATCCGTCAGAGCTACGCCCAATTGCGCAGCATCGCCGCGACCGTCGACGACGCGAGCGTGCGGCGCCGACTGGAAGAGCTGGAGTCCCGCCTCGCCGCGCTCTCCGGCGACACGGCGACCGAGCCCCAGGGAGCCGGCATCCACCTCTCCCGTCGCGAACTCGACGTCCTCGCGTGCGCGGCCGTCGGGGCGACGAACGGCGAGATCGCGGCATCCCTGCACCTTCGTGAGACCACCGTGAAGTCGTATCTCGCGTCGGCGATGTCGAAGCTGGATGCCTCGACCCGGCACGCCGCCGTGGCGCGGGCCCGTCGAGTCGGTCTGCTGCCGTAAGCCGCGGAGGGGGCGGCCTGAGCGGTCCGTGAGAATCCCCTGGCAATGGCGCCGTGAGGTTGAGACCGCGACGGATTCTCGGAATCGTGGCTGGCCCCTGACGTCGACACAGAAGGAGAGTCACCCATGCTGACGCTCACCGAAGAGGCCACCACCGCCGTCAAGACCATCGCCGCCCAGCTGCCGGACGCCGCCCAGGGCGGTGTGCGCATCGAAGGCGCAGGCTCGCCGGAGTCGCAGTTCCGCCTGTCCGTCGTGGACGGCCCGGAGCCGCAGGATGCCGTCGTGGAGAACTCCGGCGCGCGCGTGTTCCTCGACGCCGACGCCGCCGAGGTGCTCGACGACCGCGTGCTGGACGCCCAGATCGACGGGCAGGGTTCGGTGCAGTTCGCCGTCACCCAGGCCTGATGTTCCCCGACGATGCCCCGGCCGCGCGCCGGGGCATCGTCGTGTGCGGGGGCGAGGAACTCAGACGGGGCCACGCCGCAGCCACGCGACGACGAAGATCACGAGGCCCGCAACCAGAGCGGCGAGCACCCACAGCACGATGAGGTAGTCGATCCACGAGCCGATCGGGGGCGACCCGGGCAGGAAGTTGCGCAGCGGGATCGTCGCGAACAGCATGGCGCCCATCCAGCCCAGAGTCGTCACCTCGACCTTGCGGCGCCCCCGGAGCACGACGATGGCGACGACCAGCACGAGCGCGGGGATGATCACCATCAGCGTGAGCAGCACGATGCCGAAAGCGATGGTCGAGCCCGAGCGCGCGACGGTGATGTCCACCGCGACGAGCCCCTCCCCCAAGGGCGTCTCGGTCACCGCGATATCCCATCCGGGGATGCCGCGCTTCGCCGGCTGCACCGTCGTCGGCAGCGGCATCGAGTCACCGTTGGCATCGTCTTCGAGCGCCGTCATGATCGACCGCACCGCATATCGGTCGAACGGCCAGTTCTCGATCTCGCCGTCCATCACGAGCGACGTCTGGATCGGCGAGATGAGATCCCCGTCACCGTACTCGGTCGCCGTCGATCCGGCGACGGCCGACACGAGCACTCCGAACGGGCGGAGCGCGACGAGGCCGTTCGTCACCGTGCCGTCCTCGCCCTGCGTCGGCACGATCGACACGGTGAAGCGATTGGTCGTGGCATCCATCTTCTCGGGAGTGAGCGAGAGCGCGACCGTATCCCCCGACGTCTCGCCCCCGGTGCTCGCGACGACGTCGCCGCTGCCGGCGTACAGCCCCACGACCGTGGCATACAGGGCCGCGAACAGCACGATGCTCGTGACGGACCACAGGATCGGACGGCGACGAGACGACCTGGGACCACTGCTCACGGGAGTCAGTGTGGCAGAGCGACGGGGGACGCTGTGGTGCCCCCGACAGGATTCGAACCTGCGACGCCCGCGTTAGGAGTGCGGCGCTCTATCCCCTGAGCTACGGAGGCGGGGCTGCCGTCCAGCCTACTGCGGCACCACCGGTGCACTCGCGCGCAAGCGCTCACCCAGGGCCGGGTCCCACTCCCCCGGCTCGGACAGCACGGCCTCGCGCACGTCGACGCCGTCGGCACCGACGGTCGCGGCGCACACGAGCAGGGACTCCAGGACGAGACCGCCGTGCGCGTCGCGCCGGAGCACCGAAGCGGACGGATCCGCCGTAGATGCCGCGACCACCTCGAGCCACGGGCCCCACCACTCATCGTCCTCCGCGATGCCCGCACGGCGGAAGTCCTCGAGCCAGCGGCCGATGCGCGGAGTGCCGAGGTCGTCGGGCGCGTGATGGGCGATCATGTGGGTGCCCGGGGCGAGCCGGGTGCGTCGGGCCGTGAGACCGTCCCATTCGACGACGGTGGCGCCGTCGGCATCCACCTCGACGAGGTTGAATCCGCGGGTCGTCGGTGTCTCCGGAAGAGACCCCGCGACGGACTGGAGGGGGATGCCACCCCGGCTGACGACCTCGTCGTCGGAGCGCTCTGAGAGGTCCTCGCGATTCAGGAGCACGGCGAGTCGTCGCGCGGCCGGGTCGACGGCGAGCCACGCCCCGCCCGCGCGGTCGTCGCGGACTCCGTGGACGCCGGGCTGATCGGGCCACCATCCGCCGAGACCCCGCCAGGGGCGGTTCCGATCCTCGTCGCGCACGGCCAGCATCCGGACGGGTCGGCCGCTCTCACGCGGGACGTCGATGACCACGGTGCACATTTCTCCCACGCTAGCGCCGCTCGAGCCGGGGTGGGGGCGCGGCATCCGGCATCCGTTTCGAGAACAGGGGATGCCACGAAGACAGGCCGATCTGTCGCGAATCACCCTGTTTCGGGCGCGGCGCCTGTTCTCACAACGCCGTCGCGCGGCCCCCACCTGGGAGACTGGGGCCATGTTCGTCGTCGTGGGAGTCACCGGAGGCATCGCCGCCTATAAGACCGTCGGCCTCGTCCGGCTGCTCGTGAAGGCCGGGCACGACGTGCACGTCGTCCCCACCGATGATGCCGTGCGCTTCGTCGGCCTGCCCACGTGGGAGGCGATCAGCCGCAACCCGGTCACGACGTCCGTGCACGACGACGTCGCCCGCGTGCGGCATGTGGCGCTCGGCCAGTCCGCCGACCTCGTCATCGTCGCCCCGGCCACGGCCAACACCCTCGCGGCGATGACCGCGGGGCTCGCCTCCGACCTGCTCGGCACGACGCTCCTCGCCACCACCGCGCCGGTCGTCGTCGCTCCGGCGATGCACACCGAGATGTGGCGGCACCCCGCGACCGTCCACAACATGGAGGTGCTGCGCGCCCGCGGCGTCCACGTCGTCGGCCCGGCCGACGGCGCACTCACCGGCGGCGACAGCGGACCCGGGCGAATGTCGGAGCCCGACGAGATCGTCGCGGCCGCCCTCGCGCTCGTCGAACGCCCGCGCGACCTCGCGGGCCTCTCGGTGCTCGTCAGTGCGGGCGGTACCCGCGAACCGATCGACCCGGTCCGATTCCTCGGCAACCGATCGAGCGGGCGGCAGGGCGTCGCCATCGCCCGCGCTGCGGCCGACCGAGGTGCGACCGTCACGCTCGTCGCCGCGCACCTCGATGCCGATGTCCGGCCCGATCCGCGGGTCGAGGTCATCTCGGTCGGGACGGCCGACGACCTCGGACGGGCGATGGATGCCACCTCCCCCGCCGCCGACGTCGTCGTCATGGCCGCGGCGGTGGCGGACTACTCCGTCGCCGCGGTGTCGGAGCACAAGATGCGCAAGCAGGATGCTCCCGGTGGCCTGACCCTGGAACTCGTCGAGAACCGTGACATCGTCGCGGGGCTCGTCGCCGCGCGCCGCGTCGGCCAGACGATCGTGGCGTTCGCCGCCGAAACCGTCGACGACGACGAGGAACTGCTCCAGCGCGCCCGCGCCAAAGCCGCGCGCAAGGGCGTCGACGTGCTGGCGGCGAACGCCGTCGGATGGACGCGAGGGTTCGAAACCGTCGACAACGCCCTCACGATCGTCGGACGTGACGGAGACGTCGTGGCGGTGGCATCCGGGTCGAAGGACGACACCGCGCACGCGTTGCTGGACGCGATCCTCGCGGTGCGCTCCCGCTGAGCGAGAGCCTCTGGGTCAGTACCCGTAGGACTGCAGTTCCTCGATCACCGGGATCATCGCGGTGAACAGCATGACCACCCAGATGGAGACGGCGACGATCGTGATGATCGTGACCGCGATCCATCCCCACACCGGGCCGAGGCCCTTTCCGGTCTGGCGACGCAGGACGACGGCGCGGCCGATGATGTAGACCGCGCCGCTGGAGAGCAGCAGCACGAAGAAGCCGAACGCCCAGTGGAAGGGATTCTGGATGCCACGGGCCCGCAGCTGACGCCAGTCGAGATACGAGAACAGGACGATGAGGCCCGCGAGGACGAAACTGGCGATGGAAGCACCGGCCGTCACCGCGAGCGACGACGACGCGGCGTAGGGCGCCGCCTCGGGGAATGCGGAGGCGTAGAGCGACTCCTGGACGTAGGTGTTCCAGTCGAAGAGGAACAGCACGGCGAGCGACAGCAGCGGAAGCGCGACGACCAGCCAGATCCACACGGTGCCGGTCGGGATGTCGCGGCGAACGGGGGCGGCCGTCGGCGCGGCAGGGGCCGTCGGGTAGGCGGTTCCGCCGGGGTACGCGGCGGCCGGTGCCGGGGTGCCGGGGTAGGCGGGTGCCCCCGGGGAGGCGGGAGCGGCGGGCGCGGCGGAGGCACCGAGGCTGGGCTCGGCACCGAAGGAAGCCGGGGCCTCGGGCACCTCGGGCAAGTCGGGAGCGGCGGGCGCAGCGGACGCCTCGGGCGCGGCGGAGGCCTCGGGCACGGCGGGAGCGGCGGGGGCCTCGGGCACGGCAGGGGCCTCGGGAGCGGCGGGAGCGTCGACGCGCGCGCGCACCTCGTCAGTCCACGCGGTGCCGTTCCAGCGGCGGAGCCCGCCGGTTCCGGCGGGGTCGGGGTACCAGCCCTCGGGCGGCGTGGGCGTATCGGTCATGTCGTTCCCCCTGTGATGCGTCGGCATAACGTGTGTGCCCCGAGTCTAGTGACGGCCACCGACGTCACCGGAAGTCCCGCGAGGCGTGCGCCACCCCCACGCGCAGATCGGTGAACCCGTCCGCGACGACGTTCGTGACCCCCTCGACCGACCTTTCGAGCATGCCGCGGACGATGAGCGCGGGCGACTCCCGCACGATCCGTCGATACCGGTTCCACACCCCCACCGAGCACACGATGTTCATGAGGCCGTGCTCGTCCTCGAGGTTGAGGAACGTGATCCCGGATGCCGTGGCCGGCCGCTGCCGATGCGTGACGAGTCCCGCCACCTCGACGCGACGGTCGCTTTCGGCCGTGCGCAGCTCGTGCGAGGTCAGCACGCCCCGCGCATCGAGAGCCGAGCGGAAATGGGTGAGCGGGTGGTCGTCGGCGGAAAGGCCCGTCGCCCACAGGTCGGCGGCGAGTACCTCGTAACTCGACGGGTCGGTGAACAGCGGCGGCTGCACGAACGCCACGGAGTCGGGAAGGAACTCGGGCCGGTCCAGCGCCGCCGACCCCGACAGCCAGATCGCTTCGCGTCGCGAGTGCCCGAGGCACTCGAACGCCCCGGCCGTCGCGAGCGCCTCGAGTTGAGCGGTCACGAGACCGGTGCGGCGGACGAGGTCGCGCAGATCGCGGTAGGCGCCCCCGCGCTCGCGCTCCGCGACGATGCGGTCGGCGACCTTCACGCCGATGCCGGTGACGCCCGCGAGCCCCATTCGCACCGCGAACGCCCCGTCGCGGCGGTGGGCCTCGGTCTCGTCGGGGGCCGAGCGGTCGAAGTCCCCCGTCGGGGGCTGGTCGGCGCACGCGCACGCGTCGAGCCCGGTCGCGGGGCGCCGGCGGTCGGCATCCGGCTCCCCGGTCTCATCGTCGAGCGGCTCGAGCCCGGCCTCGACGCCCGAGCGCCGGAGGTCGGGGCGTCGCACACGCACCCCGTGTCGACGAGCATCGGCGGTGAGCGTTGCGGGCGAGTAGAACCCCATCGGCTGCGCGCGGAGCAACCCCGCGAGGAACGCGGCCGGGTAGTGGAGCTTGATCCACGAGCTGGCGTAGACGAGCAGCGCGAACGACAGCGAGTGCGACTCGGCGAATCCGAAGTTCGCGAACGCCTGGATCTTCGCGTACAGCTCGTCGGCCACCGCCCCCACGAGCCCGTTCTCGGCCATGCCGGCGTAGAGCTTCTCGCGCAGCGAGTCGATGCGCTCGAGCCCGCGCTTCGATCCCATCGCGCGTCGGAGCAGGTCGGCGTCCTCGGCGGTGCAGTTGCCCACCGCGACGGCCATCTGCATGAGCTGCTCCTGGAACACCGGCACGCCCATCGTGCGCTCGAGCACGGGCCGCAGCCGCTCGTGCACGTACGTGATGGGCTCCTGCCCGAGCTTCCGCCGCACGAAAGGGTGCACGGCGCCGCCCTGGATCGGCCCCGGTCGGATCAACGCGATCTGCACCACGAGGTCGTAGAAGCGCCGGGGCTGCAGGCGCGGCAGGAGTCCCATCTGGGCGCGCGACTCCACCTGGAACACGCCGATCGAGTCGGCGCGGCAGAGCATGTCGTACACCGCCTTCTCTTCCTTGGGCAGGGTGGACAGCTCCCACCGCTCGCCCGTGGCATCCCGGATCAGGTCGAAGCAGTACTGCAGCGCCGCGAGCATGCCGAGCCCCAGCAGGTCGAACTTCACCAGCCCCATCCAGGCGGCGTCGTCCTTGTCCCACTGGATCACGGTGCGCTTGTCCATCCGTGCGTGCTCGATCGGCACGACCTCGCCCACGGGACGATCGGTGAGCACCATGCCGCCGGAGTGGATGCCGAGATGCCGCGGAGCTTTCAACAGCTCGGAGGCGAACTCGATGACCTCGTCGGGGATGTCGTGGTCGGCACCCGTCTCGAGCGTCGCGCCCCACCGTTCGACCTGCTTCGACCACGCGTCCTGCTGACCGGGCGAGTGCCCCAGGGCGCGGGCTATGTCGCGCACGGCGTTCTTGGGGCGGTACTGGATGACGTTCGCGACCTGCGCCGCGCGGTCGCGGCCATAGGTCTCGTACACCCACTGGATGATCTCTTCGCGGCGATCGGAGTCGAAGTCGACGTCGATGTCGGGCTCTTCGTCGCGCAGGCTCGACAGGAACCGCTCGAAGGGCAGCCGGTAGAAGATCGAGTCGACCGCGGTGATGTTGAGCAGGTAGCAGACGGCGCTGTTCGCGGCCGAGCCGCGCCCCTGGCACAGGATGCCGCGCCGCCGCGCCTCGGCGACGATCCCGTAGACGATGAGGAAGTAGCCCGGGAAGTCCTTCATCTCGATCACCTCGAGCTCGCGCTCGATACGCCGCCGGTCGTCGTCGGAGAGGTTCGGATACTTCCGCGGCACGGCCTCCCACACCAGGTGCCGGAGCCACGACATCGGCGTATGCCCCTCGGGAACGGTCTGCTTCGGAAGCGCGGGCTTGGCCCGGCGCAACGGGAACGCGAGCTCGTCGGCCAGCGAGACGGTCCGCGCGACCGCGCCCGGATACCGGGCGAACCGCGCTGCCATCTCGGCCCCCGAGCGCAGGTGGGCGCCGGCGTGCGCGGGGAGCCAGCCGTCGAGCTCATCGAGGCTGCGGTTCGCGCGGACCGCGGCGACGGCCGCGGCCAGCAACTCCTTCTTCGGCGCCGCGTAGTGGACGTTGTTCGTGGCGAGCACGGGAAGGCTCCGCTCGGCGGCGAGAGAAGCGAGCAGGTCGTTGTGGGCCGAGTCCAACGGACTCCCGTGGTCGATGAGCTCCACCTGCACGGACTCGGGTCCGAACAGATCGACCAGGCGGTCGAGCGCGCGAGCGGCTCCCGCCGGACCCTCGGATGCCAGAGCCTGACGCACCGCCCCCTTCCGGCATCCCGTGAGCACCGCCCACTGCGGATCGGTGCGACCACCGGCGCGCTCGGCCAGGTCGGCGAGATCGTAGACCGGTCGCCCCTTCTCGCCACCCGCGAGCTGGGCGTGGGTGATCGCAGCGGCGAGCCGGTGGTACCCCTCTTCGCCGCGGGCGAGCACGAGCAGGTGGGAGCCGGCGGGATCGGGCTGACCGTTCTGCGGCCCCGGGAGCCCGAGCGAGAGTTCGGCGCCGAAGACGGTGCGCACGGCGCGGGCCTCGGCCGCCTCAGCGAACCGGACGATGCCGTAGAACCCGTCGTGGTCGGTGAGGGCGAGCGCGTGAAGGCCCAGCTTCTCGGCCTCTTCGACGAGCTCTTCGGGCGAGGAGGCCCCGTCGAGGAAGGAGTACGAGGAATGGGCGTGCAGCTCGGCGTACGGGACAGCGTCGGCGGGACGCGCGATCGTGGGAGGAACGTAGGGTCCGCGTTTGTGCGACCAGGCGGGGCTGTCGCCGCCGTCACCGTTCGCCGGAGCGGAGACAGGCCTGCGCGTATCGCTCAGCGCCCGTTCGAGTTCCGACCACTTCACCGGCGGGTTGTGGAAGCCCATCAGCGCTCCCCCATCCGCCGCGTCGCGGGAGTCGAGGCCGGGCGCCCGTCAGTCATAACGCCCCTCCGCTCGCCACTCCCCCTCTTCGACGACGAGCAACCACGCACCGCCGTCGGCGTCGACCACCTGGAAGCGGTGGGCGCTGCGCCGTCGCAGCGGATCCCACCCCCGTTCGCTGATCGGCCAGGGACCTGCCCATTCGCTGATCCGCACCCGCCGCCCCCCGGCCTCGAGGATCGCCGGCGGGGCGCTCAGCGCATCGCGCTCCCCCACCGTCACCGACGCCCCCGCGATGTCGGTGACCTCCACCAGCCGCGGCTCGGGATACACCGTCGCCGGCAGCGGGTCGGGGAGGCTTCCCGGCCATGGCCGGGCTCGGTCTTTCGCCGTGACAGCCCGATCTCCCCACGGCACCAGCACCTGCCGCTCGGCCAGCCACCGCCCGCCGCCCACGACCGGGGTGACGACGGCGCGATGGCCGAGCATGGCCTGCACACGAGAGAGCGCGTGATGCACTCTCTCGTCGGGGCCGGCACCGAAGAGCCCCTTGGCGTGATGCGCGGCGTCATCGACCGCCTCGGGTTCGATGGTCACCCCGGCGACCCCGCTGCCGAAGATGCCGCGCCCGTCCTCAGCCAGCTGCCACCGCACGCGGTCGACCACGGCGCCCGCGTCGAACGACCCGGGGTGCAGCCACACGCGTTCGCTGCGCTCTCCGCGTTCGCCCGAGAGCACCACGCGCAGCTCGGTGCACACCAGGTTCTGCTCTCCCAGGCGCGCGATGAACTCCTCGGCGGCGATGCGCATGCCGAAGGCGATCTGGTCGGCGAGCTCGAGCGGCGGCTCGAAAGCGACCTCGCGGCGCAGCTCGGGCGGGGGCGTGCGGGGCTGCACCGGCTGGGAGTCGCGACCGGATGCCAGAGCGTGCAGCCGGGCCCCGCGCTCGGCGAAGCGCTCGCGGACGCGCTCGACCGGCATCGCGGCGAACTCACCCAGCGTGTGCACCCCGAGACGGGCCAGCAGACTCGCGAGGTCGGAGTCGTCGAGCGTGGTGACCGGAAGCGGGGCGAGGAACGCGGCGGACTGCCCCCCGGGCACCACCCGCACAGGGTCGTCGGCACGGGTGACGCGGGCGGCGTGCTCGGCGGTGAAGACGCCGTCGGCGACGCTCGCGCGGGCGTCGGCGAAGCCCTTGTCCGCAAGGAGCCGCACGAGCATGCGCGCCGCGTCCTCTTCGCCGCCGTAGTACCGCGCGGGCCCACGCGCCCGAAGGGCACAGAGTCCGGGGCGGACGATCTGCACCCCCGGGGCCCGTTCTTCCACCACCGCCACGACCGGCGCGAAGACGCGCGCATCGCGCACGGGATCGGCAGCGACGACGATGACGGACGGGCACAGCGCCTGCGCGTCACGACGCCGCTGACCTCTGCGCACACCCTGGGCGCGTGCCGCGGCAGAGCAGGCCACGACGGTGTTGTTCTCGAACACCGCCACAGGCGCGTCGGCCCGCGGTGGGCGCGCGGCCTCGCGGCGATACGCCAGCACCGGCCAGTCGGGAAGCCACAGCATGAGGCTGCGCGTGGGTTCGCCCATCATCCGGCCGCCCTCTGCCGGTACGGCGTCCCTTCGCGCGGGACGAGCCTCTCGGTGGGCGCACCGAGCAACTCGATCGACCCGTCGGCCGCGGGGAGCAGCATGCGGGCTCGACGCGCCGTGGGGGTGCGCTTGCTGCTGACCGACACCGTGAGCTCGCGCCCGGCCAGATACCCGTGACCGTATCCGAGACCCGCCCACCGCGGGTCGGCGACGTCGATCACCGCCTCGGCCTGCGGCCAGGGGCCCTGCACCAGCAGAACCGAGCCGCGATCGCGGAGCCGCGCCGCGAGCCGGGTCGCTTCGGTACCCCCGCGCGCGGTGTTCGCTCCCGCCGGTGGTCGCACAGCCACGACAGGCAGCACTTCGGCGATCGTCGCCGTCACCGCCAGCCAGCGGGGCCCGGGATCGGGGATGAAGACCAGCCGGTCGAGGTCGAGACCGTACTTCTCGGCGGCTTCGGCGCCGAGCTCGGGCATGCCGACGACCCCGCACCATGCCCCATCCTGAGACGGGCGGGCCATGAGAGCCAGCAGCAGCGACATGGACCGGGCGATCGCGTACGCCGATCCCGACCGTAGACCGCCGCCGGGGAGGAGCGAGGTGAAGGCGGGGTGCGTCGGCAACACCGGTGCGTCCATGCGACGCCCCTGCATCCGCTCGAGACGATCGCGGAGCGCGTGGATGTCCGGAACGGCCTCCGCCTGGTCTCGCACGATCGCCCTCACTCCCACAGGTTAGAACATGTGTTCTACACTCTCAATCCCTGTGGTTCGAAGATACGATCACCCTCCGACATCGCCCCCGGGGGCCTCACACGAGGTCGACGGTCCGCGCGATCCGGGCGAATCCACCCTGTTGCAGCACGAGCGCGGTATCGGCCATCAGCTCGGCAGCCGAGCGCGTCACGGTTCCCAGCCCCGCGACCTCGGCCGACAGATCGAAGGTGCGGGTGGCATCCCACACGACCGTCACGTCGTAGCCGAGGTTCCCACCCATTCGCGCCGTGGTCTCGACGCACATGTTCGTCTGGATGCCGCAGATCGCCAATTCCCGGATGCCACGCTCCCCCAGCCACGCGTGCAGGTCGGGAGTGCCGTAGAACGCCGAGTTGACGTCCTTGGTGATGAGGAGCGCCGGCTCGACCGCCGCGACCACGTCGACCAGGGCGTTGCCCGGCGACGAAGGATGCAGCGGCGACCCCTCCGATCGGGAGTCATGGCGGACGACGACGACCGGCTCCCCGTCGGCCACCCACCGGCCCACGAGCGCGGCGACGTTGGCCTCGCACTCCGGGTTGGCGGTCGGACCCCAGAAATCGAGGTCGTCGAAACCACGCTGCATGTCGATCACCAAGAGAGCACGAGTCATGTCTCCATCACACCACCGACCGGGATGCCACGCACCGCCGACCGCGAACCGTGCGGTTCTACGCCGCCAGCGCCAGGTACGGCTCCCACCGCGGGTCGGACTTGTCGACCCCGCGCACCGTCCAGGAGGATCCGCGCGGCGGGCCCGGGATCACCCGCAGCTCCCACATCATCTCCTGGGGCGTGCGATCCCCCTTGACGTTGTTGCAACGCAGGCAGCACGCGACGAGGTTCTCCCATGTGTCCTTCCCACCGCGCGAGCGGGGAAGCACGTGATCGATCGTCGACGCCGCTTTGCCGCAGTACCCGCAACGGTGCGCGTCGCGACGCAGCACCCCCCGGCGGGTCACCGGCACGCGCCGCGCCCCGGGAACCCGCACATACCGGGTGAGGATGATCACCGCGGGGCGATCGTACGTCCCTGCCGCCGCCCAGACCGGATCACCGTCCACGTGTTCGACGACGGTGGCCTTCTCGTTCATCACGAGCACCAGGGCTCGCTTGAACGACACGACGGCGAGCGGCTCGTAGCCCGCATTCAGCACCAGTGTGCGCATTCCGTTTCCTCTCGAATGGCCGAGACGGCTTCTCGGATGTTCGACTCGTGACGAGGGAAGAGACGCAGGGGCATGAAAAAAGGCGCCGTCTATACAGACAGCGCCTCAGAATTCGCGGCGAGACCGCGGCATCCGCTCACACGATGCCGAAGGACGAGCAGCCCGAGCGCATCCATGGTGCGGATGCGAGGCATGGTGTCCATCAGCGTTCCCTTCGGTTCTCCGAACGTCGCGAACAGGCTAACCCACGACGACACGCCCGGGGTCGGCTGCACAGGGAAACGACAGACGGCGTGTCGGAGAACGAACGTCACCGGCACGCCGTCCGAGCGGATGCGATCAGCCCGCGTTCTGCTGAAGCCAGGCGTAGGGGTCGACCACGGAGTTGTTGATGTGCACCTCGAAGTGCAGGTGGTTGGCGGTCGAGCTGCCGGTCGAGCCGACGAGCCCGATCAGCTGACCCGCGGCGACGGTCTGACCGGCCTGGACCTGCCGCGTGCCATAGGTCATGTGCCCGTACGTGGTGCGGACCTTCTGGCCGTTGATGACGTGCTCGATCATGACGCCCACGCCGTAGCCGCCGAAGCTCTCGGACGAGACGCTCACGACGCCGGCGGCGGCGGCGAAGATCGGCTGCCCCTGCGGCGCGAGGAGGTCGACGCCCTGGTGGTAGCCCGAGTCCCACAGGCCGCGACCGAGGATGTAGTTGGTCAGCGGCCACCGCACCTCGCCGGAACCGGGCGCGGTCATGTTGAGGTCGACCGGGGACACCGCGACGTTCGCGCTCGCGCTCACGCTGGCGGCGAGCTGACGCGCACGCTCGGCAGCGGCGGCGGCAGCGGCTTCCTGATCCTTCTTCTTCTGGATCTCCTCGGCGGTGGTGGCCGAGTAGCTGCTGCGGTCGAGGGTCTCGGCGTTCGCGTTGGAGGCGACGACGAGCGACTGGTTGTCGGGAGCCGACATCTCCTGCAGCGTCATCGTCTCGGCCGCCGGCAGAGACGCCGCGTACGCCGGGATCGCGACCGTCGCGACGAGGCCCGCGACCATCGACAGGATCACCGCACTGCGCAACGGCTTCGCGCCGCGTCGGAACGACGACCCGCGGGGAGCGGGACGGGCCGCGGCGGACGATGCGACGGCGGGGATGCGTGAGGGGCGGCGAGCGGGTCGGGTGACCGCGGCGCGCGCGCTCTTTCGAGTCTGACCCGTTGCGGGGACCTCGGGCAGGCCCGCGACGGGATCGGTGTGTTCAGCCAAGTTTCCTCCGGCGCCTCTGCGTTTCCACGCTGGCTCGTCAGCACTCGATTTTGGGGGCACGATGTGCGGGCTTCACCCTCTGCGGACGACGAGCCGGTGAGGCAAACCGCGAGGGGTCCGACGGCGGGCTTCTCGCCTGTGGACCTTCAGAGGCTACCCGAAGATAACGAAACTGTCACGCCTGGAGACGTGCCGTACAGAGGATGTCCCGGATACGACGACGCACGAGCGGGCATCACGCCTCGGCGACGAGGAAGATGTGCGAGGCGACCTCGACGGGCAGCTCGAGCCCCTCGTCGACCCCGTCCATCTCGACGAGGACGTAGCCCTCGTTGAAGCGATAGCTGCCCCGCGCACCGGGAAGAACGCCCGCCGCCTTCAGCTGCTGCAGGAGCTCGGGGTCGACCTGCGCCGGTTCGGCGAGACGTCGAACGGTGCCCGAGATCGGACCCCCGGCATCCGTGAGCTTGCGGACCAGCCCAACGACGCCCTCTTCGAAAGTGACGCTCGCGACGTCGCCGAGCTGATCGAGCCCCGGGATGGGGTTGCCGTAGGGCGACTCGGTGGGGTGTCCGAGCAGTTCGACCAGGCGACGCTCGACCTGCTCGCTCATGACGTGCTCCCAGCGGCAGGCCTCGTCGTGCACGTACGCCCAGTCGAGACCGATGACGTCGCTCAACAGGCGTTCCGCGAGACGATGCTTCCGCATGACGTCGACGGCCTTCTGCCGGCCGTCATCGGTGAGCTCGAGGCGGCGGTCTTCGGAGACGACGACGAGGCCGTCTCGCTCCATACGGCCCACCGTCTGCGAGACGGTCGGGCCGGAGTGACCGAGGCGCTCCGAGATGCGGGCGCGAAGAGGAACGATGTTCTCTTCCTCGAGCTCGAGGATCGTGCGCAGGTACATCTCGGTGGTGTCGATGAGATCGGTCATTCAGCAGTCCTCGGGCTCTGTGGCGGTGCTTCCAGCCTACCGACCCCCTCCGACACACGCGCCGGGCGCATCCGACCCCCGCCCTAGAATCGACGCATGCCGCACGTGGACCTTCCCGCCGACCTCCTGCCCACCGACGGCCGCTTCGGATGCGGCCCCTCGAAGGTGCGCGGTGCGCAGCTCGAGGCGCTCGTGACCCGCGGGGCCACCATTCTCGGAACATCCCACCGCCAGGCCCCCGTGAAGAACCTCGTCGCCAGCACGCGCGAGCGGCTCGCCGAACTCTTCCGTCTGCCCGAGGGCTACGAGATCGTCCTGGGCAACGGCGGCTCGACCGCCTTCTGGGATGCCGCGGCCTTCGGCCTCATCGAGAACCGTAGCCAGAACCTGGTCTCGGGCGAGTTCGGCGGCAAGTTCGCGGCGGCCGCGGCCGCCCCGTGGCTGCAGGCGCCCGACGTGCGCCGCGCCGAGCCGGGCACCCGTGCCGCCTTCGAGGCCGTCGAAGGCGTCGACGTCTACGCGTGGCCGCACAACGAGACGTCGACCGGCGTCGCGGCCCCCGTCACGCGCGTCCACGGGGATGCCGGCGCCCTCACGGTCATCGATGCCACCAGCGCCGCCGGCGGCATCGATTTCGACGTCGCCGAGAGCGACGTCTACTACTTCGCTCCGCAGAAGAACCTCGGCTCGGACGGCGGGCTCTGGTACGCCGCCGTCTCACCCGCGGCGATCGAGCGGATCGAACGCATCGAGGCATCCGGACGCTACATCCCGGAGTTCCTGAGCCTGAAGAACGCCATCGACAACTCGCGGTTGCAGCAGACGCTGAACACGCCGGCGCTCGCGACGCTGCTGCTCCTCGACGAGCAACTCGGGTGGATCCTCGACAACGGCGGCCTGAGCTGGGCGGGTGCCCGGACGGCGGAGTCCTCCTCCGCCCTCTACGAGTGGGCCGAGGCGAGCACCGTCGCCACGCCCTTCGTCACCGACCCCGCCGACCGCTCCCCCGTCGTCGTCACCATCGACTTCGACGAGTCGATCGACGCCGCGGCGGTCGCGAAGAGCCTTCGCGCGAACGGCATCGTCGACACCGAGCCCTACCGCAAGCTCGGCCGCAACCAGTTGCGGATCGCGACGTTCGTCTCGATCGAGCCCGACGACGTCCGTCGCCTCATCGCCGCCATCGACTACACGATCGAGCGGATGCCTCGGGCCTAGGTCCCGCGCCGATCGGAAGCCGTCCCACCGCGAGCGGGGCGGCTTCCGTCGTTCGCGGGGCGTCGAAGGAGGCCTGCACCGGAGCCGGGTCGCTCAGTAACTGCGCTCGTGCTCGTCGTCGTCGGCCGCGGCACCCTCGTCGTCCGCGTCATCTCCGTCATCGTCCGCGTCATCGTCGTCGTCGTCGGAATCCTCAGCGGATTCGTCCAGCTCGTCGATGTCGACGCCGTCGAGGTCGCCGGCGTGCAGCCGCGCCTTCGGCTCGTCGTCGTCATCGTCGTCGAGGTCGTCCTCGGCGTCGTCGTCCTCGTCGAGATCGTCGTCGCGATCGTCGTCATCGTCGAGATCGTCCTCGTCGTCCGGCGCATCGCCCGCCGCGGCGGCGGCCTGACCGGCCTGGTACTCGGCGAGGCGCTTCGCCCACGGGACCCAGTCCGGTGCCAGCAGCGCGCCGTCACCCGGCAGCAGCTCGGTCTCGAGCACGGTCGGCTCGGCGTCGGCGACGACCGCGACGGTCACCGTCCAGTGCCACCCGGGGTAGCCGGCCAGGCGCGTATGGAACCGCAGCGAGACCACGTCGTCCGCCTCGACGACGTGACCGGCCGCGGGGCCGACCGTGTCGGCCGGGGTGATCTCGTGCAGCGCCGCCAGCGCGAGGTCGTGAGCGTGGAGCAGGCGCTCGTCGGCGACGGGCTCAGGCTTCGAAGTCATCGGCGACCTTGCGCAGGACCGCGGCGATCTTCTTCGCGTGGGGTCCGCTGGGGTAGCGGCCGCGGCGCAGGTCGCCACCGATGCCGTCGAGGAGCTTGACGAGGTCTTCGACGATGATGGCCATGTCGTCGGCGGGCTTGCGAGAACGCTTGGCCATGCTTACGGGGGCCTCGACGACGCGCACCGAGAGAGCCTGCAGACCGCGCTTGCCATCGGCCACACCGAACTCCAGACGTGTACCGGCCTTGGGCCCGGGGGTCCCGGCGGGCAGGGCTGTGGCGTGCAGGAACACGTCCTGGCCGTCATCGGTCGTGATGAAGCCGAAGCCCTTCTCGTCGTCGTAGAACCTGACCTTGCCGGTGGGCATGGACACCTCGCTGGATGAGTGCGCGATTGCGCGGCGGAACGCGGGACCCGATCGGATCCCGGCCCCTCAGCCTACGCCACGGCCGGCAGGCAGTAGGCTGACGACGATGAGCACGCGCACCCCCGACGGCGACGTCCCGATCCGTCGCATCGACCGGATCCTCGCCTTCATGTCGATCGGTCTGCTGGTCCTGTCGGTCGTCTGCTTCTTCGCGATCATCATCGGGTCCACCGCCGGAGCCGACATGGGCGCGGGCGTGTGGCCGACGATCGGGGTCCTCGTCTACATCGCGCCTCCCGTGGCCTTCGCGTGCCTCGTCGCGGTGCTCATCATGAGCTTCGTGCGAAGGGCACGCGCGAACAAGGGACGCTGACGTGCCCGAGACCTCCGACCAACGTGCGCTGGCGGTCTCGCTGAGCGCGTTCGACGACGAGTCGCTGGCCCGCCTCCTCTCCGAGCGCCATGTGTCGGCCTCGGCGACCTGGCGCGACATGTTCGACGCCGCCGATGCCCTCCTCGACCCCGCGTCGATCGCCCGCGCGCTGCCGCTCCTCGACCGCGCCGAAGCCGAGGCCCTCGTCGCGGCCACGGCCGACGGCATCCCCGCCACCGGTGGCATCCGCGATGCGCTTCACACTCGCGGCCTCGTGGGCGACGACGGTCGGGCGTACGCGGCCGTCGCGGCCGTCGTCCGCGACGCGATGCCCGATGGTCTCGCACCGACGCCGACGGAGCCCGCGCCGAGGGCATCGGATGACGCGGCGGCGGCCGAATCAGCGTTCACGAGCGCCGCGGCTCTCGCCGACGTCCTTCTTCTGACCCTGGATTCGCCGCTCGGTCGGATCGGTTCGGGGTCGCTCGGAGCGAGTGAGCGACGCCGCCTCGTCGAGGCCGGGGCCACCCCCACCCCCGAGGAAGCCGACTTGTTGGTCGGTCTGGGTGCCCGGACCGGTCTGCTCGGCTCCACCGGCCGCGCCTGGCTCGTGACCGCCGCCGGACGCACGTGGTTGCGGCTGCCCACCCTGGAACGCTGGGCCACGACCGCCCGGGCGCTGCGCGACGCACTCCCTCGCGCCTACCGCACCCCCGCGGGTGGATGGATGCCGCAGCCCACCTGGGCCGGGGCCACGCCGTTCGATCCCGCCGGGCCCGAGCGTGCCGCCCGCTGGACGCATCGCCTGCGCGCGTGGGGCCTGCTCGACGCGCACGGTGCGGTGCCCGCCTGGGGTCGCGGGCTCGCGGAGGGCGGCGATGTGGACACCTCGGCGCTGCGCGACCTGCTTCCCCCCGAGGTCGACAAGGTGTACCTGCAGAACGACCTCACCGCGATCGCCCCCGGACCGTTGGCGCCGCACCTCGACGTGCGCCTCCGCGGCATGGCGGCACGCGAGTCGCGCGCGCAGGCGTCGAGCTATCGCTTCAGCGCGGCCACCATCGGCGCGTCCATCACGGCCGGCGAGACCGCCGACAGCCTGCGGGAGTTCCTCAGCGGCATCTCTCTCACGGGCCTTCCGCAACCCCTCGCCTACGTCATCGAGCGCACCTCGGCGGAGCACGGGCGCGTCCGCGTCACCGCCGACACGGCATCCGGTCTCACCACCGTCCGCACGGACGACCAGACGCTGCGCCGCGCGATGGAAGTCGACACGTCCCTGCGATCGGTCGCACTCAGCCGCTCCGGGGACGAACTGATCACCCACGTCGCCGCCGATGTCGTGTTCTGGGCGCTGACCGACGCCCGCTACCCGGCGGTGGCCGTCGACGAGGACGGACGCCCGCGCACGGTCGAACGTGCGCGGATGGCTACGACCGAGACCCTCGACTCTCCCGACGACGTCTACGCGCCGCTCATCGCGCGCCTGCGGGCCGGAGGCGAGGATTCGGATGCCGCCTGGCTCGAACGCGAGCTCGACCAGGCGGTGCGGGCCCGCGCGCTGGTGGACGTGACCGTGCGCCTTCCGGACGGCTCGGCCCGCGTGTTCCGGCTGGAGGCGACCGGTCTCGGGGGGGGACGCCTACGCGGGCGCGATCGTGCGGCGGACGTCGAGCGGACGCTGCCGCTGTCGCACATCGATTCGGTCAGCCCTGCTTCCTGAGCACCGACCGACGACGCCCGCCTCGACGCACCGGTAGAATCGAACGCTATGGCTGACGGCCCCCTCATCGTCCAGAGCGACCGCACGGTGCTCCTCGAAGTCGCGCATCCCGATGCGGAGACGGCGCGGCACGAGCTCGCGGTCTTCGCCGAGCTCGAACGCGCGCCGGAGCACATCCACACGTACCGCATCACGCGGCTCGGGCTCTGGAACGCCCGCGCCGCCGGTCACGACGCCGACGCGATGCTGCAGACCCTCGACACCTGGTCGCGCTTCCCCGTCCCGGCGTCGGTGAGCACCGACATCCGCGAGACGGTCGGCCGATACGGTCGTCTGGTCATCGAGCGCGACGACGAGGGTGCGCTCGTGCTGCGCTCGACCGACCCCGCCGTCCTCGGCGAGGTCTCGCGCAACAAGCGCATCTCGCCGCTGCTGATCGGCCACCCCACCCCCGACAGCTTCACGGTCGACGCGTGGGCGCGCGGGCACATCAAGCAGGAGCTGCTGAAGATCGGATGGCCGGCCGAGGATCTCGCCGGCTACACGCCCGGGACGCCCCACCCCATCGATCTCGCGGAGGACGACTGGCAGCTGCGTCCGTACCAGCGGCAAGCGGTGGAGTCCTTCTCCGAGGGCGGCTCGGGTGTGGTGGTGCTTCCGTGCGGCGCGGGGAAGACCCTCGTCGGGGCGGGGGCCATGGCCCAGACGCGCACGACGACCCTCATCCTGGTGACCAACACCGTCAGCGCTCGTCAGTGGCGTGACGAGCTGCTCCGCCGCACGAGCCTGACTCCCGAGGAGATCGGCGAGTACTCCGGTCAGTCCAAGGAGATCAAGCCGGTCACGATCGCGACGTACCAGATCCTGACCGCCAAGCGCGGCGGCACCTATGCCCACCTGGCTCTCCTCGACGCGCTCGACTGGGGACTCGTCCTCTATGACGAGGTCCACCTGCTTCCCGCGCCGGTGTTCAAGCTCACCGCCGACCTGCAGGCGCGTCGCCGCCTCGGGCTCACCGCGACCCTCGTACGCGAGGACGGCCGAGAGGGCGACGTCTTCAGCCTCATCGGACCCAAGCGGTTCGATGCGCCGTGGAAGGAGATCGAGGCCCAGGGCTTCATCTCCCCAGCTGCGTGCTACGAGGTGCGCATCGATCTCCCCGCCGACGAACGCCTCGAGTACGCCGCCGCCGCCGACGAGGAACGCTATCGTCTCGCCGCCACCGCGCCGGCCAAGATCGACGTCGTCAAGCGCCTGGTCGATCGGCATCCGGGCGAACGCGTCCTGGTGATCGGGCAGTACCTCGATCAGATCGACGAGCTCGCCGAGGCACTCCACGCTCCGAAGATCACCGGAGCGACCCCGGTCGCCGAGCGCGAGGAATTGTTCCAGGCGTTCCGCGAGGGCGCGATCACGCTGCTGGTGGTCTCCAAGGTCGCCAACTTCTCGGTCGACCTTCCCGAGGCCTCGGTCGCCGTCCAGGTGTCGGGTTCGTTCGGGTCGCGCCAGGAGGAGGCGCAGCGACTCGGGCGTCTGCTGCGGCCGAAGCAGTCGGGCCACACCGCGAGCTTCTATACGCTCATCGCGCGCGACACGGTCGACCAGGATTTCGCGCAGAACCGCCAGCGCTTCCTCGCCGAGCAGGGCTACGCGTACACGATCCTGGATGCCGAGGGGATCGGCGCCGCGGCCGCCTGAGTCGTATCAGCACGCGGCGTTTCTCGCGATATCCAGCGGTTCCTTGAGTGGAGTCACGATAATGGGCGCATGACAGCACCGCGCATCCTCGTCGTGGACGACGAACCCAACATCCGCGACCTGCTCATCACGAGCCTGCGATTCGCCGGATTCCAGGTCCGAGCCGTCGCAAATGGCGCCCAGACCATCTCGGCGGTCCTCGAGGAGGAACCCGACCTGATCGTGCTGGACGTGATGCTGCCCGACATGAACGGGTTCAGCGTGACCAAGCGTCTGCGCGGGGCGGGGTACACCGCCCCGATCCTCTTCCTCACCGCGAAGGACGAGACGGAGGACAAGATCACCGGCCTGAACGCCGGCGGCGACGACTACGTCACGAAGCCTTTCAGCCTCGATGAGATCGTCGCGCGCATCCAGGCGATCCTTCGCCGCACGATGCAGGCCGACGAGGAGTCGGTCATCCGCACGGGCGAGCTCACGATGGACCAGGACACGCACGACGTCAGCGTCGGCGACGTCTCGATCGACCTCAGCCCCACCGAGTTCAAGCTCCTGCGCTACCTGATGCTCAACCCGAACCGTGTGCTGTCGAAGGCGCAGATCCTGGATCACGTCTGGGAGTACGACTTCAACGGGGATGCCGGCATCGTCGAGAGCTACATCTCGTACCTGCGTCGGAAGATCGACCCGCACTCGTCCGAGCCCCTGATCCAGACCAAGCGAGGCTTCGGCTACATGCTGAAGTCCGGCAAGACCGCCTGAGCGGGAGAGCCATCCTGGAGAACACCGACGATGCCCTGACGCACTGGTGGCGCCGGCTCAGCCTCCGCACGAAGGTGACCGGCGTCACGGTGACGCTGCTCGCCGTCGGACTCATCGCTGCCGGCATCGGCACGCTGGTGTTCCTGCGCACGACGCTCATCAACAACCTCGATGAGCAGCTCGGCCAGCAGGCGGCGGGCAACATCGCCAACAGCATCTTCGTGACGAACGACGTCGACGGTCAGCTGACCTTCACGCAGGTCGACAACGCCCCGCAGATCGGGTCGATGGTGGTGGTGTACGGACCCGACGGCCAGCGCGTGGCCTTCTACAACGGCACGTCCATGAAGACCGTGCCCGAGCTGCCCGAGGCCTTCACGGTCGAGCAGACCTACAGCCAGGTCGATCGCCGCATCGAACTCGACGACCCGGTCTCGGGTCAGCACTTCCTCGCACGCGTGGGGCTGCTCCAGGTGCCGGGGAACAACGGCATCTACACGCAGATGGTCGTGCAACCTCTCGCCCCGACCGACCGGATCGTCGCGGCCTACGTCGGCATCTACGGTTTCGTCGCGCTGCTGATCCTCATCGCCAGCGCCCTACTGACCCGCGCCCTGGTGACACTGACCTTCCGCAGCCTCGGCCAGGTCGAGACGACGGCGATGGACATCGCCGCGGGCGACTTCAGTCAGCGCCTGACCGATATCGTCCCCGACACCGAGGTGGGCCGGCTCAAGGCGGCCATCAACGCCATGCTCGCCCGCATCGACGGCGCCCTCAATCAACGGGATGCCACGGTGCGGCAGATGCGCCGCTTCATCGGTGACGCGAGCCACGAACTGCGCACTCCGCTCGTGACGATGCGCGGGTACGCCGAGCTCTACCGCATGGGAGCGATCCGCTCCGATGAAGACGTCGCCCAGGCGATGGAGCGCATCGAGAAAGAAGCGATCCGGATGGGCGCGCTGGTGGAGGACCTCCTCGCCCTCGCACGCCTCGACGAGCGACGCGACGTGGCGATCACCGCCCTCGATCTGCGTCCGATCGCGAGGGATGCCGCGCTCGACCTGCGTGTCACGTCCCCGCAGCGCGAGGTGACGGTCGACGACACCACGAGCCGCGCCGCCATCGTGCTGCCGGTGATGACGCTCGACGCGGAGCCCACTGCCGAGGACCCCTCGTCCTCGTCGGGCCGGCGACGGAGCGCCCCGACCACCTCCGCGATGGCGATCGCCGGTGCAACGCTGTCACGGCTGCGCCGCAGGCGGGAGACGGCCGCCGACCCCGCCTCGGGCGAGGTGGGGAATGCCTCCGGAACCGCCGCTGAGACCACGACGCGCCCCCGCCGGGCCGCCCGCCTCGCTCCGATCGTCCTCGGCGACGAGAACCGCGTCCGGCAGGTGGTCGCCAATCTGCTCGGCAACGCCCGACGATTCACTCCGGACGACTCCCCGATCGACCTGCGGGTCGGAGTGGATGCCGGAAGCGACATGGGCTGGATCGAAGTCATCGACCACGGCGAGGGCGTGCCCGAGCAGATCCGCGAGCAGATCTTCCAGCGCTTCTGGCGCGCCGATACCTCGCGCACGCGCGAGACCGGCGGGTCCGGACTCGGCCTGTCGATCGTGGCATCCATCGTCGACCTTCTGCACGGAACCGTCGAGGTGTTCGACACACCCGGCGGTGGTGCCACGTTCCGTGTGTCCTTGCCGCTCGCCGAGCGACGGGATGCCAGCGAACACGCGCTCATCACGACGCAGCCGCTCGAGCGGCTTCCCGACGAAGTCCGCGCCGACGTCGACACCGCAACGTCCTGACCGTCGCCCGCGCTCGTCGACCGGAGCCATCTGACCGCCCCGGCCCCGCCCACACGGACCTTCGTCCGAAGTCAGCCCCTCCCGGTGACGCGAGAACGCCCCCTCCCGAAGGAGGGGGCGTTCTGACGTGTTGCCTCGGCGTGGATCAGAAGTCCATGCCACCGGTGGGGTCGGCGGGCGCAGCCGCGGCCTTCTCGGGCTTGTCGGCGACGACGGCCTCGGTGGTGAGGAAGAGACCGGCGATCGACGCGGCGTTCTGCAGCGCCGAGCGGGTCACCTTGGCGGGGTCGATGATGCCCTGCGCGAACAGGTCACCGTACTCGCCCGTCGCCGCGTTGAGGCCGTGGCCCACGGGGAGCTCCGAGACCTTGTTCGCGACGACACCGGGCTCGAGACCGGCGTTGAGCGCGATCTGCTTGAGCGGGGCCTCGATGGCGACGCGGACGATGTTCGCACCCGTGGCCTCGTCACCCACGAGCTCGAGGTTCGCCAGAGCGGTCTTGCCGGCCTGGATCAGCGCGACACCACCACCGGCGACGACACCCTCTTCGACGGCCGCCTTGGCGTTGCGCACGGCGTCCTCGATGCGGTGCTTGCGCTCCTTGAGCTCGACCTCGGTGGCTGCACCGGCCTTGATGACGGCGACGCCACCGGCGAGCTTGGCGAGGCGCTCCTGGAGCTTCTCGCGGTCGTAGTCGCTGTCGGTGTTCTCGATCTCGCGGCGGATCTGGGTCACGCGACCCTCGATCAGCGCGGAGTCACCGGCACCCTCGACGATGGTCGTCTCGTCCTTGGTGATGATGACCTTGCGCGCACGGCCGAGCAGGTCGACCGTGGCGTTCTCGAGCTTGAGGCCGACCTCTTCGGTGATGACCTGGCCGCCGGTGAGGATCGCGATGTCCTGCAGCTGCGCCTTGCGACGGTCGCCGAAGCCGGGAGCCTTGACGGCAACCGACTTGAAGATGCCGCGGATCTTGTTGAGCACGAGCGTCGCGAGAGCCTCGCCCTCGACGTCCTCGGCGATGATGAGGAGCTCCTTGCCCTCCTGGATCACCTTGTCGACGATGGGCAGAAGGTCCTTGATGTTGGAGATCTTCTGGTTCGCGATCAGGATGTAGGGGTCTTCGAAGACCGCCTCCTGGCGCTCCGGGTCGGTGACGAAGTAGGGGTTGATGTATCCCTTGTCGAACCGCATGCCCTCGGTGAGCTCGAGCTCGGTGCCGAAGGTGTTGGACTCCTCGACGGTGACCACACCCTCCTTGCCGACCTTGTCGATGGCCTCGGCGATGAGCTCGCCGATCGCCGGGTCGGCGGCGGAGATGGACGCGGTCGCAGCGATCTGCTCCTTCGACTCGACCTCCTTGGCCGAGGCGAGCAGCTCGTCGGTGACGGCCTTGACGGCCTTCTCGATGCCCTTCTTGAGCGAGATCGGGTCGGCGCCGGCGGCGACGTTGCGCAGGCCCTCGCGAACGAGCGCCTGAGCGAGGACGGTCGCGGTGGTGGTTCCGTCACCGGCCACGTCGTCGGTCTTCTTGGCGACTTCCTTGACCAGCTCGGCGCCGATCTTCTCGAACGGGTCGTCGAGCTCGATCTCCTTGGCGATCGAGACACCGTCGTTCGTGATGGTGGGAGCGCCCCACTTCTTCTCGAGCACGACGTTGCGACCGCGAGGGCCCAGGGTCACCTTGACGGCGTCGGCCAGCGTGTTGAGGCCGCGCTCGAGACCGCGCCGGGCCTCTTCGTCGAAAGCGATGATCTTTGCCATAAGTGTGTCGTCCCTCCCGGACGGGTGACTTCCAGATTTGGCACTCGACGAAAGCGAGTGCTAACTCATTCTGGCACTCGCCCCTGGTGAGTGCAAGCCACACGAACGGCGTGACACGACGACGCCGCGGCCTCCGAGAACGGAGGGCCGCGGCGCGCGTGAAGGCGACGGGACTCAGGCGATCAGGCGGACCGATTCGGCCTGCGGACCTTTCTGTCCGGAACCGACGGTGAACTCGACGGACTGCCCCTCTTCGAGGACGCGGAAACCCGACATCTCGATGTTCGAGTAGTGGACGAAGACGTCCTGCCCGTCCGTCACGGTGATGAAGCCGTAACCCTTCTCGGCGTTGAACCATTTGACGGTGCCCTGCGTCATGCGAATCTCCTGTTGCTGAACGACGAGGTCATCGTAAGCACGCGCACCCCCGCCGTTCCGGCCGCGGAAAGCATTGTTGACACGGCGGCATCCAACTTTTTACGCCGCGGAAACACGGGGGGCGCCGGGGGTCAGGACGAAGGTTGACCGGCCGCACGGTCGAGCCCGATCACCACGATCAGGCGCTTCTCGGCGCCCTCGTCGTCGGCGGTGTCCGGGTCGTCGGTGGGTTGGAGGAAGTCGCTCTCGGCGACACTCGCCCCGCCGATGGCCTCGGCGAGACCGCGTGCGGCCGCCTCGTCCTCCGGAGCTCGGTAGTACACCGTGGTGGTGGCGAAGTCGGTGGTGTCGGAGTCACCGGTCTGAACGCTGTCGCCCGGCCACCCGAGAGCGACGATCCGGTCGCGCAGGTTGCCCGCGAGCCCCTCCTCGGCGGTGCCGTTCAGGACGACGACCGTGTACGAGGTGTCGATGGCGGCCGGGGTCGTCTCCGCGACGGTGGGCGTCGGCGCGGGGTCGGAGGCGGGCGAGATCCGACCGGATGCCAGGAGCACGCCGAAGATGCCGACGATGACGAGCACGACGGTGGCGAGCGCCGCCCAGAGGAAGACCAGCCAGCTGCGGGATCGCGGCCGCTCGGCCCGATGGGCGCCGACGCGGCCCGTACCGGCCGGGATCTCGTCGAAGCGATCCCGCGGGAAGGTCGTTCTGGGCATTGGACGATGCTATCCGGCGACGGCTGAGCGACCCGTCAGCGCGACGCCGCGCGCCCGAGGCGGGCACGGTGCTGGGCGGCCGCGTCGTCACGGCGGCGTCGCAGGCGCCGCACGAGCATCGGTTCGTGCGCCAGAGCGTCCGGATCGTCGAGCAGCCGGCCGAGGAGCTGGTAGTAGCGGGCTGGCGCGAGATCGAACTCGGCCCGGATCGCCTCTTCCTTCGCCCCACCGTGGCGACGCCACTCGCCCTCGAAAGCGAGGAAGGCGCGGTCGCGGTCGGAGAGAGGCACGCGAGAACGTTACTGCGCGCGGTACGCGGATCCCGGATGCCACGCCACCCACGCACCGAGCGGATCGACGCTGGCGAGAACGTCGCCGTCGAGCGCGAGGGCGAAGCCGCCCGGGCGCAACGCCGGCGTCGCGTTCCACGCGTCGTGGAGGCCGATGGCATCCAGGGTCACCCACCGCCCGGCGGCGCGGGCCGCGGCGACGATGTCTCCGCGATGCCGTCGCGGGACATGGGCGAGCACGCCCGGTGTCGTCACCACGACTGTGGCGTCGCGCGGCGCGCGGGCGACGAGGTCGGGCAGGGCCGCGGCCCCGTCGCCGGCGACGAGCAGGGGCGGGTCGTCCGCGGCGATGTCCAGGGACGCGGAGATCCGCTCGCGCCGCCCCTCCTCCCCCGGCCACACCAGGCCGGTGAGCCAGGCGCGGTCGCGGTCGTCGCGGGCATCGAGCGGATGCAGGTCGATGCCCGCCCGCCACACGATCTCGGGCAGCCGCAGCGGAGGCTCGCCCTCCACCTCGGACTCGAGGACGACGGCGCTCGCCCCCTCCGCCGGGTCGAGGCGCGTGACGGCGCCGTGCGGCGTGCGGAACCGGTACGAATAGCGGTCCGGGTACAGGCACAGGCCCGCGCTCGCGCCGATCTCGATCAGCGCGATCGGACCGTCGACGAGCGACAGCGCGGGAAGCAGCGCCGCGCAGCGCAACGGCTCGTTGGTCTGCACGGTCCGCCGACCGCACTCGGCGACGATGGCATCCGCGTGTGACGCGACCCAGTCGGCCCAGAGATCGCCGGTCGCCGGGGGCGCCCCGAGCAGGCGCAGGACGGCGAAGACGAGCGGGGGCTGGCGGTGCGTGTCCGGAATCCGGGCCAGGACCCCAGCGATGTCCGGATCGACGGCGACCCGCCGCGCCCACTCCTCGTAAAGAGGAGAACGCCCCGGCGCCTCCTCGCGGGCGAACCGCCCGTAGCGGGCGACGACGGCGGTCACGGCATCCTGGTCCACCCGGTGATTATGCCGTCCGGGCCGCCGCTGTCTCCGGAGGCGAGACAATGGAGGGGAAGAAGGAGACGATTCATGACCTACGCCGTCGAGAAGTCCGACGACCAGTGGCGGGCCGAGCTCAGCCCCGAGCAGTACGCGGTCCTGCGCCAGGCCGGCACCGAACGAGCCTGGACCGGCGAGCTGCTCGACGAGAGCCGCGCCGGCCTCTATGAGTGCGCCGCCTGCGGCGCCGAGCTGTTCCAGAGCGGAACCAAGTTCGACTCGCACTGCGGATGGCCGAGCTTCTACGAGTCGGTGCGACCCGAGGCGGTCGAGCTTCTCGAGGACGACAGCCACGGCATGAAGCGCACCGAGGTCCGGTGCGCCAACTGCGGTTCGCACCTGGGCCACGTCTTCCCCGACGGATTCGGTACGCCCACCGGTGACCGCTACTGCATGAACTCGCTGTCGCTGAACTTCACCCCCGCCGACGAGGCATGAGCGCGCTGGAGGCGATGCGCGACCGCCGGTCGTGGTCGAAGGTCACCGACCTCGCCCCGACCGGGCCCGAGCTCGAGGCGTTCGTCGCGGCGGCCGGCCGCGTCGCTGATCACAAGTCGCTGCGGCCGTGGCGACTGATCGAGATCCGTGGCGACGACCGCGATGTCCTCGCGCGGGCGCTTAACAAGGCGGACGGCAAGAAGGGCCTGTCGTCAAAGCCCCGACGCGCGCCGCTTATCATCGCGGTGGTGGCAGATCTTCGCTCCAAGAAGATCCCGGCCTGGGAGCAGGAGGCCGTCGCCTCCGGTGTCGCCCACATGCTCAGTCTCGCGCTCGACGAAGCCGGTTTCGGCGTCTTCTGGCGCACGGATGACAACACCCGCAGCAGGGTGCTCGCGAAGGCGCACGGCCTGTCGAAGGGCGAGGTGCTCCTCGGGTGGCTGTACGTCGGGGGCAAGCCGATCCGCTCACGCGAGACCCGGCGCAAGACCGTGGATGCCGCGAAACACCTCTCGCGCATGCCGAGCGGCAAGAAGCGGCGGAAGGTCGACGAGACGCGACTCTGACCCGGACGTGGCGGCGGTGCCCTCAGCGTGATCGCCGGCGGCGCCAGGGCACCGCCGCGACGACGACCCCGGCGATCGCCACCGCCGCGGCGAGGATGGCGAGCGGCGTCGGCGGAGCCGCGGGCGCGGGCCACAGGGCGTCGAGCACCACCGAGGTGGTGAGCAGTCCCACGACCGAGCCGAGGCCCAGGACCAGGACGCCCGTGCGCTGCACGATCACCGACGACAAGAAGATGTAGACGACGCCGATCGGGCCGCCGAGGTACAGCCAGGGATCGGCGGGGAGCGCGCGGGGCGCGCCGACGATGGCGCCGTGCACGAGCGCGGCGACGACGAGCACCGCCGTGCCACCGGCGAAGTTGACCACGGTGGCCGCGAGCGGGCTCTGCACCCGCAGACGCAGTCGCCCGTTCGTGCCCTGTTGCCACGCGACGCCCGCGCCGGCGATCACGGGGACGACGAGCATCCACACCGGGATGCCACCCACCCGGTCGCCCAGGAGCGAGACGGCCACCCCGGCGAGCGCGAGCAGCGCGCCGATGACGCGGCGCACGGTCACCGGGACGACTCCGGCAGGACCCTGTCCGAAACGGTCGAGGAGCAGCCCGCCGGTGGTCTGGCCCGCGACGAAGCCGACCGTGAACAGTGCGACGCCGATGGTGGCGACGGCGAGCCCCTGGCTGGCGACCGTGAACGCCCCGGCGACACCACCGAGCAGCATCCAGCCCGGGACGGAACGCTCGCGCACCGCCGCGACGAGACGCCGCAGGCCGGCACGGCCGGCCGGGAGAACGGCCGCGAGGATCAGCACCACGACGAGTCCCGACCCGAACGAGATGCCGCCCGCGAGCACGCCGTCGCCGAGCTCCGCCCCGAGCGATCCGTTCACGCGCGCCTGCACTGCCGTGAGCGCGCCGATCGGCACGGCCCCGAGAACGGCGATCCCGGGGAATCGTCGCTGAGACATGGATCCTCTTCTCCGGGCACCGCTCGCGTCGCGCGCCGTCGTCGATCGTACGTGCCCGCGTGCCGGTGTGGACCGGACGGCTCGCATGCGCGAGGCTTTCCGCGTGCCCCACCTCAGCGCCGGTCCCGATGACGTCTCCGGAATCCTGTCCCAGCTCACCGCCACGCGAGCCGACCGCGAGTTCCTCGCCGGTGTCGAGCTGCACCTCCCCCGGCTGCACGACCTGTTCCGCCGGCTCTACGGCGACCGACCCGACGGCCTCGAGCGTCTGGCATCCGTCGTCGATCTTGCGCGCCGATCGTGGGCCGAGCGTCCCGCGGGCCTCAAGGAAGTGGATCGCGAGCGCGCGAGCACTCCGGACTGGTTCGAGAGCGAGCGGATGCTCGGCGGGGTCTGCTACGCCGATCGGTACGCCGGCGGGCTCCGCGGCATCCGGGAGTCCATCCCGTACTTCCGCGAACTGGGGCTGACGTACCTCCACCTCATGCCGCTGTTCGAGAGCCCCGAGGGAAACAGCGACGGCGGCTACGCGGTGTCGAGCTACCGGCGCGTGAACGCGGCCGTGGGCACGATGGAGGAGCTCGCCGACCTCGCCGCGGATCTGCGGCGCGCGGGTATCTCGCTCGTGGTCGACTTCATCTTCAATCACACGAGCAACGAGCACGCGTGGGCGCAGAAGGCGGTGGCGGGCGACGCGGGCTACGAGGACTTCTACCTCATCTATCCCGACCGCGAGATGCCCGACGCCTACGAGCGGACGACGCGCGAGATCTTCCCCGACGACCACTCCGGCTCGTTCGTGCAGCTCCCGGACGGCCGGTGGATCTGGGCGACGTTCTACCACTTCCAGTGGGACTTGAACTATGCCAACCCCGCGGTGTTCGAGGCGATGGCGGGCGAGATGCTGTTCCTCGCGAATCAGGGCGTCGAGATCCTGCGGATGGATGCCGTGGCTTTCATCTGGAAGCGCCTCGGTACGTCGTGCGAGTCCCTGCCGGAGGCGCACCTCCTCCTGCAGGCGTTCAACGCGGTGCTGCGCATGGCGGCGCCGAGCCTGCTGTTCAAGTCCGAGGCGATCGTGCACCCCGACGAGGTCATCTCGTACATCTCCCCCGAGGAGTGCCAGCTGTCGTACAACCCGCTGCAGATGGCTCTCACCTGGGAGGCGCTCGCGACCCGCGACGGGCGCCTGCTGCAGCAGGCTCTCGAGCACCGACACGCCCTGCCCGAGGGGACCGCATGGGTGAACTATGTACGCAGTCACGACGACATCGGCTGGACGTTCGCCGACGAGGATGCCGAAGAGCTCGGCATCCAGGGGTATCCCCACCGGCGGTTCCTCAACGACTTCTACGTCGGACGCGTCGAGGGGTCGTTCTCGCGCGGCGTGCCGTTCCAGGAGAACGAGCGGACCGGCGACGCCCGCATCGCGGGCACGACGGCCTCGCTCGCCGGGATCGAGGCCGGTGACGCGGGCGGCGAGGACCGCGTGATCCTCGCGCATGCCCTGGCCCTGTCCACGGGCGGCATCCCCCTGCTCTATCTGGGCGACGAGGTGGCGCAGCTCAACGACTACTCCTTTCGCCGCATCCCCGCCGAGGCCGGCGACAGCCGGTGGGTGCACCGCCCGCACCGCCCCGCACAGAACTACGCCGATCGGATGGATGCCACCACCCCCGCGGGCCGCGTGTTCTCGCGGCTGACGCGGCTCATCGACGTCCGCCGGTCGACACCGGAGCTCGCCGGGAACGAGCTCATCGCGTTCGACGCGCACATCGACTCGGTGGTCGCGTTCCTGCGCCCGGGCGACGCCGGCGCGGCGGTCCTCGTGCTTACCAACGTCGCCGACCACGCGATCGAGATCGACGCGCTGACCCTGTCGGGACTGGAACCGGATGCCGTCGACCTCATCGCCGACGAGCCCGTCGCACTCGCGGGCGGGCTGACGGTGCCGGCGCACGGGGTGCTGTGGCTGCGTGTGGGGGTGCGCTGACCGCCTTCGCCCTGGCGGGGACTCGTAGCGGAGCGGGCCACCCCCGGCAAGCGCTGGGCACGACCAGCGGGGCGCCTTAGCGTGCAGAGAGCTTTTTCGAAAGGACTCCATGCACCCTCGTCTCCTCGCCGGCCTCGCCGCTCTCGTCCTCGCGGTCGCTCCTCTCGGCCCCCCGGGAGCGGCGTTCGCGGCGGAGGCACCCGACTGCCTGGCTGTTCCAGGAAAAGCGGGGTCCGCGATCGATGTCACCATCGCCGGCTATCCCACGCGGACGCCCGACGCCTATCGCACCGTGGACGGCCAACGCGAGCCGGTCTACCGCGTCTCCGTCGGCGACACCCTGCGGATCCCGACCCGCATCACGAACTCCGGCACGTGCCACTACTGGACGTTCGGCGGCGACTTCACCGCTCTCGGGTACGACGCCTTCGACGCACCCGGCAGCAGCGCGTACGTCGAGGGTATCGGTGATCGCCCCTGGGCCACCGCGATCGGCGTTCCGACCTGGGACCCCGACCCGGATCGCACGCATCCGTACACCCGTAGGTCCGAGCGGCTCTACGTCGAGATCCAGCCCGGAGACACCGCGAAACGGCTGTGGCCGGTGACGGTCGACGATCTGCCGCCGAAAGGGGCTTACGCAGCCGTCCGCTTCCGCTACGACGGGACCGTGTCGGACCCGCCCCTCGCGGACAAAGCCGTGAGCAAACGCATCTGGCTCATGCGCAAATAGGAACGGCCCGGGTGCCGGCTACAGGACGTGAACCTGCAACCCCCGTTCGGGCTACTTCATGCCCCGCCGCATCCCGGAATGTCCCTCTGGCCTGGATATCGAGCCCGCAGAGACCTCGGAGGATCCCGCGGCAGAGTCGGGCACGATGCCCTCTCGCATCTGCCCGAGGCGCTCGGCCAAAATGCGAAAGCCGTCACTCGGCCGGCACGCTCCTCGTGCATACTCGGCCTCACGGGGTGGCGATGTAGCTGACGCACCAGGGGGGTGCAGTCGGCTGCCGGTTGGGCATGTCTCCGCTATCACGGGAAAATCACACGACTGAGCTCTCACCTGTCGTCGATCTCGCGCGCAACGGCGTCGACCATCGCACCCTCATCAAAGGGGCGGCATGGACACTGCCTGTCATTGCGCTTGCTGTCGCCGCACCGGCCGCAGCCGCCTCCACAGTGGATGCCGGTCCCTATATGCTCAACGGCTCGTGCGGCGCGACAGGCGTGCTCGGACCAGGGTTCACTTTGACTGCTAGCCCCGAGGCTCCCCTCCCGGTCGGCACCACCCTCGCCATCTCCGGCACGGGGGTCGCGAATATCGGTGTGTTCTCGGCCACACCCTCGGGCTACGCCACACAGACCCGCCTCAGCAGCACCAGCACCCTGTTCACGCTCACGACAGAGCTCCCGGCCGGGGCGACGATCGCGTTTCGCACGACCCTGTCGACCACCGTGCGGTGGACACTGCGCGCCACCACCACCCTTCCAGACGGATACACCGGCACCGGCGCCAAGTTCGATGCCACCGTCACATCTGCGCTCACTGGCTGCACCGCCGCCTGAGCCCAACCCGCGAATGCCCCTCCCGCACGCGCTGTGGGGGGGGGGGGGGGGGGGGGG
>NZ_RBZY01000089.1 GCF_004022425.1 Microbacterium enclense | reverse complement strand
CCCGACCCCGGTCACGGGCGTGACCCGTGGTCGCGGGCGCCGCCGCTCGTAGGCGAGCCCGAGCGCGATTCCGGCGACGATCGCCCCGATCGACAGCAGCAGCGCCGTGTTGATCCCGTGCCACAGGTACAGGTCGCCGATCCGATCGATGTCGACGCCCGCGGCATCCGCGGCCGCCGGGCGGACGAGATCCTCGAGCACCGGCACCGCGGGCCCCAGCGCGAGGCCGGCGAGAGCGACCGCGCTCACCGAGACCGACATCGCGGCCGACGAGCGCCACGGCGCGACGTCCATGGGGTGACCGCGGAAGATCGGCAGGAGCAGCTTGGTGCTGTAGGCCACCGTGAGCACCGCGGCGAGTACGAGCACGCCGGTCAGCACCACGCCGAGAGGCGCGGGGAAGGGAGCGTCGAGGTACGCCTCGAACATGAGCTCCTTGCTGACGAACCCGACGAGCACGGGCGCCCCCGCCATGCTCAGCCCCGCCAGCACCACCATCGCCGCGTCCCACGGCTTGGCGCGCGCGAGACCACTCAGCTCGCGCATGTCGCGCGTTCCCGTGCGCCGCTCGATGAGGCCGACGCCCATGAACGCCGCCGACTTGAACAGGGCGTGCGCGATGACGTGCAGGGTCGCCGCGGTCATCGCCGCGGGCGTGCCGATGCCGATGAGGGCCACGAGCAAGCCCAGCTGACTGATCGTCGAGTAGGCGAGGAGCTTCTTCAGATCGGTCACCTGCACCGCGAACGCCCCGCCCATCACGGCCGTGAACAGGCCTCCCGCAATCAGCAGGACCGGCCACACCGGGGAAGCGGATGCCGCGGGGGCGAAGAGGAGCAGGAGGAAGATGCCCGCTTTGACCATCGCCGCCGCGTGCAGGTAGGCGCTGACCGGGGCGGGGGCCACCATGGCATCCGGAAGCCAGGCGTGGAACGGGAACTGGGCCGACTTCGTCATGGCCGCCACGGCGACGAGCACCGCGGCCGTGGTGGCGAACGCGGGGTCGGAGGTCCACGCGTCGCTGGCGAGCGCCGCCGTGAGATCGGAGGTCCCGGTGCGCACGATGATCAGCACCACGGCGCCGAGCAGCGAGAGACCGCCCGCGGCCGTGACGATCAGCGTGCGCGTCGCGGGTTCACGCGCGGAGGGACCGGAGCGGAGGATGAGCAGGTACGAGCACAGCGTCGTCAGCTCCCACGCCACGAACAGCACGACGAGGTCGTCGGCGAGCACGAGCGTGAGCATGGCCGCGGCGAAGGCCGCCATCAGGGTGTAGAACCCACGCGACCGGGGGGCGCGGAGGTACGAGGTCGAGTACACCATGACGATCGCGCCGATACCGAGGACCACCACGGCGAAGAGGAACCCGAGGCCGTCGATGCGCAACCGCAGGGCGATGTCGGCCGAGGGCACCCACGGCCACACCTCCGCGGCATCCCCCACCGCCGCGTGCACCGACAGGAGGAGGCCGAGGACCCCGACGAGGAGAGCGGCGATCGCCCACCCCGCGAAGCGGCGCAGATACCGGGTGGCCAGCGGCGCGACCAGGGCCGTCGCCCACGCGAGGCCGACGACGCCGAGAAGGGTCACCGGCGCCCGCCGTCGGGAGAACGGAGCGGGAAGGGCAGGGGGCAGGCCGGTCTGGGCATGGATGCTCCGAAGGGTCGCGCGACACAGTTATGCCGACCAGACTTCCCGGCGCTCCGACTGTCCACGCTAGCAGCGCGGTATGAACGGTCCCTGGGCGCCCCCTGGGCTTGACAAGACGTCGTCGGGCGTCGCGCGACGCGCTCCTTCGGGCGCGGAGCTCAGTGAACTCCGACGACCATGGCCCCCAACGACGTGAACGTGTGCGTTCCTGGCTCGACCTCGAAGACCTGGCCGTCGGGCAGGTCGACCACGCCGGTCGTGCCCGTGGGCACGCGCACCTCGACCCGCATCTCACCGTCCTCGATCCGCCACGCGATCGCCGCGCGCCCGTACGGCGTCTCGTGCTCCGCCGACGCGTGGGTCAACCCACCGCCCGGTCGCGGGGCGAAGGCGATCCTCCGGTATCCGGGCTCGAGCGGCGCCAGACCGCCGACGGTGCGGTGGATCCAGTCGGCCACCGCGCCGAGGGCGAAGTGATTGAAGGAGGTCATGCCACCCGGGTTGACCGTGCCGTCGGGCAGCAGGCTGTCCCACCGCTCCCACGTCGTCGTACCGCCCGAGAGCACCGTGTACATCCACGACGGGCACTCCTTCTCGAGCAGCAGGTCGTACGCGGTGTCGACGTGCCCCGACCGCGTCAGCGCGTCGGTGATGAGCGGCGTTCCCGCAAAGCCCGTCGCGATGCGGTTACCGCCGGCGCGGACCAGTTCGGCCAGGCGCGCACCCCACACGTCGCGCTCTGCGAGGTCGGCGTACAGCTCGAATTCGATCGCCAGCGCGTACGCGGTCTGCGCGTCGCTGCTGAGCAGTCCGGATGCCGTGACGTACTCCCCGCGGAAGGCCTCGCGAACCTCCGCGGCCAGGCGCGCGTACTTCGCGGCGTCCTCGGCCCGGCCGAGCACCTCGGCGGATTTCGCCAGGTGCAGGCTCGACCACGCGAAGTACGCCGTCGCGACGAGGTAGCGGTCGGTCGTGGCATCCGCGGGATCGTGCGGCGGGGCGGCCGGGTCGAGCCAGTCGCCGAGCTGGAAGCCGGTGTTCCACAGGCGCGACGGTCCGGCCAGTTGGGCGACGAGATCGACCCACTTGCGGGCCGAGTCGTACTGATCGCGAAGGATCCGCGCGTCGCCGAACTGGCGATACAGCGTCCACGGTGTCAGCACCGCGACGTCGCCCCACGCGGCGCCCGGGCGGATCGGTGTCCACTCCTCGCCACCGGGGATCACCGGGACGTACCAGGGCACGGTGCCGTCCGGCAGCTGCTCCACGGCGACGTCGCGCAGCCACGATCGCAGCATGCCGGAGCAGTCGTAGAGGAAGGATGCCGCCGGTGCGAAGACCTGCAGGTCACCGGTCCAGCCGAGCCGCTCGTCGCGCTGCGGGCAGTCGGTGGGGATGTCGACGAAGTTGTCGCGCATCGACCACCGGACGTTCTCGTGCAGGCGATTCAGCAGAGGATCGGACGACGAGAACCAGCCCGTGCGTTCCATGTCGGTGTGGTACACACGGGCCGTGATCGCACCCGGGGCGATGTCGCCCGGCCAGCCCGCGACCTCGGCGTAGCGGAAGCCGTGGATCGTGAAGCGCGGCTCCCACTCGAGGTGTCCGCCGTCGGCGACGACCACGTCGGTGGCCTGGGCTCCCCGTAGGGGCCGGGTGTACAACTCCCGGTCCTGCAGCACCTCGGCGTGGCGGAGGGTGATGACCGCACCCGCCTCGGCATCCACGGACAGACGTAGCCGCCCTGAGATGTTCTGGCCGAAATCCAGGATCCAGGCGCCGGTCGACGACCGCGTCACCTCGACGGGGGCGAGCTCCTCGGTGCAGCGCACCGGCGGACCCTCTGGGGCGACGAGCGTGGCGTGATCGACCGGCAGCAGCCGCGCCGGCGTCCAGGCCGGGTCCTCTGCCGTCGCCCAGTCGGGGCCGTCCAGCCGCGCGTCGAAGTGCTCGCCCTCGTACAGGCCCGTGGACACGATCGGGCTCAGCGCCGCCTCCCACTCGGCATCCGTCGCCACGACCGAGCGCGTCCCGTCGACGTGCTCGATCTCGAGCTGCGCGATGAGGCCGATGTCGCTGCCGTACAGGTTCGGGTAGCCGCCGTGGAACCCCAGGCGCCCGCGGTACCAGCCGTCGGCGAGCCACGAGCCGATCGCGTTCGCGCCCTCGCGGAGGTGGTCGGTGACGTCGTACGTGTAGTACCGCAGCCGCTCGCCGTAGACGGTCCAGCCCGGCGACAGCGCGTCGTCACCGACCCGACGGCCGTTGATCTCGACCTCGTACAGACCGTGCGCCGACACGTACAGGCGCGCGCGGCGGACCTCCGACGCGACCTCGAACGCGCGACGGACGCGGGGCGGATGCCGCAGCGCTTCGGGTTCCTCGTCCCACGCGGGGCCGACCACACCGGCGATCCAGTCCTCGGCATCCATGAGTCCCGCCTCGACGCGCGAGGCCGGAGACCAGTCGGATGCCTCCTCGTCGTCGCCGATCACGCGCACGCGCACGGTCGCCGGCTGGCGCGAGGCCAGGGGCGCGAAGGGCCAGTCGACCAGCACCGACTCCGCGCTCGGCACGATGCCGGACGTCTCGACGCCGCGGTCGGTCGTGATCTCGAGCTCATACGCGGTCTGCCGCCATCCGGCGGGAGCCTCGGTCTTCCACGAGATCCGCGGCGTGGCGACGCCGATGCCGAGGGCGTCGCGGAGGTGTTCGAACGTGAGGGGGGATACGTCTACGGTCATGCGGTGGTCATCTCATCCTGCTGCGGGTGAACCATGGGCTTGAGGGCCGAGCGATCGCGCCCGGGGAGAAGGAGGGCGTCGTGGACGCCGCCGAGCGGATGCACGCTGGTCACGAGACGGCGCAGATTCACCCGTCGGCTCGCGGCGAGGGCGATGGCATCCGGGTACTGATTCGCGTAGCGGAAGGTGCCCGTCAGAACGATCTCGCGCGACTGGAGCACGTCGAGCGGCAGCGTGATTGCGCCGTTCGCGGCCATCCCCACGAGCACGGCGCGACCGGCCGGCTCCAGAGCTTGGATGCCCGCGCGGGTCGCCGCGGCGACACCCGAGCACTCGATGAGCACCGTGCGGTCGGTGGGCAGCGAGTCGGTCCGGGGATCGGCCGTCGTCGACGCGCCCAGGTCCGCCGCCACGGCGAGACGCTCCGCGGACACGTCGCTCACGCAGACCTCCGCGCCGGCGGCGAGCGCGACCTGCAGAACGAGCAGCCCGACCGGTCCCGCGCCGCTCACCAGCACGCGATCGCTGATGCCGACGGCCGCCTTGCGCACCGCCCAGAGCGCGACGGCGAGCGGCTCGATGAGCGCGGCCTCGTCGTCGTCCAGCGCATCGGGCACGTCGTGCGCGAAGTCGGACGCGACGGCGACGTGGGTCGCGAACGCCCCGTCGATGGGAGGGGTCGCGAAGAACCGCACGTCGGGGCAGAGGTTGTAGCGTCCTTTCCGGCACTGCGCGCAGACCCCGCACGGGACGCCGGGTTCGAGCGCGACGCGCCGCCCGACGCGGGCGTCGGAGACGTCGGCTCCGACCGCGACGATGACCCCGGATGCCTCGTGTCCGAGCACGAGCGGATCCTCGACTCGGGTCGAGCCGATGCGCCCGTCGCGATACCAGTGGACGTCCGAGCCGCACACGCCGACGGCGCGGATCTCGACGAGGACCTCGTGCGGAGCGAGCGCAGGGACGGGTCGGGTCTCGACGACGGTCGTGTCGACCGCCGTCATCACGGCGGCGCGCAGGGTCGCCGGGACCGTCATCCCTTCACCGCGCCACTGGCCAGGCCCGCCATGATGCGCTGGTTGAGCACGAGGTAGATCGCGAGAATGCCGAACACGTTGATGCAGATCGCCGCGAAGAGCGGCCCGTACTGCGTCGCGCCGAACTGCCCGGTGAAGTTCAGGAGGCCGACCTGGACCGTTCGCAGCTGCGAGGAATTGGTGAAGGTCAGGGCGATGAGCAGGTCGTTCCAGAAGAAGAAGAACTGCACCAACCCGACCGTGACGATCGAGTTGCGCGCCATCGGGAGCGCGACGGAGAAGAACGAGCGGAAGATCGACGCGCCGTCGAGCGTGGACGCCTCGAACACCTCGCGCGGAATCGCGCGGAAATATGTGGCCATCATGAAGACCGTGAGAGGGAGACCCGTCGCCGTGTATGTGATGATCAGCGGCCACAGCGACCCCGTGATCCCAGCCTGGAAGTACACCGAGAACAGGGGTAGGAGGATCATCTGCCCGGGCACCATGATGCCCGCGAGGAACAGGAGCAGGATGCCTCCGCGACCGCGGAACACCATCACCTCGAGCACGAATCCGGCGGCCACGCCGAGCAGCAGCATGAGGGCCAGTGCAGGGAACACCGCAACCACGCTGTTGCCGAGGTACTGACCGATGTTGCCGGTGACCCACGCATCGACGTAGTTCTGCAGGTTCAGCTCGCGCGGCAGCGCCCACGTCGGGGCGTTGAGGAATTCGTCCTGGCTCTTGAACGAGTTCATGAGGAGCCAGAGCAACGGCAGCACTTCGATGGCGACCAGCAGCACGATGAGCACGGTGCCCGGGATGCGGCGCACGGAGCCCGCGCGCGGAGCAGGACGGCGGCGGGTGCGCAGCTGCTCCGGCGATTTCGGAAGGGTGGCGGTGGACATACGGGATCAGCCCTTCGTGACGTCGCGACGAGACGACCGGAAGATGAAGACGGTCACGATCAGGCACAGGACGGTCAGCAGCAGCGCGATCGAGGCGCCGTAGCCGTACTCGCCGTAGCTGAACGAGGTCTGGAACATGTACAGGGTCAGCGGGGTGGTCGCCGTCCCCGGGCCCCCGTTGGTCAGGGCGACGATCGAGTCGAAGACCTTGAGGGTGCCGTTGATCGAGAAGATGATCGACGACAGCAGGACCGGCAGCGACAGGGGGAGCACGATGCTGCGCACCATGCGCCAGCCGTTCGCGCCGTCGAGTCGGGCCGACTCCATGATGTCGTCAGGTATGTCGAGCAGCCCCGTATAGAGGAGCACGGCATAGAAGCCCATCGAGCGCCAGAGATCCATGATGACGAGGACCACGATCGCGCTCACGGGACTTCCGAACCAGTCGATGGATGCCACCCCGAAGACGTTCAGCAGGCCGTTCACCGGCCCGGTCTGCGGTGCCACTTCGAACAGCTTCTGGAACATGAGCGCCACCGCCACCGTGGGGATGATGACGGGGAAGAAGACCAGCGTTCGCACGACGCTGCCGCGGTTGCGGAGCACGAAGACGTAGAAGAGCGCCAACAGGTAGCCGAGCAGCACCTGCCCGACGGTGATGATCACGGCGTAGAGCAGAGTGAAGCGGAGAGCTTCGGCGACCCGCGGATCGGTGAACAGGCGCGCGAGGTTGTCGACGCCGACGAACTCGAACCCCGAGATGGCGTTGCCCTCGAACAGGGTGTACCCGAGCGACCACACCACGGGGATGAGCATGACGAGGGTGTAGACGAGGAGCGCGGGCCCGAGCAGCAGGGCGATGGCGCGGCGGTCGCCGAGGACTTTGTGCATGGGGATTCCTTCGGAGGGAGGAGAGGCGGGGGCGACGGTGGTCG
>NZ_RBZY01000088.1 GCF_004022425.1 Microbacterium enclense | reverse complement strand
GCTCGCTCGCCGGGGTCATCATCTTCCTGCTCTGGCTGTGGATCGCGAACCTCGCCCTCCTGTTCGGCGCCGAGTTCGACGCCGAACTCGAACGCGGCCGCCAGTTGCAAGGCGGCATCGCCGCCGAAGAAGACATTCAGCTGCCCGCCCGCGACACCCGAAAGAGCAAAAAACAGGCCGAGAAAGAGCGCAGCGACGTCAAAGAAGGCCGCCAAATCCGGCTCGAAGAAGCAGCCGACGGTCCTGACGCGCCCTCCCCACCAAAGCCGTCAACGCCACGCCCACACCCCCGGCGAAAGTGGTGGCAACTACGCCGATAACACACCCTCAGACGCTCCCGTTGGCGCAGCCTCAAATGACCCCCATGTCGTGCAGGTGTTGCGCGACACGTTCGTAGTCGACGACGTCGACGGCTCGGCCCGTGAGGCGGGTCACGGTGCCGAGCAGCATCATCCGTTCGTTCGTGAGGGTGAAGTGATGCGCGCACAGCTCGACGAGCACGGGCCCCACACCGGGGACATCGAACTTCTCCGTGCTCGTCGAGCTGTCAGCGCAGCGTACAGTCAGTGCGCGTCCTCATCCTCTTCCGGGTTGAAGTTGGAGGCGGTGCCGGTGTGCCCGGCGGCGACACCGTTAGGGTCGCTCGGAATGGTTCCGTCTTCACCGAGCCCGCCGGGCTTGGAGGTGGTGTCGGTCTCGGTTGAGACTTCGACGTCTGCGCCTTCGTAGGAGTCTTCGTCGGCGGACAGCTGCGCGTCGTCGTTGGTGGGAGTGGACATGGGTTGCTCCTTCGTTATGGGTGTGACTGAGGTCGATAGGTGGTCTGGAGTTGTTAGAGGCGGCGTAGCAGTGTGACGAGGGCCACGAGTCCGATCGCGACGGCGCCGGCCGTGATGAGTGCCTTCTTCGGGTCCCGCTGGTAGGTGGCGCGCGCTCCCTCCACGGCGTTCACTGCAGACTGCAGGGTCGTGTCGATGGCGGATTCGGCCTGCTGTTTCGCCTCGTCGATCTCGACGGAGACATGGTCAGCGACGTGACTGCCGGAACGAGCGGTGCCGTCGCTGCCGTTCGTGGAGGCGTGTTGCAGCGCGTCGGTGGCGTCTTCGAAGCGGTCTTTCGCCGCCGCAGCAGCGTCGTTGTCGGAGGTGGTCACAGCTGGTGGTCCTTCCACGAGTGGATCGAGGGCTTGGACGGGCAAGCAGCACTTAGCCGGTCGACTTACGGTATAAATTCACTCGCTGCATGTGCAGCGGCACCGTCACACACATGAGCGCGGACACGGTGCGATCGTCACAAAAAAGGTAAGCGGAGTCCATGCCCCCAACCACGACCAGCGGTTCTCCGTCCAATCAAGGATTGGCCGCCGCAGCCGACGACTTGCTTGTCCAGCGAGCAGTCGACGGGGACGTGGCCGCTTTTCGCACCCTCATCACCCGACACGCACCCATCATGCGCGCCTACATCGCTCGCATCGTCAGCAGCTACACCGACGCCGACGACATCCTCCAAGACACCTACGTCGTCGCCTGGAAGAAACTGCCCACCCTGCGTGACCCGAGCCAAGCCAAGCCATGGATGATGCGTATCGCCACGAGACGCGCATTCGCCCACCTCAAAAAACGCCCCCCGGAAACAGTCTTCCCGGCCGACCATGCAGCCACCGGACACGACCCGGAGGAGACGACAATACGCAACGCGCAACTGCGCGAACTCTCCAAAGCGTTGGACGCCTTGCCCGAGGATCAGCGGCAATGCTGGCTCCTTCGCGAAGTGGCGGGACTGAGCTACCAAGACATTGCCGATGCAATGGGGGTCACCACCGGCCAAGCACGCGGCAAACTCGCACGAGCACGAGTGAACATCACAGTCCGAATGGAGGGATGGCGATGACCGACACCAACTCCGACCGCACCGTCCTGGACTGCGGCAAAACCCTCGACGAGCTCAGCACCTACCTCGCCCACGACCGCACCCCCTACGACCCCGCCATCGAGGAGTGCCCGGAGTGCGTCAACGCGCTGCGCGCTCTCGAGCGTGTCTCCCACCTCTCCCGCGATCTGATCGCACACGACGCCGATACCGTGCCTGCTCCTCCCCCGTCCTGGCTGAACGACATCATCAACAACATCGGCGCCGAGCTTCGGGCCGGACGCGACCTCCCCCTGCACCACCCCGACCCCTTGGTGAGCCTCAGCATCACCGAAGGAGCCGTACGTGCCCTCATCCGTGACGTCAGCGACACCATCCCCGGCATCCTGGTCGGAGCATGTCGAATCACCGGTGAAGCCGACACACCACACGCCCCCGTACATGTCAACATCACCGTCAGCATCGCCACACACACGCCGATGCCACCACTGCTCACCCAGCTCCGCGAACAGGTAATGAAGGTCCTTCACGAACACACCGAGCTGCACATCGACGCCCTCAACATCACTGTCGAAAACATCCACGACGCGGCTGCAGGAGACGACGCCAGATGAGTAGCGAACAACCCACCCCCTCTCCGCAGCCGGAGGACCTGACCACCCTCGTCCTCAGCGTTCCGGGAGTTACCGCCGTGTACCCCTCAGCGCCCACACCAACACGAATCGCACGAGCGATCGCTGCCACCCTCGGCACCTCACCAGCCCCAGAGCCCATCGTGAATCTACGCACCACGAACGAGCGCACGACCATATCGGCCCGAGTCGCCACCCACAGCAGCCCCGCCCCCACTATTGCCCGCGACATCGCTGATCATCTGCGATCCGCACACCCCGACAAATCCGCACGCATCACGGTGCAAATCGCGAGCATCACCATCTGAGGAACACCCTCCGCCCGGGGTCCGAACATTTTTGTGACGGAGCAGGCCCTGTCGTGCTCTTCATATGTGAGCGGCACCGCCGTCTCGTGCGACAGGCCCGTCACTCCCTGCGCGCGCCCACCATCCGACTGATAGGGCCCATGGGAAACCTTTACTACAGCAACAGCGACGCCATCATCGACGATCGCCTCCTGCACTACATCCAAGTCATCGCCGCGACCAAGCTCCGCCGCGGCGAGAACTTCACCCTCACCCTGACCCAACGTGCCAACCCCGAACCTCGCATCACAATCTGGATGAACCCCAACATCCCCCTCCGCTTCACCTACACCACACCCGAAGCAACACCCCTCGTAGGCGCATACCTCCAGCAACTCGCCGCCCAAGCAAACAGCACCAGCGGCCTCATAATCGACCTCGACCACTGGACCGAACCCGCCCCCGCTCAGCAAGCACACGCCGCAGCTCGGTGAAGGCCAGCCCCGGCAGGCGCGACTACATGTCCTTCGACAACCGTATTGGAGCGAAACCGATCGGTTTTGCACTGCTGGCACGGTTAGCGTCCGCTGCGCTGGCGGCCTATGGGTAGCGTGCGCAGCCAGTACTCACCGAGCTGGACGGTCACGGCCTTCGTGATCTCGCTGAAGAGTTGTTGTTGGCGGCGCACCTCTGTGACTACCTGCAACAGCGCGCATGTCAGCTCGTGGAGGAATCTTCGAGCTAGCAGCTGTTGCGATTGTACATTGATGGGCGGCGTCCACGATGTCGTACGATCGGCTGGCGGAAGAACGATCCGCCAGGGAGATTGAAGAGGCAGCAGGGTGCCGTTTCGCAGTAAAGACACGCTGAGCGCGTGGCTCGATGAGTTTGCCGCAAGCGGGACTGGCGGAGGCGCTGTCGCGTTCGTTGCCGATCAGGATCCCGTCGATGGCGTCGACAGCGGCCTGGTCATCTTTCCTTTGGCAAACGCAACAACGTCCGTGTACCTGGCACCGATTGCTGTGGGCGTACCTGACTGGCGCGTCACTTTCGAGGCACAGCCTGAGGTGACGGAGCTATCCCCAGACTCCGTTTACGATCTGTGCCGTGAGATCTCCCACGCCGCAGACTTGTGCGCGTTTCTCCAGCGCAAGTCCGTTGAGCATATGGCTCAACTTGCGGCCGAGGCGCAGAGCTAACTAGGCGACGGCCCGGTCGACACGTGCAGCCTCTTCACGCGCGGCCAGCGTGGCGTGGCGAAGGAAGTCGGCGAAATCGGCCTCGACCTTGGGGTCCAGGTGCGCGATGAGCTGGCGGCACGTGGCATCGAACAGCGCCAGTTGTGACCACGGCTCCTTCTCGATGTCGACCGCCAGGTGGATGTGGTTGACGCGGCGGTCCACCTGGTCAGCTTCGCGGCGCAGAATTTCGCGGCGCACGAGCCGTTCGACCATCGTGGTGATGCCGGCAGACGTGACACGCAGATAGCTGGCCAGCTCTGAGGGTCGCGCTCCGGGGTTCTTTGCGAGGTAAGACATGGCGTTGGCCTCGAGCTCGTTGACGCCGAGCTGCTTTCGAGCACGCGCCGCCGCGGCATCACGTTCCTGGGAGTAGAACGTCAGCGCCGCCGAGAGCGGCGATGTGTCGCCTGTTTCTACCGTCATGGACCCGTTCCCTACGTTGCGTATGTCTCGAAGCACTATACCTAACCATCTAACCTTCCGCCGGTGATGATTACGCCTGGTAGTCGTCAGCAGCAGTGACACTCAACTGGATTACCTAACTGTGTTTACAATCTGCTACGTTGATCATCACCGGGGTTGACAGCCCAAGACCTAATGGAAGGAAGGCCGCCATGACTAGCAACGCGTTCGCTTGGGGACAACCTTCACGTCTGCGTCGGCAGACGTTCGTTCCCTCTCGCACCGCTGTCGCGGCCCAACGGTGGTACATCGGCGTGACCGCTGCGGCCGTTGTGGTTTCTGCGACCGCCGTGGGCGTCGTCGCCCCCCTCTTTTTCTGATTCACCCCCGCACCCCTCACCGCAAGGAGTCATCATGGGAAAGCTCTTCTACAGCTCGGACCCCCAGGCCATCGAGATCGACGATCGCCTGCTGCAGTACCTGCAGGTCGTTCTGTCCACCAAACTCCGCCGCAACGAGTCCTTCACCATCACGTGGACGGACACAGAGGCCGCGCACACGCGGACGACGCTGTGGGTGCAGCCTGCAATCTCCATGCGCTTTGAGTATGCCAGCGCCGAGCCGCAACGCCTGTCCGGCGGCTACCTCCGCCAGCTCGCTGACCAGGCTGCGATGTCGTCCGGGCTGATGCTGAATGCCGCCACCTGGCAGCAGCAGGAAGATGCTCACCGCGTGCAGCTCGCCGCCGCGGCGTAACGACACCGCATACTCATAACGGCCCGCCCCTCTGGGGTGGGCCGTTTTCCTTCCCTCGCCGACCTCAAGGACTCGCCATGCCATTCCACAGCAAGAACACCCTCGAGCATTGGGTGGCAGAATTCATCGCCGCCCGCGGCGCCGGCGAGGATGTCCGCGTTGCAATCCAAGAAGGCCACGGGGGCCAGGACACCGGGCTTGTCGTCATGCCCCTGGAGAACGCCCCCAACACCGTCTGGATCGAACCGCGCGAAAACGATGAAGACCTCGCGTGGCACGTACTGATTGAACCTTCCACCGAGGCTCTGGATCTGACCAGCTTCGAACTCAACGCCCTCACTCACGAGCTTCAGGTTGCGGCCGAGCTGTGCGCGTTCTTGCAAGAGAAGTCGCTGGGCCACTTCGAGCCCGATATGGAGCCGAAGGCAGAACCGGAGACGGCTGCCACCGAGTAGGCGCTCACTCCCGCACAACGCTGTGGATGCAGCCGGCCACTCGATTCGATTGATCTGCGCCAGCGCCGAGCCGCAGCATCTGTCCGGCTACCTGCGTTAGCTCGCTGATCAGGCTGGGATGTTGAGCTCGGGGCCTGATGCGCACCCGCGCCTGCACCTAGTGGTCAGAGAGATGCGGCGCAATCCCCGTTCCGCTTCCCCTGCGGGATGCCACGATCTCGCCGTCCGGCACGCAAAGGAGCGGCTTATGTTCGGCGCAAGAGGATCCAACGCACCCACGACGTGGAAACACATCGAGAATGACTTCGTGATGGGCGCCTGTGCCCACCAACTGTTCGGATACATCACCCGAAGCCCCAGCGACGAGTGGACCGCCTTCGACAGCGACTCCCGCCCCATCGGACACTTCACCCCTCTCGACGCCGCGAAAACTGCCCTTTGGACTACACACCAACCAACCCACCACAAGCAATGCACATCTCGCATAAACCGCTGGTGGAACCGTCCGAGCAGCCAAGCACCCACACCCTCGGCGATGGCCTTGTCAGGCGGAGTAAGCCGCTAACGTCCGCCGCCGGCGCGGCAGCCTCCGCCACGACGTGAAGACCCACCGGGCTGGAAGGCGGTACGAAACCCATCGGTTTTGCACCAACAGGATGTACCGTCGGTTGACCTGGCCGTTACCCCGAAGGAGGCGGTGCGGTCGAGGCCCGATACACGAATTCTGTGTCACAGAAGGTTGTGCGGAACTCGTCTTCATCACCGTCGATGCGGCGCAGTAGTTCGGTTGCCGCACTTTGTTTCATCCCCAATACCGGTTGAGAGACGACCGACAGTTCAGGGCTCACGAGCCTGGTCCATTCGAGGTTGTCGAACCACATCAGGGAAACCTCGTCTGGAATGGAGATGCCAAGTGTCTTCAGAGCCCTGAAAGTGGCAACTGTCATGACGCTGTCTGGGGAGAACAATGCCGTCGGCCGGTCGTTTGAGAACTGGGACAGGACGGCCGAGAAGGCGCGATCGGCTGAGTGCCCGTCGCTAGAGAGAGGTTGAGCGGGTCTACCGGGATGCCCGCTTTGCGTAGGGCACGCAGGTACCCAACGATTCTGGCGCCGTTTTGGCGAAGCAGACTGGTATTGATGGAGGGCCATGAGCGAGCGTCGTCCAGCAGCTCCATGAGAAACGAGGCGCGAGCTTCAGATACGAGCGCAATTTTTCGGTGTCCGAGCTCGATTAGGTGCGTCACAGGGCGAGATCGTTTGGCCGGTACCCAAGCGTGTCAGCTGCAGCCGGCGGGGAATCATCGGCGGCGCCGCTGCCACCACTTTCTCCGGGGCTGCGGTTCAGGTGTCGACGGCTTTCGTGGAGAAGGGGCGTCGGAGCTATCGGGTGCTTCAGCGAGGCGGATTTGGCGGCCCTCCTCCACGTCGCTGGACTCTTTCTCATCCTGCTTCTTGCTTTTTCGGGTGTCACGGGCGGGAAGTTGAATGTCCTCTTCGGCGACGATGCCACCTTGCAGCTGGCGGCCGCGTTCCAGTTCGGCGTCGAACTCTGCGCCGAACAGGAGCGCGAGGTTAGCGATCCACAGCCAAAGCAGGAAGATGATGACCCCGGCGAGCGAGC
>NZ_RBZY01000087.1 GCF_004022425.1 Microbacterium enclense | reverse complement strand
CGAAGCGACAGATATTGACCCCTCACGCGGGAGAACGCGGGTCAGACGCGCTGACGAGGGCGCAGGCTGCCGAGGCCGCCGTCCACACCCAGCACCTGGCCCGTGATCCAGGCGTTCGCGGGGTCGAGCAGGAACTCCACCGCACGTGCGACATCGTCGGGTTCGCCGAGACGCCCGAGCGGGTGCATCGCCTCCGACACCTTCCGCGACGTGTCGCTCGCCGTGAGCCCCGCGGTCAGCCGCGTCTGCACGAGCCCCGGCGCGACGGCGTTGATGCGGAGGTCGCGCGCGGCGTAGCTCGCGGCGGCCGAAAGCGTGAGCCCGATGACGCCGGCCTTCGCGGCCGCGATCGCGTCGTGGTTCGACAGTCCCGCCAGCGCCGCGGCCGACGACGTCAGCACCACGGATCCCCCGCCGCGCAGGTGCTTGCCCGCGGCCCGCACCGCCGCGAACGCCGTCGTGAGAGAGGCCGCCACGATGCCGTCGTACTGCTCGCGCGACGTCTGGTGCGCGGGCTTCAGCAGCATCGAGCCCGCGAAGACCGCAATGCCGTCGAGCTCTCCGGCGCCTGCGACGGCCCGGTCGACGGCGTCGAAGTCGGTGGCATCCAGGATCAGGTCGGGCTCGATCACCGACCGGTCGCGGGCCGTCGTGATCACGCGATGGCCGCCGTCGCGCAGACGCCGGGCCGTGGCCCCGCCGATGTCGCTCGAGGCCGCAATGAGGAGGAAGGTCGCCATGCTCCGATCATGCCCACACGTCGCCCGGCGGCGCAGGGCTGGACAAGCCCGTAACAGTCGCTCCGGCCGCGACGCGACCCGGGAGAATGGATGCCATGGACTGGCAGATCTCCGAAGACACGGTGCCCTCGGCGCCGATCACGGAGGCCGACGCCCGGTCCCTCCTCGGACGTCCCCCCGCGACGGGGGCCTGGCGCGACGGCGATCCGGTCGGTGACCGGCGGTTCGCGGCATTCGGCGAGTTCCGCACGGAGAACGGAGAGCGCCTCCCCGGCTTCCGTCTGGCCTACGAGACGTGGGGCGAGCTCGCGCCCGCGCGCGACAACGCCGTTCTGATCCTCCACGCGTTGACCGGCGACAGCCACGTCCGCGGTGCGGCAGGCCCCGGCCACCCGACCGCCGGGTGGTGGGGCGACCTCGTGGGACCCGGAGCCGCCATCGACACCGATCGCTGGTTCGTGGTCGCCCCGAACATGCTGGGGGGATGCCAGGGCTCGACGGGACCCGCGAGCATCGCGCCCGACGGCTACGAGTGGGCCGCCCGCTTCCCGTATCTGACGATCCGCGATCAGGTGGGTGCGCAGGCGCACTTGGCCGACGCTCTCGGCATCGGCCGGTGGGCGGCGGTCATCGGCGGATCGATGGGCGGGATGCATGCGCTGGAGTGGGCCGTGGGACATCCCGACCGCGTGGAGCGCGCGGCGATCCTGTCGTCCCCGCCGATCACGACCGCCGACCAGATCGCGTCGAACACCGTCCAGGCCGACACCATCCGCATGGACCCGCGCTTCGCGGGCGGGGCGTTCTACGACGCCGGCGACGGCGACGGCCCGCACCGCGGGCTCGCCCTCGCCCGTCGCATGGCGATGCTCAGCTACCGCAGCCCCACTGAGCTCAACCAGCGTTTCCAGCGCTCGTGGCAGTCCGGCGTGAGCCCCCTCGGACACGGCGGACGCTTCGCCGTCGAGTCCTACCTCGACTTCCACGGCAACAAGTTCACGCGCCGCTTCGATGCCAACAGCTACCTCACCCTCGTCGAGGCGATGAACTCGCACGACGTGGGTCGCGACCGCGACGGGGTCGAGGACGCCCTGCGTCGGGTCACCGCCACGACCCTCGTGCTCGGGGTCGACAGCGACCGGCTGTTCCCCGTCGACGGGCAGCACCGCATCGCCCGCGGCATCCCGAACACCCTCGACGGGGATCAGGCGGTGGTCCTCCCGAGCGACTTCGGCCACGACGGCTTCCTCATCGAGACGGCCGCCGTCGACCACCAGCTCCGGCGGTTGTTCGCGGTCTGACCCGGGATGCCGCTGCGCTCGGCGCCACGCGCGCGGACCCGCCCCACCGGGTCGAGTGTCCAGGACACACGGACGCGAGCCCGCGGCATCCGCGTGTCTTGGACACCGAAACCGGGGCACCAGCCGCGCCCGGACGCGGTAGCGCCGTGCCGCGCCGGGGATCAGCCCTGGGTCGGGATCGAGCCGGTGATCGCCGTGGTCGCGGCCTCGGCCGCCGGCATCCGGTGCGCCGGGTGCCGCCCGCTGCGGTCCTCCACGCGGTACGCGACGACCGCCACCACGAGCCCGGCGAGCGCGAGCGCGGCCCCCACCCAGGCCGGGGCCACGAGCCCGAGGCCCGCGGCGATGACCAGACCGCCGAGAAGCGCGCCGAGGCTGTTGCCCATGTTCAGGGCAGAGTGATTGAGGGCCGCCGCGATCGACTGGTTGTCCTCCGCGACATCCATGAGCCGCGTCTGGATCGCGGGGCTGAGCGCCGCACCGCAGAAGGCCACGAGGAACGCGAAGAGCGCCAGGCTGAAGATCCAGCCGGCGGTCACGGCCAGACCGATGGATGCCACGGCGAGGGCGATCAGCCCGACGTGCAGCCAGAAGCGCAGGTCTTTGTCGGCGAGGACTCCCCCGACGATGTTGCCGACCGTCATCCCGATGCCGACCAGCACCAGGACGGCCGACACGACCCACTCGGGCTGCCCCGCGACATCCGTGATCATGGGGGCGATGTAGCTGTACATCGCGAAGAAGCCGCCGAATCCGATGGCGCCGATGCCCAGGGCGAACCACACCTGACCGAGGCGGAACACCCGCAACTCGTCGCGGAGGCGGCGTCCTGGCATCCCGGGATGAGCCGGCACGAAGAACGCGATGCTCACCGTGGCCAGGAGGAAGATGCCCGCGACCACCGCGAAGGCGGCGCGCCAGCCGACCTGCTGGCCGAGGAGCGTCCCGAGCGGCACACCGACGACGTTCGCGATCGTCAGGCCCGTGAGCACGAACGCGACGCCCTTCGCGCGGTTGCCGGGGCCCAGCGCGTCGGCGGCGACGAGGGCCCCGATGCCGAAGTAGGCGCCGTGCGGGAGTCCCGCGAGGAACCGGGATGCCGCGACGAGTTCGAACGTCGGCGCGACGACGGTCAGCAGGGTGAAGAACGTCAGCGTGGCGGCGAGCACGATCATCACGCGGTGCCGCGGGAAGCGTGCCACCGACCCCGCGATCGTCGGGGCACCCACGACGACGCCGAGCGCGTACAGCGACACCAGCCACCCGGCCTGGGCGATGGCGTCGTCGGGCGATGCCGCCCAGGCGGAGGGGACGAGGTCGCGTGCGATGTTGGGCAGGAGCCCCATCACCACGAACTCCGTCATGCCGATACCGAAGCTGCCGATGGCGAGAGAAAGGAGCGCCCGCTTCGCCGCACCCTTCGAGGTCGTCGAAGAGGTCACTCCGCGATGCTAGTGGCCCGCGCGCGGTCCTGTCGAATCGATTCGGCGCCCCGCGTGTCGAGGCTCCCCACGGGCGGCATGAACGCGATCCGCGCCGGGAAACGGCGAGAGAACGCGATTATGCGCGTGAATCGCGTTTCTGAGGGACGCCGGACTCGCTGAGCGCGGATGCGGACGGCCAGGCCGGATGCCCGCCCGCCTCAGCCCGCGTCGTCGATCGCGCGCTCGAGGCGCTCGATCTTGCCGTCGATCTCCCCGGTACGGCCCGGGCGGATGTCGGCCTTCAGCACGAGCGAGACGCGCGAGCCGTACGGCATCACGGCGTCGGTGGCGCGCTTGACGACGTCGAACACCTCGTCCCACTCCCCCTCGACCTCGGTGAACATCGAGGTCGTGCGGTGCGGCAGGCCCGAGGCGCGGACGACGGACACGGCGGCGGCGACGGCGTCGTGCACGGAGCCGTCGGCGCTCTCCGCCGCGGCGGTACCGACTCCGGACGGGGCGACAGAGAACGCGATGAGCATGGTCCGAGCCTAGGTCGCCGGCACGCGCGCGGGAACCGACCGGCGGCCGAGCACCCAGTCGCGCAGGTCCTTCGGCCGGGCGACGCGGTGCGTGTCCGCGCGCGCGACCCGGACGATCGCCCACACCATCAGCACCACCCCGAGGAGGTTGCGCACCTCCAGCAGGAACACCGGGAAGGGTGCGGGATGGGTGGCCATGAGCCCGTCGTACACGAGCGGGTACACCCACTGGGTCACCGCGGCGATGGCGAGGGTCAGCGCGGCGAATCCGTACCAGCGGCGCCGGTCGAGCATGAGACCGAGCACCACCGGCGGGAACAGCCACACGTAGTACTGCGGCGAACCCACCTTGTTGAGCGCGATGAACGCGGTCACGAGGGCGAGCGCCAGAGGCGGGACGACGCGGATGAAGGTGGCGCCGAGCCACATCTTCCGCGCCCCGACGATGAGCACCGCGAGCATGACGAGCAGCATGATCGGCGTCATCGCGGCGATCACGACGTCCGCGCCCGGGCCGGTGACCTGGAAGGTCAGCACGTCGCCGTCGTAGTACACCTCGGACCCGGGCACGTAGAACGCGGCGAGGAACATGTAGAGCCCGCCGACCGGCGCTTCCATCTGGATGCCGCGCGAGGTCTGATCCCCGACGAACCCGAAGACGTAGGGCGCGCCGCCGAGGGCCACGACGGGGATGATCGTCGCGAGCGACACCGCGACGGCTCCCCACACGAGCGCGAGGCGTCGGCGGATGGCGACGAACCCGGCGGCCAGGATCGCCGCCGGCCACACCTTCATCCACACGGCGATGGAGAGCAGGACGGACGCCACGAACGGCCGGCGCACGAGCCAGATCCCGCCGAGGATCGCGAACGGAACGGTGATGCCGTCGATCCGGTAGATGCCGACGGGCCCGATGAGCAGGATCGCCGCGAGCCAGAACCACGCCGCGATGACGCGCCCGCGCGAGCGGCCCGAGCCGACGAGGATGACGAACGCGACGAGGTTGAACAGCGAGACCGTGATCGCCCACGCGGGCGTGTAGCCGACCGCCCAGGCGAAGAGCCAGGCGAACGTCATCGGGAGGAAGGCGAGCTGCGGGTAGATCCACTTCTCGGTGATGCCGGGCCACTCCCACGCGACCGAGCGCGTGCACGCGGAGACGTCCACCCCGCCGAAGAGGGCGCAGCGCGACCACGGTTCGTACACCAGATACACGTCGCCCATGGGTTCGTTGGGCTGCTGATAGCCCAGGATCCCCACGGTGACGTGGACGGCGACGAACGCCAGCAACAGAACGACGACACGCCTCACCACCGCATCATCCTAAGCGGGCGCGCCTGAGCGCCCCGGACGACGGGATGCCGCCGACCGCCCGCACCCGCGGCCCGGCGGGAGCCGCGCGGGGCAACCGTTACGCGATCGAGTCCGTCAGGCAGCGCCGAACGTGTCCGCGATCACGCCCGGGAGCGCCTCGGCGACATCGAGCGCCGTGATCGGTCCCCCCGATGCGCCATGACGGCCCGCCGCGACCGTGCCGGCGGTGCCGTGCAGCCACGCGGCCGTCGCCGCACACGCCGCGAGGTCGTCGACGGCGGTGCGCCCGGCCGCGACCGCACCGGCGGTGACCGCCCCGAGGACGCCGCCCAGCACGTCTCCGGTCCCGGCGGTCGCGAGCCACGGCGTCCCCGTGGAGACGCGCCGCACCCATCCTCCGGCTGCCGCGACCATCGTCACCGCGCCTTTGGAGAGCACGACGCCGCCGAGCGCCTCGGCCATCTCGAGCGCGGCCCGCTCACGCGCGTCGTCGTCGAGGGCGGCGTCGGGATCCAGCCCCAGCGCCTCGCGGAGCCGCGCGAGCTCGCGCGCGTGCGGGGTGACGATCACCGGCGCCGATGCGGCAGGGACGAGATTGAGGGCACCCGCGTCCGCGACGACGGGCACGTCGCCGGACAGGATGCCGCGGAGCGCGGCCGTCTCTTCGGCGTCGCGCTCACCGGCATCCGTTCCCGATCCGATGACCCACGCCTGCACGCGGCCGTCGGCCGTCACGGTCTCGGGGCGGCGCTGCAGCACGAGGTCCTGCGCCCGCGACGGACCGATGTAGCGCACCATGCCCGTCCCGGTGCGCCACGCCGCCTCGACGCCCAGGACCGCGGCGCCCGGGTAGCGCGTCGACCCGGTGCGGAGCCCGACGACCCCCCGGGAATACTTGTCGTCGGCTTCGGTTGGCCTCCGAAGTGTGCGGGCCACCTCGTGCCCGGTCCAGTCCCTCGCCGTCATGGCGTCACCCTAGAACGAGAGAGGCCGACGTGAGCACCCTCTTCACTCCCCTGACCATCCGCGGTATCGAGATGCGCAACCGTCTGTGGGTCTCACCGATGTGCCAGTACAGCGCCGTCGACGGCATCCCGAACGACTGGCACCACGTCCACCTCGCTCAGTTCGCCGCGGGAGGTGCCGGGCTCGTGATCGCCGAGGCGACCGCCGTGTCGCCCGAAGGGCGCATCTCCCCCGACGACGTCGGACTCTGGAACGACGCGCAGGTCGACGCCTGGACGCCGATCGTCTCCGCCGTCCGCGCGCGCGGCGCGGTGGCGGGAGTGCAGCTCGGTCACGCGGGGCGGAAGGCTTCGACCACCTCGCCCCTGACCGGCGGCCGCGGATCCGTCGCGCCGGAGGTCGGCGGCTGGACCACCGTGGCCCCCTCGGCCCTCGCCTATCCGGGCTTCGCCGAGCCGCGGGAACTCGACGCGGCGGGCATCGAGAAGGTCGTGACGGATTTCGCGGATGCCGCCCGCCGCGCGGTCGCGGCCGGGTTCCAGGTGCTCGAGGTGCACGCCGCCCACGGCTACCTGCTCCACCAGTTCCTGTCGCCGCTCAGCAACCACCGCGACGACGAGTACGGCGGATCTTTCGACGGACGCGTGCGTCTGCTCGAGCGCGTGACCGCTGCGGTGCGCGCCGCCGCACCGGAGACCGCGGTGTTCGTGCGCTTCTCGGGGACGGATGCCGCGGAGGGCGGCTGGGACATCGACGACACCGTTCGAGCCGCCGAGCGAGTCGCCGCGGCGGGGGCCGACCTCATCGACGTCTCCAGCGGCGGGCTCGTGCCGCACCAGAGCATCCATCCGGGGCCCGGGTATCAGGTGCCCCTCGCCGAGACCGTCCGCCGCGCGACGGGTCTGCTCGTCGGTGCCGTGGGCATGATCGACGACGCCCGCCTGGCCGAGTCCGTCGTCGCCGAGGGTCGCGCCGACGCGGTGCTGTCCGCCCGCGAATGGCTCCGCGATCCGCACTACGCGCTGCGCGCCGCCGCCGAGCTCGGCGCCGACGTTCCCGCTCCCCCGCAGTACCTGCGCGCGTACTGAGGACGCATCCTCAGCGACGCGCACATCCTCAGTCGCGACCCCCCGATCTCCGCTGAGACCGTGCGCATCGCTGAGGTCATGCACGCGGAGGCACGGACCCGGATGCCGAGCCCCCGCCGCCGCGCGCGTCACACGAAGCGGCGGCGGG
>NZ_RBZY01000086.1 GCF_004022425.1 Microbacterium enclense | reverse complement strand
CCGGCGGGCGACGAGCCGGTCGATGCGGTTGGTCATGGTGCCGCTGGAGACGAGCGTCTGCTGCAGCAGCTGTTTCGGGCTGAGCTGATAGGGCTCTCCCGCTCGGCGGAGGGCCGAGAGCACGTCCCACTCCCACGACTCGATGTCGCTGCGCCGGAACGCCTCTTTGCGTGCGATGTCGAGGTGCCGCGCGAGGCGGGCGACCCGTGAGAGAACCTCGAGCGGCGAGAAGTCGAGGTCGGGCCGCTGGCGCACCCACGCCTCGACGATGCGATCGACTTCGTCGCTGTCCCGGCTCACTCGTTCATTATGTCGAGAACGCCCGGGCGTCGCCGTCTGGCAGACTTGACCGGTGCCCGCGGGCACGATCCGCCGTGGTGTAACGGCAGCACGACAGCCTTTGGAGCTGTTAGGTCCAGGTTCGAATCCTGGCGGCGGAGCATGACCTCATCGACCGAGCTCGCCGTCGTCGTCCTGGCCGCGGGTCAGGGCACCCGCATGCGCTCCCGCCTGCCGAAGATCCTGCACACCGTGGGCGGTCGGCCGCTCGTCGGACACGTGCTCGACACCGCGGCATCCCTCGACCCGTCCCGCATCGTCGTGGTCGTGCGGCACGAGCGCGAGCGTGTCGCCGAGACCGTCGCCGAGCTGGCGCCGGGCGTCGTGATCGTCGACCAGGACGAGATCCCCGGCACCGGCCGCGCCGTCGAGGCCGCCCTCGGCGCGCTGGAGGACTTCACGGGCGACGTGTTGGTGCTCAGCGGCGACGTGCCGCTGCTCGAATCGCACACGCTCGCCGCGCTCGTCGAGACCCACCGCACGGGCGGCTCGGCGGTCACCCTGCTGACCGCGAGCGTCGACGATCCCCAGGGGTACGGCCGCGTGATCCGCGACGACGCCCGGGGCGTGCGCCGGATCGTGGAGCAGAAGGATGCCACGGACGCCGAGGCCGCCGTCTCGGAGATCAATGTCGGCGTCTACGTGTTCCGGGCGGCGCCGTTGCGCGAGCAGCTCGCGCGCGTGGGCACCGCCAACGCCCAGGGCGAGAAGTACCTCACCGACGTGGTGGCGCTGCTGCGCGACGCGGAGCTGGGGGTGGCGGCATCCCTCACTCCCGATGCTGCGGCGGCGCTCGGGGTGAACGACCGGATCCAGTTGTCCGAGGCCGGGCGCACGCTCAACGCCCGCACCGTTCGGCACTGGCAGCGCGAGGGAGTCACGGTGGTCGACCCCGCCACGACCTGGATCGACGTGACCGCGGTCCTCGCCCCCGACGTGACGATCCTCCCGAACACCCACGTGCGCGGGGCGACCGTGGTCGCGACCGGCGCGACGATCGGTCCGGACACGAGCCTGGTGGATTGCGAGATCGGTGAGGATGCCACGATCACCCGCACCGACGCCACGCTCGCGGTCGTCGGGGCCGGTGCCACCGTCGGACCGTTCGCCTACCTGCGGCCGAACGCCCGCGTGGGCCGCAACGGCAAGGTCGGCACGTTCGTCGAGGTGAAGAACTCCTCGATCGGCGAGGGCAGCAAGGTGCCGCACCTGTCCTACATCGGCGACACCGAGATCGGGCGCAACGTCAATCTCGGCGCCGGAGCGATCACCGCCAACTACGACGACATCGCCAAGCACCGCACGGTCATCGGCGACGAGGTGCACAGCGGCTCGCACAACGTCTTCGTGGCGCCCGTTACGATTGGGGATGGCGCCAAGACCGGTGCCGGCGCGGTCATCCGAAAAGACGTTCCGCCCGGCGCGCTGGCACTCAGCGTTTCACCCCAGCGGAACATCGAGGGGTGGGTCGAGAAGAATCGACCGGGCACCGGTGCGGCGGACGTCGCTGCGCGGGCCCGGGGTGAACAGGAAGCGCGCGATGGCTCGTAAGAAGAACCGTGTAGATCTCGACCGCGACAACGGCATCGCCCCCGGGCTCGTCGCCAAGACAAAGAAGCGCCTCGTCGTCGCCTCGGGTCGCTCGCACCCCGAGCTGGCGCATGAGGTCGCGCGGCACCTGGGCACCGAGCTCGCGCCGACCGAGCACCGGACCTTCGCGTCGGGGGAGATCTACACCCGCTTCGAGGTCTCGATCCGCGGCTGCGACGTCTTCGTGGTGCAGTCGTTCGGCCCGCCGGTCAACGAATGGCTCATGGAGCTGCTCATCATGCTCGACGCGCTCAAGCGCGCGTCGGCCAAGCGCATCACCGTCGTCGCGCCGTACTTCCCGTATTCGCGTCAGGACAAGAAGGGACGCGGCCGCGAGCCGATCAGCGCCCGTCTCGTCGCCGACCTGCTGAAGACCGCCGGTGCCGACCGCATCATGAGCGTCGACCTGCACGCCGCCCAGATCCAGGGCTTCTTCGACGGCCCCGTCGACCACCTGTTCGCCAAGCCCGTCCTCCTCGAGCACTTCGAGCAGGGCCTGACCGGCGAAGACCGCGAGACCCTCACGGTCGTCTCGCCCGACATGGGCCGTGTCCGCGTGGCCGACACCTGGTCGGACAGCCTCGGTGCGCCCCTCGCGATCATCCACAAGCGTCGCGACCCGAAGGTCGCCAACCAGGTCTCGGTGCACGAGATCGTCGGTGACGTGAGCGGCCGCACCTGTCTCCTGGTCGACGACATGATCGACACCGGCGGCACCATCCAGAAGGCCGCCCAGGCGCTCAAGGCCAGCGGCGCGCGCAAGGTCATCGTGGCCGCGACCCACGCGATCTTCAGCGACCCCGCCACCGAGCGTCTGCAGGACCCCGCGATCGATGAGGTCGTCGTCACCGACACCGTTCCGATTCCCGCCGAGGGCCGGTTCGACCGCCTCACCGTCCTTCCGATCGCGCCCCTCCTCGCACGCGCCATCCACGAGGTCTTCGAGGACGGTTCGGTCACCAGCATGTTCGGCGGCGACGCCTGACCCTCATGGTCGGTTCATAGGTTCGGTGAAGTCTGAACCAGGCTCACTGCGAGATCGTGTCCCTACCGTGAGCACGATCGCTCCGCGAGGCACGACCGAAAGAGGACCCTCATGATCCGCACGACCGCCGTCCCCCGCCCCGTCCGCATCGGCACCGCTCTCGTGGGTGTTGCCGGAATCGTCACGCTCGCCGGCTGCGCCGGTGGCAGCACCGAGGCCGCCGCTCCCGCCGAGTCGTCCGCCGCTCCGGCCGTCTCCTCGGCGCCGAGCACCAGCGCCGCGGCCGGTGGAGCGTCGACCGGCGTCTACGCCGACGGCACGTACGAGGCCACGGGTCAGTACGCCACGCCCGAGAGCGTGGAGACGGTCGACGTGACCCTGACGATCGCGGGCGACACGGTCACCGACGTCACGGTGACCGGCGACCCGCAGGCCGCCGAATCGCGCCGATACCAGAGCGAGTTCATCGGCGGGATCAAGGACGAGGTCGTCGGCAAGAACATCGACGAGATCTCGGTCAGCAAGGTCGCCGGATCCTCACTCACCAGCGGTGGCTTCATGACGGCCCTCGACACCATCAAGTCCGAGGCGAAGGCCTGACCCCATGACCGCGGCGACCACCACCGATTCGGTGTGGACGTTCGAAGCGATCGGCACCGCGTGGACGATCGAGACGGCTCGTCCGCTGTCCGCCGCCGACCGGCGCGCGGTCGCCCACGTCGTGGACGGCTTCGACCGCGAATGGTCCCGCTTCCGCGAGGACTCGCTGGTGTCCGCCCTCGCGGACGGGCGGGTGGCATCCGCCGAAGCGCCCGAAGACACGGATGCCATGCTCGCGCTGTACGACGAGCTCGACGTCGCGACTCACGGCGCGGTGAACCCGCTCGTGGGGGACTCGCTCGCTCGGCTCGGGTACGACGCGCGGCTCACCCTGGCCCCCTGGGGTGCACCGCAGCCCGCGCCCGACTGGCGCGACGTCGTGACGTGGGGGAGCGGCATCCTGTCGCTGTCGCACCCGGCGACGCTCGACGTGGGCGCGCTCGGCAAGGGGCGGCTCGTCGATCGCGTCCTCGAGACCGTGCGTGCCGCGGTCGACGGCGATGTCGTCGTGGACGGCTCGGGTGATCTCGCCATCCGGGGCGCGCCGGTGCGGATCGGACTCGAGCATCCGTACGATCCGACGCGCGCGATCGGTCTGGTCGAGGTGCGCGACGCGGCGCTGTGCGCGTCGGCGATCACTCGCCGCGCGTGGGGCGAGGGCCTGCACCACGTGCTCGACGCCCGGACGGGGGCGCCGGCGCAGGCGTACGCGGCGACGTGGGCGATCGCCGACACCGCGATGCGTGCGGACGCCCTCGCCACCGCACTGTTCTTCGACGGCGGGCCGCACCTCGCGGCCGCCTGGGACGCGCCGTGGGTGCGTATGAGCACCGACGGGCGCGTGGAGTGGTCGCCCGGATTCGAGGGAGAGATCTTCTGATGAGCACCACCCTGACCGCGGGGTCGACCCGTGTCCGCGGCCTCCTCGGCCGCGTGTCCATGTACCGGCTCGTCCTCGGGGCGCTGGGTCTGCTGACGGTGATCTCCCTGGGCCTGGCCTTCGCGGGTCTCGTGGTGCCCGACCCGCTCGAGATCCTCATCAGCACCGTGGTGCTCGCACTGGCGTGCGGCGTGACGGATCTCGTCGCGCAGAGCGTGCTCCGGATGCCACGGCGCCTGGAGTCCTCGCTCATCACCGCCGCGATTCTCCTGTTCGTGCTACGTCCCACCGTGGAACCGCTGGGCCTCGCGGGTCTCGTGCTCGCCGGGGTCGTGGCATCCCTGTCGAAGTACCTGCTCGCCTGGCGGGGGCGGCACGTCTTTAACCCCGCGGCGACCGGAGCCACCGTGCTCACCGTCGTCGGAGTCTGGGCGCCGGAGCTCGGAGGGTCGGCCTGGTGGGTCGGGTCGCCGTGGCTCGCGGGCCCTGTCCTGGTGCTCGGGCTGCTGCTCCTCGCCCGCACGGACCGGCTGCCGGTCGTCGCGGTGTTCTGGGTCGTGGCCGCGACGGTCGCATTCGTCCGCACGACGGTGCAGTTCCAGGCGGCGGGGTTCCCCGTCGACGTGCCCGCGGTACTGCTGCAGGTCGCGTTCTCGTCGCCGTTCCTGTTCCTCGGCGCGTTCATGCTGTCCGAGCCGCTCACCCTCCCGCCGCGCCGTCGACAGCAGATCGTCGTCGCGATCGTCGTCGGCGTGCTCGCGGGCTGGCCGATCGCGCTCGGCGGCATCACCCTCGGACAGGAGCGCGCGCTGCTGATCGGCAACCTCGTCGCGTTCCTGTTCTGCCTGCGCGCCGCCGTCCGGCTGCGGGTCGAGGGCCGTCGCGACCTCACTCCGACGGTCCGCGAGCTCACGTTCCGCGCGGCACGGCCCTTCTCGTTCTCGCCCGGGCAGTATCTGGAACTCGACGTGCCGCACCGTCGCCCCGACGCCCGCGGCACGCGGCGCGAGTTCTCGATCGCGTCGGCGCCGGAGGACCTGCCGACCGTCCGCATCGCGTTCAAGGACGGCTCGCAGTCGTCGTACAAGCGCGCCCTCGCCGACGTACCCGTCGGCGGCACGCTCGCCGTCACCGGTGTCTGGGGCGACTTCGTGCTGCCCGCCCGCCCCACGTCGCCCGTGCTCCTCGTCGCGGCCGGCATCGGTGTGACGCCGTTCGTGTCTCAACTGCGGCACCTCGCGGCCACGGGTCAGAGCCGCGACGTCGTGCTCGTGTACGTCGTGTCGGAAGCGAGCGAGCTGGCGTTCCGCGACGACATCGTCGCCAGTGGCATCCCGGTCGTGGTCTTCTCCCGGGACGAGCCGCGCGACCTCCCGGTCGGGTGGGTGTGGGCCGGACCCGACCGCGTGGATGCCGATGCGCTCGTGCGCGCGGTTCCCGACATCGCGCAGCGCGCGGCCTACGTGTCCGGACCGCCGCGGTTGATCGCCGCGCTCGCGCCCGCGCTCGCCCGGGCGAAGTCGCTGACGACCGACGCGTTCGCGGGCTACTGAGAAGCCGCGGGATCCCGTGGCTTCGCGGGGAGCCGCACCTCGAACGTGGTGTCGCCGGGCGCGCTGCGGACGGTGATCGTGCCGTTGTGGGCCTCGACGATCGCCTTCGCGATGGACAGCCCGAGTCCGGTGCCGCCGGTCTTCCGATCGCGGGAACGGTCGGCGCGAGCGAACCGTTCGAACAACTGCGCGGCGACGGCCGGATCGATACCCGGGCCGTCATCGTGCACCCGCAGGACGGCGTCGTCACCGTCGCGCGCGACCGAGACGGTGACCACGGTGCCGGCGGGCGTGTGGGTGCGGGCGTTGGCGAGCAGGTTCGCCATGACCTGGTTCAGCCGTGCCGCGTCGCCGGCCAGTTCGACCGGTTCGCCGTCGAGGTCGATCGCCCACGCGTGATCGGGCCCGGCGGGACGCGCGTCGCCGACCGCCTCGACGGCGAGGCGGGTGAGATCGACCGTGCCGTAGACGAGTTCCTGCCCCTCGTCGAGCCGGGCGAGCAGGAGCAGGTCTTCGACGAGCGTCGTCATCCGCAGGGACTGCGCCTGGATGCGCTCGAGCGACTGCTCGGTCGTTTCGACGGCCATCTCGATGCGCTGGCGGCTCTCGTCGTCCTGCGCCTGGCGCATCGCGCGCAGCGACAGCTCGGAGAACCCGCGGATGGATGCCAGGGGAGTGCGCAGCTCGTGACTGGCATCCGCGACGAATCGCCGCATGAGTTCCTCGTTGCGCTGGCGGGCGGCGAGGGAGGCGTCGACTCTGTCGAGCAGCGAGTTCAGGGCCGTGCCGACCTGCCCGATCTCGGTGTGGTCGTCGACCTGCTCCGCGGGGACGCGCTCGTCGATGGTCACGTCGCCCTGATCCATCCGGATGGATGCCACGCGCGTCGCCGTCTCCGCGACGGCGCGGAGTGGACGCAGTCCCACGCGGATCACCACGGCGATGATCGCGGAGAGCAGCAGCAGCCCGCCGGCTGTGAGGAGGGCCACCGTCGTGAGGATCGTGCCGATCGTCGAGACGACCTGGCTGAGGGGGAGACCGAGGACCGCGACCGTGCCGGACGGCGCGACGGTCACGCCGATGCGGTACGTGCCGAGCCCGGGGAGATCGATGGTGTCGGACTCGGCAGTGGAGAGACCCGTCGCGACCGCGTCGCGGATCTCGTCGACCTGCGACTCGTCGAGCGCGCGCACCAGGCGGCCGTCGACATAGGCGCCGGTGTCACCCGTGTCGGGATTGCGAAGAACGAGAACCGTGCCGTCGGGGAAGGGACCGGCCGCCAGCGACGCGATCGCCGACGACGTGGGACCGCCCTGCACGTTGCGGATGGCCGCCGACACCTGGGCGCTGAGGTTGCTCTGCAGCACACCGGTGATGATCGCGCCCGTGGACACGGCGATCATCACCAGGATGAACGCGACCATGCCGATCACCGCGACCATCAGTCGCGACTGCAGCGTCCAGCGGTGGCGCGCCTTCGGCCGCGTGTGCGGTCGTGTCACTGGGGGGCTTTGATCATGTAGCCGACGCCGCGGACGGTGTGGATGAGCGGCTCGTGGCCCGCGTCGATCTTCTTGCGCAGGTACGAGATGTACAGCTCGACGACGCTCGAACGTCCGCCGAAGTCGTAGTTCCAGACGCGGTCGAGGATCTGCG
>NZ_RBZY01000085.1 GCF_004022425.1 Microbacterium enclense | reverse complement strand
TCCCGCGCCACTGCTTGAGCTTGTTGAAGCAGCGTTCGACGACGTTGCGGCCGCGATAGCGGGCGCGCTGTTGGTCACCGAAATCGATCGGTCTCCCTCGGCGCTTGCGTCGGTGAGCGATCTGATCGTCGCGCTCAGGGATCGTCGCAGCGATCCCACGCTCTCGTAGCCAGGCCCGGTTCGCCTTGGACGGGTAGCCCTTGTCCGCCATGACCCGGTCCGGCCGGGTCCGTGGCCTGCCTCTCGCTCCGGGGACGCGGATCTCGCTCAGCGTCGCGGTCAGCATGCTGGTGTCCGCTGCCTGCCCGGGCCGGGAACGGCTCTCCCGCGCGGCGCTGGTGGGCTGGGAGGGACGCCCCGAAGTGCGGGCGGTGCTCGGTGTGCTGGAGACCGTCCGGCTTGTCGAGGATCAACGGCACGGCTTCGCCGAGGAAGCCTCCCGTGCCGCAGCGATTAGCCACGCCCGCTCCTTGACTGAGTCGACAGCGGGTGACGTTTCCGCGCCGTGACGTTTCGGAGCCGGCCAATTCAGGCTTGGCGCGAAACGGGCGCGCGACCGCAGTGCGTTCGCCCGCTCGTCAGAGGGTGACACCGGGACGGGCGATGACGTGAACGGGATCGTCGGCGTTCGTCGTGGCCGCGGGTCGGTCGCTGACGGACGGTTAGGGGACAACGTCCGGCACGGACGTCGCGCCCTCTACCCAGAAGGCCACGCTCTGCCCGGTCGGCTCCGTGATTACAGTGACGACAACGCTTTCGCGGAGGCGTTCAACTCCCTCTTCAAAGCCGAACTCGTCCGCCACAGCGGCCCATGTCAATCGATCGACGACCTCAAGTTCACGGTCGCCGAATACGTCGACTGGCTCAACCACCGCCGACTGCACCCCCCGATCGGCATGACCCCACCCGTCGAGCACGAGCAGCAGCAGTACGATTCACGCCAATCGCGCGCCGCACAACGGGAACGGGTCGAGCCTCCGATTAACCCGGGGCGCAACAACATGCCCTGATCCGGGCCTTCGTCCTGGGTGACCGACCGGGGTATCGATGTTGCGGCGGCGTAGGCGCGGTTCCTGCAGGGGCGGCGGGCGAGGTTGTAGGTCATGTCGAGTTGTCCCACGCTGGTGCCGGGAGCGACGATGGGGTCCAGCCCGTCGAGCACGCCATCGGTTACGACGATGTCCGCTCCGGCGCGTAGGTCGCCGAGGTGCACCGCGGTGCCCGGTCCGCCGGTTGCGTGGGCGGGCGGCGACCTTAGCGGCGAAGACCGAAAGCGTCGGCCTTCTCGGCGAGGTACGCTTTCACGGTTGTCGGTTCGCGGCCGAGCATCGTGGCCAGGACGAGGGAGTTGCCGCCGCTGAAGCCGTAGGCGTCGTAGTGAGCGAACATGCGGCCGAGTCCGGTCCGCATCGTCGGAGGTACCGGGGCGGTGTCGGGGATGGTGGGTGGGGCTGATTCGGCTCGCACGTCCCGGCCGAGCAGTCGGGTGAGTTCCGTGGCCAGGTCGGCGCGACTGAACGTGCCGGGGGATGCGAGCTCGAAGACGCCGCCCACGAACCGGTCCGTGGTGAAGGCGAGCGCGGCGACGTCGGCGACGTCGCGGTAGTCGACGTAGGCCATCCGCGACTGGGCAGAGTAGGGGCCGCTGATGACGCCGTCGCGTGCTGCCTGCCGGATGACAGAGTCCAGCTGCGCCATGAACATCGCCGGTTGCAGGATGGTGTACTCCATGCCGGAGTCGAAGAGGGCCTGTTCGGCGGGCATCTTGTCGCGGTGGTTCGACAGATCCAGCAGCGATGGGTGATACACGCTGGAGAACACGAACCGGGAGATCCCTGCGTCCGCGGCGACGTCGACCAAGGCTTGACCGATGCGGGCTTCGTCTGGGACGAACGCCGGGATGATGTGGAACACGGCGTCCACTCCGCGGAGAGCCTCGCGGAGCGCCGCGCGGTCGCCGAGGTCGGCCACGACGGTTTCTGACGCCCCGTTGCGCCGGGCAGCGTCGATCTTGTCGTCGCTGTGCACGAGACCTCTCACGGTGAGCCCGGCACCGGCAACGGAGCGGGCGACCAGTCCCGCGGCAGAGCCCGCGGCGCCCACGCACAGAACGGTCCGCGGCGCGCTCATGAGGACACCTCGGCTGTCCCGGTGGTGGCGAGCCAGCTGCGCAGATCCCGCACGTCCGGATCGATCCGGCGGGTGCGGTCGAAGTCTGCCTGATAGCTGGGCGTGTTGATGAACCAGCGGAACATGGCGGTGCGATCCGCGTCGCCCTCGAGGACCTGCAGCGGCAGAGCCTCGAAGCGGGCGGGCCGGCCGAGCACGTCTGCCATCACGGCGGCGATGCCGTCACCGGTCTGTTGATCGCCGGCGATCTCGATCGCCCCGCCCGGCACCACCTCCGGATCCAGCAGCGCCTCAGCGGCGATCACTCCAATGTCACGCACGGCGATCATCTGCAGCGGAATATCTGCCGGGAGGGGAAGCCGAATCACGATTTCGTCACCGGACAGAGCGCGTGCCAGGTTCTCCATGAAAAACGTCGGCCGCACGATCGTTACCGGCATCAGTTCCTGCAGTCGTTCTTCGACGCGGCGTTTGCTTTCGAAGTGTGGGATGCCGGTGTGACGCTCGGCGCCACCCACGGAGGAGTACACCACCCGCGGCACCCCTGCCGCGGCCGCGGATTCGGCGATCGTCCGGCCGCGGCGGGCCTCTGCGTCGGTGCCGCCACTGGCCTGGTCGTAGGTGGTCATCACGAACAGGGCCGCCGCGCCCCGGAACGCGTCCACCAACGAGGCCGCGTCGTCCTGATCGCCGAACGAGACCGTCACCCCTCGCCGCGTCAACGCCGTGCTGGCCGGTGCTGTCCGGTCGCGCACCACAGCCCGCACCGGCACGCCACGCTCCAACAGCGCATCGATCACCGCGCCGCCTTGCTGCCCGGTCGCGCCGACGACCACGAATGGAAACCTCTCGCTCTCGCTCATGCTGCCAGTCTCACACAAAACGGACGAATTCGTCCGGCAGCTTGTAGGCTGTCGGCACCAGACCACGTAGAAGGAGCCGCCGCCATGATCTTCGAACCGGGTACATCCGAGTACCAGCGCGCCACCTCCCCGCACAACGCCACCGCGGTCCAACGTCCCGCCGTCGTCGCCCGGCCGACCACTGCGGCCGAGGTCGGCGACGTCGTCCGTGACGCGGCCGTCCGGGGCTTGACCGTGCTGCCGCAGGCCACCGGTCACGGCGCCGGAGGGACGATCGGGAACGACACGCTCCTTCTGGACACCTCCGGTCTGGACCAGCTCGAGATCGACCCTGTCGGCCGCACCGCGTCAGCGGGGGCGGGACTGACGTGGGCGACGGTCAACGAGCAGGCAGAACGTCACGGGCTGCTCGGACTCGCGGGATCCTCCCCGACGGTCGCCATCGCCGGGTACACCTTCGGCGGCGGTTACGGCTGGCTGACCAGACCCTTCGGCGCGGCCAGCTCCGCGCTGCGCACCGTGGAATATGTCGACGGCGCCGGACAGGTCAGGATCGCATCGCAGGACGCCGAAGACAGTATCGACCGAGACGCGTTGTGGGCGTTCCGCGGTGGTGGCGGGGTCGGTATCGCCACCCGGCTAGAGTTCGACCTCGTACCGGCACCCGACCTGCACGCCGGATACCTTCTCTGGCCGGTCCACGATCTGCCGGCGGTGACGGCCGCGTGGGCGACAGCGCTCGATCAGATCGGCGACGCGGTCACCACCAGCATCTCGGTGCTGCATGCGCCTCCCGGCCCGCCCATCCCCGACGACCTGCAGGGCGTCCCGGTCGTGCACCTCGCGATCGCCTCCACCCAGGGCGACGACCCAGCCCGCCCGCTCCTGGATGCCGTGCGGGCGGCCGCGGACCCCGCCGCGGACACCTGGGGACCCGCCGACGCCGCACGACTCGCCTCGATCCACCTTGACCCGCCAACCGCGGTGCCCGCTGTGGGCGACGCCCGCTGGCTCACCGCACACACCCCGGGCGTCGCGGTATCGATCCTGACCGCGGCGACCCAGCCCGACACACCGCTCGCGCTAGTCGAGATCCGCCACTTCGCCAACGCCGCACCCGCGGCCCCCGGCGCCGCGACGACCACGCCCGGCCCGTTCGCCCTGCACACGGTCGCAGCCCTGGACGATCCGTCACGCCGCCCCGCGATCGAGGACGCCCTCGCCGCGGTTCGCGAACTCGCAGCCCCCGTGGACACGGGATGGAGCATCGGATCCTGGGTCGAAGGCGCCGTGTCCGTCCCCGACGCGGTCCCGGCTGACATCCGCGCCCGCGTCGCCATGATCGCCGACGCCGTCGACCCGGACCGGCGGATCCGCCGCTCCCGCTACCTGCTCTGACCCCTCGACCGTCCGGCGCCGGCCGCCCGGTCCCGGAAGGTGGACTCGATATCGCGCTGACGAACCGGGGGAAGCGGCAGCACGCCCTCGGAGGCGATACCTGAGACGAACAACGCCAGATGACGGGTCGCGCTTCTGCGCCAGTCCGGGCTCTGCCGCAACGGCTGGGTGAGCAGGGCGCTGCACACGATCACATCCGTGGCGTTGACCTCCTGCTTCACCGCCCCGGACGCCCGCCCCTGATCAAGAAACGCCTCGATGAGCGCGTCGATCATCTGCCGCTTCGCCACAGCCTGCTCATCGATCAGGACCGGCGCACCGTGCAAGGGCAGGATCAGCTCCGCACCGATCGCGACGGACGCGACCAGAAACTCCCGGACCGCATCGAGCCCCTCCATCCGGCGCGCCGTGATCGATCTGAGAATTTCGATCAGTTTATCGTAGGCGCGGTGCTCCAACGCCACCATCAACGCGTGCCGGTCCGGGAAGCTACGGTAGAACGTCGCGACCCCGACCCCGGCCTCCGCGGCGATCACCGACACCGGCACCGCCAGACCGTCACGTCCGATCGCATGCAAAGCCGCCTCCAGCAACCGCTCCTTATTCGCAACGGCATCCCGGCGCGGCGATCTCGGCAGCGTCGCCTTTGACCCACGCCCAGCCTGCATCACCACATGCTGCCACACACGCCATCACGCAGCCCTCGGCTCGACGTGTCAGTGGGCTCAGATGGTGATCGCCTCGGGCAAGGCCCCGGGCTGGGCGGCTCGGTGGGTGAGGACCTGTTCCATGTGTTGCTCGGCCCAGTCCTTGAGCGGCTGCACGACGCGCTGCAGGTCGTGGCCGAGCGGAGTGAGTGCGTAGTCGACTCTCACCGGGACAGACGCAGTGACGGTGCGGGTGATCAGGCCATCGCGCTCCAGGTTCCGCAGGGTCTGGGTGAGCATCTTCTGGCTGACACCCGCGATGTGCCGGGCGAGTTCGCTATGGCGCTGGGGGCCGTTGTGGAGGCCGGCCAGGATCAGCGCCGTCCATTTGTTGCCGATCAGTTCCAGCAGCTGACGTGAGGGGCAGCCAGCGAGGTAGGCATCGTAGCGAACCTTTGCCTCCTGACGCCGTCTGGCCGCGGTCGTGGTTACCATCCGTCTCCCATCCACCCCCTAGGCACTATCAGGTACCTACTTACCGATCGTGCCTTGGCGTTCTAGCTTCACTGGTATTCATTCCCCACGTCAAGGAGCAAACCATGCGCGTTATCAGTCAGATCGCTTTCGGCGGCCCGGAGGTCCTGCACGGTTCACCCTTCCGAGAGCGATTTCCGCGTCGTGAACGGCGCTCTGCGCCGCGACACGACCGGCGTGGTACTCGCTGCGGCTCAGCATGCCCGCTCCGTAGTCGCGGGCGAGGTCTTCCATCCGCTCACGAGCGGACATGATCCGTCCCATCGCTTCCGCGACCGCCCCGCCTGTCTCGGGAGTGTCGGCCGGCAGAGTCGTCACAGCAAGGCGGGCAATCACGGCTTCTCTGACGACAGCTTCGAGGCCGGATGCACTGACCGATAGGCCGCCGCGCTCGGGATGCCCTGGCACCGGCATGCAGCGGTAGTAGTTCCGCTTCGCGTCCGATGGACCGTGCTTGGCCTTGCCTGCGACGAGCCCGGAGCCACACTTGCCGCACGTCGCGATCGCCGACAGCAGGTTGATCGAAGATGCTCCGACCCGGCGGTCCGGGTTGGAAAGCATCGCCCTGATGCGGGTCGTCTCCTCCGGCGTGATGATCGCAGGCCAGTTCCCCGGTCCGAGGATCTCTCGCCCGTTCGGGCCATCACCGCGCCTTCGCGTCGGCTCATACGCTCGCTGCCCGCTGATCCGCGCGGAGACCAAGATGGACTTCACGGTGGTCGCGTGCCAGACGCCGAGCGTCTTCCCCGTCTTCGCCTGCGGTGCGGGGAACCCGGACTCCTCGTTCAGCCACGCGGTGATCGAGCGCAGCGACTGGCCGGCGAGGAACCTGTCCGCCATCTCACGGATGACCGCGGCCTGCTCCGGGATGAGGACGCCGCCGGTGCCGTAGCCGAACTTTGCCGCGCCGTGCCAGTCGCCACGTTCGGCCTTCTGCCGGTTCGCACGGCGGATGCGGTCAGCCTTGTGCCCGGACTCGTAGGCCGCCATCGCGACGAGCTGCCGGGCCATCAGCCGACCCTCGTGAGTGTTCAAGTCGAACGCACCGCCCATGACAGCCTCGATGCGGATCGGATGCGTCTCCACGAGGTCGATCAAGTCCTCGAGCTCACGGGGTCGCCGGTAGAGCCGGTCGACGTGCCACACCACGACCCGCGAAGGACCGAGCTTGATCCGAGCGAGCATCCGCGCGAAGTCCGGTCGCTTCTTGTCGAGGTAGGCGGACGTGTCGTTGTCCATGAACACGTCGCCCTCGGCAACGTTGAGGCCCAGCCGGGCGCACAGCGCGAGGCAGTCGTCTCGCTGCCGCTCGACCCCGGCTTCCTCTCCGGTACGGTCTTCGCTGATCCTCAGATAGACCAGCACCTGCTCGGTAATCGTCCCAGTGCTGCTCGTAGTCGTCCTAGAGAGCATGACGACCACTCCGATCGGAACCCTGCCTCAGAGACACACCGAACGGGTATCGAACCAGTGCGCGAAGCACCTCCGTTGAGGACCGATCAACAGCCAGGCGGGTCGCCCGCAACGTCGCTTCCACGACTAGGTTGTTCTCGCGGCAGCGCCGCTCGATGGCTCGTCGCTGCGCTACAGCGTCCCCGCCAACGCCCCCCGCGCGCGCGAGCCGTACGTAGGCCACAACGTTCTTCTTGCGTTCGACGTCCACGCCGACCACCTCCACTGACTAGGCCGTGTTGCTAAAAGGTCGGGTTCGGGTCCCAGCCGGCGGCTGAGGCAGGATTGAGGGCGTGAGTGTCGTGCTTCGCCCGTGGAACAGTGGCGATGCGTCGGCGCTGAGCGAAGCATCTCAGAGCGCTTCCGATCTGGCGACTCAGTTCGGGGGCGCCGATCTGTCGACCCGGGCAGCGGCTGAGGCGTTCATCGACCAGTCCCTGCGCTTCGACGAGCACGTGAAGAACTGGGCCATCGTCGAGCACGGTGTTGCGATCGGCAACGTCGGAGCGGCCGCAATCGAGTTCCGGCACGAGACCGCGTGGATGTACTACTGGCTCGCAGCTGAAGCGCGCGGCAAGGGATACGCGACGGGCGCGCTCATCGCGGTGAGCGACTGGGTCTTCGAGAAGGGGCTGTATCGGCTCGAGCTCGGGCACCGGGTGAACAACCCCGCATCATGTCGAGTGGCGACCGCGGCGGGATTCCTCGCCGAAGGGATCGAGCGGGAGAAGCTCCGCTACGGCGATGTCCGCTACGACGTTGAGACGCACGCGCGACTGGCGACAGACCCCGCCCCTGCGACTCATCTCGTGCTGTCGATCGCGGAATGAGCGACGGCACCGTTGCTGAGCCAGTGGAGTGTCGCGGCGAGGCAGAGGCCGGCGTGGTAGTTGC
>NZ_RBZY01000084.1 GCF_004022425.1 Microbacterium enclense | reverse complement strand
GTCGACGGCGCTCGCGGCGGTGTAGTCGACCCCCCCATCGGCGCCGAGGGCGCGCACGGTCGCGGCAGTGCGCGACGAAGCCGTGGACACGACGTCGTACCCCGCGGCGCGGGCCAACTGGATGGCATTCATCCCGACGCTGGTCGAACCGCCCCACACCACCACGACGCCGCCCTGCTCGCTCGGCGTCTCGCCGGTCGGCATCCGGAGTCCGAGGTGGGCGGGCTGGAACAGTGCGCATGCCGCCGTCGAGACGCCGAGCGGGAAGACCGCGGCCTCCTCGTCGGTGAGGGTGTCGGGGGTCGGCGCGGCGAGCCGTTCGAGTAGAACCGTGTGCTCCTGGAAGGCACCCTCGCGCAGGGGATCGCGGCCCTTGTCGGTCCCGGTGGCGAGGCCGAAAACCCGCTGTCCGACGCGGAACCGGCTCACGCCGGAGCCCACCGCGACGACCTCGCCCGCGACATCGGATCCGAGGACGGCGGGGGTCTGCAGCCACCGATACGTGATGCGGCTCGTGCCCTGGATCACCCAGTCCACGGGGTTGACCGCGACAGCGCGCACGCGCACGAGGATCTCGTCGGCAGCGGGCTCGGGCGTGGTCGCGGTGACGACGGCGAGTGGTGCGCGCGGCGCCGGGAGAACGGCGGCGGAGTGAACGGACATGGATGCCTCCCGCGAAGTGATGACACTGAGTGTCTTCACACTAACCCACCGATGACACTGCGAGACATCACTTATGCTCGTCGACATGGCGAGGTGGGCACCGGACGCGCGCGAGCGGCTTCGCACCGCGGCGCTGGAACTCTTCGCGGAACGCGGATTCGAGGCCACGACCGTGCCCGACATCGTGGAGCGCGCGGGTCTCACGCGGCGCACGTTCTTCCGCCATTTCAGCGACAAGCGCGAAGTGTTCTTCGGCGACGACGAGATCCCCGCGCTCGCCGCGAGGGCGGTGGCCGCGGCTCCCGCGGATGCCACGCCGTTCGCGATCGCCTGGGCCGGTTTCCACGCCCTCGCCGCCGAGCGGTTCGAGCCGCGGCGCGCGCAGATGCAGGCCGCGCGGCGACTGATCGAGTCCGAGCCGGCCCTGCGCGAGCGCGACCTGCAGAAGCAGGCCGACCTGCGCGACGCCCTCCGCGACGGATACCTCTTGCGCGGCGTCGACGCGTTCACCGCGCGCGTGACCGCGGGCGTCGCGGTGGAGCTGCTGCAGATCGCCCTCGAGCGGTGGCTGGCGGACGAGACCGGCACCCCCCTGGTGCAGCACCTCGCGGCCGGGCGCGCCGGGATGTCGGACGCGCTCGCTCACCCGTGAGTCCGGCCGCGCCGTGTGCGGTTGGGGCACCGTCCGTGGCCCCGGGGCCACCCACGGCGCCCCGGGGCCACGCGGCGCCGGGCCGGCCCGCGATGTCGGCACCCGCGGCTAGCCTGGTGCATGCCGCACCTCGTGGCATCCCTCCCTCTTCTCTCCAGGACTCGCCGTGATCAGCACCCTCGAACGCCCCGGGTGGCGGACGTGGACGCTGTGGGTCGTCGGAGTTCTCGCCTACGTCGTCTCGATCGTCAACCGCACGTCGCTGTCGGCGGTGGGAGTGGATGCCGCGACGCGCTTCCAGGCGGATGCCTCGGCGCTGTCGATGTTCGCGGTGATCCAGCTGTTCGTCTACGGCGCGATGCAGATCCCCGTCGGCCTGCTGCTCGACCGGTACGGCGCGCGTCCGATGATCGCGATCGGCATGGTGCTGATGGCCGCGGGCCAGTTGGTGATGGCGTTCGCCGACGCGGTGGGGATCGGCATCCTGGCCCGCGTGCTCATCGGCGCGGGCGACGCGATGATCTTCCCGAGCGTGCTGCGCGTGATCGCGACGTGGTTCCCGGCCCAACGCGCGCCGGTGCTCGTGCAGCTGACCGGGATCATCGGCCAGCTCGGTCAGATCGTCGCCGTGGTGCCGCTGGCCGCTCTCCTGCACGCCACGAGCTGGAGCGTGGCGTTCGGCAGCGTGGCAGGACTCGGTGTCCTGTTCGCGGTGCTGACCTACGCGGTCATCCGCAACCGGCCGCCGGAGCGGCGCGACGACCCCGTCGACCTGTCCGTCGACACGCAGACCGGGGCGATCCAGGTCGTCCGGTCGGCGCCCGATCTGCGACAGGGGTTCCGCGAGTCGTGGGCGCACCCCGGCACGAGGCTCGGCTTCTGGTCGCACTTCACCACGCCCTTCGCGGGCACCGCCTTCATGCTCCTGTGGGGGTTCCCGTTCCTCACCGCCGGCGAAGGGCTCGCCCCCGCGACCGCGTCGGGGATCATGACGCTGTTCGTCCTGTTCGGCATCGTCAGCGGCCCGGTCATCGGCGCGCTGTCGAGCCGTCATCCGCGGCGGCGATCCCGGTGGCTGGTGCTGCCGACCGTCGTGTTCCAGGCGCTGGTGTGGATCGTCGTCGTCGCCTGGCCCGGACAGGCTCCGGTGTGGCTGTTGATCGTGCTGATGTTCGCGCTCGCGACGGGTGGCCCGGCGTCGATGATCGCCTTCGACCACGCCCGCACGTTCACGCCCAGCCACCGCCTGAGCACCGCGACCGGGATCGTCAACGGCGGCGGTTTCCTCGCCGCGCTCCTGGCGATCCTGTTCATCGGTATCGCGATGGACGTCCAAGGCGCCGGCAGCCCCGACACCTATTCGTTGGATGCCTTCCGCTGGGCGTTCCTCACCCAGGTGCCGCTGTGGGTGGTCGGCAGCATCGCCATCGTCATCGAGCGCGGCCGCACCATCCGTCACGTCGGCGATTCGCTGCCGCGCTGATCCGCCCGCTTGGCCCTCGGCCAGCGGATGCCAGACTCGAAGCGTGAGTGAGATCGACATCCGCCCGCTCGACAGCCTCGAGGCCATCGTCGCCGGGGCGCAGCTGTTCGACGACGTCTGGGTCGGTGACCGCGCGACGATGCCGTCGAACATCCTGCGGGCACTCGAACACTCGGGCAACTACGTCGTCGGGCTCTACGACGGTTATCGGATGATCGGTGCGTCCGCGGCGTTCTTCGGGCCGCCCGCGGAGCGGACGATGCACTCGCACATCACCGGCATCCTGCCGGGATACCAGGGGCGGGGGCTCGGCCGTCAGCTCAAGGCGCACCAGCGGGAGTGGGCGCTGGAGCGGGGGATCGGCCGCATCACCTGGACGTTCGATCCGCTGATCCGCCGCAACGCCCACTTCAACCTCGCCGTCCTCGGCGCGAGCGCCACCGACTACCTGGTGAACCAGTACGGCGAGATGCCCGACGACGTCAACCGCGGCGACGAGTCCGACCGGCTGATGGTGTCGTGGGCCGTCGCCGAACCGCCGGTTCCGACCCCGGACGGTGGCGCGGTGCGTGCGGTCGTCGAGATCCCGGACGACATCGAAGCCCTCCGCCGCCGCACCCCCGCCGTTGCCGCCGAGTGGCGGTACCGCGTGCGCGAGGAGCTGCGGGGGCACCTGGCATCCGGTCTCCGCATCGGCGGCGTCGACGGGCGCGGGTACCTGCTCGTCTGAGTTCAGTCGCCCGAGACGGGCACGTCCTTCTCCGCCGCGGGATCGCCCTGTCCGGGACCCGGCCGCACCGCCGCGTCATCGCGCACATCGATGCGCGTCACGCCGCCGTGTTTCGTGACGTCGATGCGGGGAGCCGCGTCGGCCTCCGTCGCCTTCGGCGCGGTCGTCAGCTGGTCGTGCCGGTTCTCTTCGAAGCTCTTCTCGTCGCTCATCGCGCCCTCACTCTCCGGCCGAACGCCAGGCGTCCGACTCCATGTGCGACCCCGCCTGCGGTCCCATCTGCAGCATCCCGCCGTCGACGACCCAGCTCGCGCCCGTGACGTACGACCCCGACGGGGACGCGAGGAAGCGGATCACATCGGCGACCTCGTCCGGCTTGCCGGGGCGGCCGAGCGGGATGCCGGGACGGTGGGTGCGGTCGGCATCCTCGGCATCCATGTCGTTGATGGGGGTCGCTATCTCGCCCGGCGCGACGGCGTTCGCGGTGATGCCGTACTGCCCGAGCTCGAGCGCCATGGTCTTGATGAGTCCGCCGAGGCCGTGCTTCGCGGCGACGTAGGGTGCCGAGCCGACGCGCGGCTGGTGTTCGTGCACGCTTGAGACAGCGACGAGGCGTCCGCCGTTTCCGGCCGACACCATGCGGCGCGCCGCGGTGTGCAGGGCGAGGAAGGCGCCGTCGAGGTTCAGCGCGATGTCGGTGCGCCACGTGTCGAGGTCGAGGTCGAGGAACGGTCCGCCGATGCCGCCGCCGGCATTGTTGACGAAGACGTCGAGACCGCCGAGCTCGTCGGCCATGGCGTTCACCGCGCCGGGCACCGAGTCGAAGTCGGTGGCGTCGAACTGCGCGATGACGGCGCGGCCGCCGCGGGCCCGCACGCCTTCGGCGGTTTCTTCTGCGCCGTCTTTGTCGGAGTGGTAAGTGATGGCGACGTCCATCCCGGCCTCGGCGAGCGCGAGCGCGGTGGCCGCGCCGATGCCCGAGTCCGAACCGGTGACGATCGCATGGCGGGGAGTGAAGTCGGTCATGTCGGCGACGCTACGCGCGAGCGCGCCGGCGGCGAGCGGCCTTGCCAGGCTGCGCGCGAGGCGTTAGGGCGGGCACAACTCCGGCAGAACCGGCGGGGCCGCGGCATCCAGGTACTGCCGGCGGCGGTTCCGCCGGAGGTGTGCGGCCGGTCTGCCGGAGCAGCGCGCCCGGATGCCGTGCCCCGGCCCGGCCCGCCGGATACCCTGCCCTCATGCCGCCCCGCACCCAAGCCGCTCCCGTCACCCTGGATGCCATCGAGCTGCGGGTCCTGCAGATTCCCCTGGTCTCGCCGTTCACGACGTCGTTCGGCACCGAGATCGTGCGCGAGGTCATCGTGGTCCGCGCCGAGACGGCGGACGGCGTCGGGTGGGGCGAGGTCGTCACGCAGGCCGAGCCGTTCTACTCCAGCGAGTACACGCAGGGCGCGTGGGACGTGCTCACCCGCTTCCTCGCGCCCGCCCTGCTCGCGCGCCGCACGGTCGCACCGGAGGAGGTCTCCGGCATCCTCGCCCCCGTCGTCGGGCACCGCATGGCCAAGGCCGGGCTCGAGCTCGCCGTGATCGACGCCGCGCTTCGCGCCGACGGCCGCCGCTTCGCCGACTACCTCGGAGCCGACAAAGACCGTGTGCCCTCGGGGGTCTCGGTCGGCATTCAGCGCGACCCCGCCGCTCTCGTCGACACCGTCGGCGCCTACCTCGACGAGGGGTACGTGCGCATCAAGGTCAAGATCAAACCGGGGCGCGACGTCGACGACACAGCCGCCGTGCGCGCGGCGTTCGGGGGCATCCCCCTGCAAGTGGATGCCAACTCGGCCTACACCCTCGCGGATGCCGACACGCTGGAACGGCTCGACGCGTTCGACCTGCTCCTCATCGAGCAGCCGCTGCAGGAGGACGACCTCGTCGACCACGCGACGCTCGCGCAGCGCCTGCAGACCCCGGTGTGCCTGGACGAGTCGATCGTGTCGGACAAGGCCGCGGCCGACGCGCTGCAGCTCGGCGCCGCGGCGATCATCAACATCAAGGCCGGCCGTGTCGGCGGTTATCTCGAGGCGCTCGCGATCCACGACCGGTGCCGCGCCGCCGGAATCCCCGTGTGGTGCGGCGGCATGCTCGAGACCGGCATCGGGCGGGCCGCCAACGCCGCGCTCGCGGCCCTCCCCGGGTTCCTGCTACCCGGCGACATCTCGGCATCCGCCCGCTTCTACGACCGCGACATCGTGACCGCGCCCGCCGTCCTCGAGGACGGACACGTGCGCGTCCCGACCGGGCCGGGGCTCGGCGTCGAGATCGACGACGCGGCGCTCGACGCGTTCACGGTGCAGCGCGAGCGGATCACGCGATGACCGCCGGACGGGAGGGACTGTCCGAAACGTACCGCGACGACGTGCCGTGGGGACGCCCCGCGGTGCCCGGCATCCCGATCCCTCCCTTCGTCGATGCCGCGCAGCACGGGTCGTACGTGCGGTCGCTGCAGACGTTCGTCGCGCTGCTCGACCGGCGGGAGCCGGCCCCGGCGACGATCGCCCTGCTCGCGGCACTCACGGCCGAGCCGCAGGGGCCTGGGCCTCTGTCGCCGCTCACGCTGCGGGTCAGCCTGGCGACGTTCTTCCCGGCCCCGTGGACGCCGGAGGCTCTGGCCCGCGCGCTGGAGGGGTCGTTCTCCGGGTCACCGGCCGCGGTGCGTGGCGGGTGGGTCTGGTACGGCGACCCGGACTACCGCGCCTCGCGCGCCGGCGACGGCTGGCGGATCGAGCGTCACGAGCGCGGCGAGCGCACCCGGGCGACGCTGCCCGCGCACGATGACCTCGTGCTGTTGTGGATGGACATGTTCCGCGACCGGTTCCCGTACCCGATCGCGCACGTGCGGTCATCGAGCGCGGCCTCTCCCGCCGACCTCGCCGCCGCGGCGGCGGCCACCCTCTCGGCGCACGCGGTCAATGCCGCGATGCCGTACCTGACGAGCTGGCGCACCGAGCGCGAGGACGCCCTGGCCGCTGTTCGGGGCGAGCCCGGCGCGTCGACGCCGACTCGATAAACTGGATGCCGCGCACTCGCGCTCGCACCCACAACTTTCCCGACCATTGGAGCCACCGTGGCCGAACAGTCCCGCCTCGACAAGGTCATCTCGCTCGCTCGCCACCGCGGGTTCGTGTTCCAGGCCGGTGAGATCTACGGCGGTTCGCGCTCGGCGTGGGACTACGGCCCCCTCGGCACCGAGCTGAAGGAGAACATCCGTCGCCAGTGGTGGCAGACGTTCGTACGCGGCCGCGGCGACATGGTGGGCCTCGATTCCAGCATCATCCTGCCCAAGCGCGTGTGGGAGGCGTCGGGGCACGTCGCGACGTTCGCCGACAAGGTCGTCGAGTCGACGATCACGCACAGGCGCTACCGTGCCGACCACCTCTGGGAGGCCTTCGTCGCCAAACGCGGTCGCGAGCCCGAGAGCTGGGACGAGATTCCCGACCCCGACACCGGTCAGCGCGGCAACTGGACCGAGCCGCGGTCCTTCTCGGGTCTCGTGAAGACGTACCTCGGCGTCGTCGACGACGAGTCGGGCCTGTACTTCCTGCGCCCCGAGACCGCGCAGGGCATCTTCGTGAACTTCTCCAATGTGCTCACGGCATCCCGTCGCAAGCCCCCGTTCGGCGTCGGCCAGGTCGGTAAGGCGTTCCGCAACGAGATCACCCCCGGAAACTTCATCTTCCGCACGCGCGAGTTCGAGCAGATGGAGATCGAGTACTTCACCCCGCCCGCCGAGGCGCAGGAGTGGTTCGAGCACTGGGTCGAGGCGTGCTGGAATTGGTTCGTCGACCTGGGCATCGACCCCGACAACATGAAGCGGTTCGACGTCCCGGAAGACGACCGCGCGCACTACTCCGCCGGCACGATCGACGTCGAGTACCGCTTCGGCTTCCCGGGCAAGGAGTGGGGCGAGCTCATGGGCGTCGCCAACCGCACCGACTATGACCTGAAGAGCCACTCGGATGCCTCGGGCTCGAGCCTCACCTACTTCGACCAGGCCTCGGGCGAGAAGTACACCCCGTACGTCATCGAGCCGTCGTTCGGCCTGACGCGCGCCATGATGGCGTTCCTCGTCGATGCGTACCGCGAAGAAGAGGTGCCCAACGCCAAGGGCGGCACCGATACCCGCACGGTGCTGAAGCTCGACCCGCGCCTCGCTCCCGTGAAGGCCGCCGTCCTCCCGCTGTCCCGCAACGAGCGCCTGTCGCCGCTCGCCCGAGAGGTCGCCGACACGCTGCGCTCTGCCGGCTGGAACGTCGACTTCGACGACGCCGGCGCGATCGGCCGCCGCTACCGCCGCCAGGACGAGATCGGCACGCCCTACTGCGTCACGATCGACTTCGACTCGCTCGACGACAACGCCGTGACCGTGCGCGACCGCGACACGATGGGTCAGGAGCGCATCCCCCTCGACGGCCTGCACGGGTACCTGGCCGAGCGGCTGCGCGGCGCCTGAGCTCCGGCGGCCGCGCGGGGTCGCGCCCGCGCCGCCGTGCGCTGCGCTGCGCGGCGGGGCGGGGCGGGGCGGGGCGGGGCGGG
>NZ_RBZY01000083.1 GCF_004022425.1 Microbacterium enclense | reverse complement strand
GAGCGGCTCGCGCTGCGGCTCACCCCCGGCACGACGTGGGTGAGCCACATCCTGCAGCGGCTGACGCTGGCGCTCGTGACGGACCCCGAGGTACGCGCCGCAATCGAGCGAGCGGCGGAGCATTACGCGGCTCGCAACGACGCCGTCGCGGCCGCGCTGGCGGCCCGCGGGCTGCCCGTCGCCGTGGGTGACGGCCTGAACCTCTGGGTGCCGCTCCCCGCCCCCGCGGCGCGCGTGCGCGAAGACCTCATGCGCCGCGGCTGGCTCGTCCGCGACGGCGATCACTTCTTCCTCTCCCCCGACGCCGCCGGCGACTACCTGCGCCTGACGGTGCACCAGCTCGAGGATGCCGAGATCGTCTCCCTCGCCGACGACCTCGCGAGCGCCGTGGCCGCGCTCCGGCCCTCCCCGCGAGGTGGGAGGATCGAAGGATGAAGGTGCTCTCGATCCAGTCGGCCGTCGCCTACGGTCACGTCGGAAACTCCGCCGCCGTCTTCCCGCTGCAGCGCATCGGCGTCGAGGTGCTGCCGGTGTACACGGTGAACTTCTCCAACCACACCGGGTACGGCGCGTGGCGTGGACCGCTCATCTCGCCCGCCGACGTCGCCGACGTCATCACGGGGATCGAGGAGCGCGGGGTCTTCGGCGACATCGACGTGGTCCTCTCGGGCTACCAGGGCGGCGAGGGAATCGCCGACGTGATCATCGACGCGGTCGCTCGGGTGAAGAAGGCGAACCCGGATGCCGTCTATGCGTGCGACCCGGTCATGGGCAACGCGAAGTCGGGGTGCTTCGTCGCTCCGGCGATTCCCGACCTGCTGCGCGAACGCGTGATCCCGGTGGCGGACATCATCACGCCGAACCAGTTCGAGCTGGGTTTCCTCACCGGCACGGATCCCGGCAGCATCGAGTCCACCCTGGAGTCCGCCGACCTGGCGCGTGCCCGGGGCCCGCGCACGGTGCTCGTCACGAGCGTCGAACGGCCCGACCGTGAGCCCGACACCATCGAGATGATGGTCGTCGACGACGCGGGCGCGTGGATCGTGCAGACACCGCTCATCCCGATGAAGGCCAATGGCTCGGGCGACGTCACCGCGGCGCTCTTCACCGCGCACTACCGCCGGACGGCCGACGCGGCGGACGCCCTCGCGCGCACCGCCTCGAGCGTGTTCGACCTCTTGCAGAACACCTACGACGCGGGATCGCGCGAACTCCGCCTCATCGAGTCGCAGGAGGCGTACGCCGACCCGCGGATGCAGTTCTCGGTGCGCCAGGTGCGCTGACCGCGCCAGTCGCTCCTCACGAGGGGTCAGCCGTCGTAGACCTCGGTGTAGGCGTCGATCCAGGCGTCACTGTCCTGCGGGCACAGGAACGTCGTGCCGTAGACCATGAGGTTCGCGATGGGGTCTTCCGCAGCCGCGCGTTGCTCGCCCTGAAGACTCGGGTCGACGAGCTGGGCGAAGAGCGGCGATGTCGCCACGTGCGCGCGGAGGATGTCGGCATCCACGGCGTGGCTGTTCAAGATCGCGGTCTCGCAGGCATCGGCGACGAGAGCGAGCGACAGACTCTCCTCCTCCGCGGTCCACTCGAAGCCCTGTTCTTCCACGTACGCCCTCTGCTCGGCGATGAACTGCTTCTGCGCCGGGGTGACGGCCACGAGCGGCGTCCCGTCGAGCGGGAGCTGCTGCTCCTCGAAGAAGCGATCCCGCTCGGCGAGCGGGTCCTCCGATGAGGTCCCGGCGTCCGGGCCGGCGGCGTCGGTGGGCTCGAGCGGCGCGGCGGACGAGTCGTCCGGTGCCGTGAGCGGCGCCTGCATTCCATCCGGCCCGAGCGGACTCGGAAGTCGGATGCAACCCGTCGTGGTGCCGAGCGCGGTGGCCACGATGAGGGTGAGGACGAGGGGACGCAGGCGAGCCTTCATCAGCCCACCGTACCGGCGCCCTCCGTCGGACTCGTGGGGGCTTGCGCCGCGCCCGTCAGGCGGTCGCCCACGCTTCGGCGACGGTGCGCCGCACGTCTCCGAGCAGCTGCGGGAGGGCCTTGGTCTTGGCGATGATCGGGAAGAAGTTGGCATCCGACGCCCACCGCGGAACGATGTGCTGGTGCAGGTGCGCGTCCACGCCGGCGCCGGCGATCGCACCCTGGTTCATCCCGAGGTTGAACCCGTCGCAGCGCGACACGGCGCGCAGCACCCGCATGCCGCGCTGGGTCAGCGCGCCGATCTCGGCCACCTCTTCGTCGGTTGCCTGGTCGTACGTCGCGATGTGACGGTAGGGGCAGACGAGCAGGTGGCCGGAGTTGTACGGGAAGAGGTTCAGCAGCACATAGGCGCTCGTGCCGCGGGCGATGATGAGCCCGTCCTCGTCCGTCTTCCCCGGGGCGGCGCAGAACGGGCAGTTCTGCTCCATCGGTTCGCGCCCGGCCTGGATGTAGGCCATCCGGTGCGGGGTCCACAGGCGCTGGAACTCGTCCGGCACCCCCGGGAGCTCCGCGGCGGCGATGATTCTCGCATCGCCGCCGTCGGAGGCATCCTGATCGGTCGTCACGCGAGGTCCTCGGCGGTGTCGACGAGCGTGCGCGCGGCGATCGCGCCGGTGATGCGCGCGACCGCCTCGTCAACCGGGATGCCATTGAGCTGGGTCCCGTCGCGGAAGCGGAACGAGACGGTGCCACCGGCACGGTCCTGCTCACCGGCGATGAGCTGCAGCGGCACCTTCTGAGTGGTGTGCGTGCGGATCTTCTTCTGCATCCGGTCGTCGCTGTGGTCGACCTCGGCGCGGACGCCCTGTGCACGGAGGTGGGCCACGATGCCGTCGAGGTACTCGCCGTACTCCTCGGCGACGGGCACGGCCACGACCTGCACCGGGGAGAGCCAGACCGGGAACGCGCCGGCGTAGTGCTCCAGCAGGATGGCGAAGAAGCGCTCGATCGAACCGAACAGCGCGCGGTGGATCATGATCGGGCGCTTCTTCTGCCCGTCGCGATCGGTGTACTCCAGTTCGAAGCGTTCCGGCAGGTTCGGGTCGACCTGCACGGTCGACAGCTGCCAGGTGCGGCCGATCGCGTCGCGGGTCTTGAGGTCGATCTTCGGCCCGTAGAAGGCCGCCTCCCCCGGGACCTCGGTGAGCTTCAGGCCCGAGGCGACCGCGACGTTGCGCAGTGCATTCGTGGAGTACTCCCAGAACTCGTCGCTGCCGATCCACTTGGACTTCTCGTCGTCGCGCATGGAGAGCTCGAGTTCGAAGTCGTCGAGGCCGAAGTCGCGCAGCATCGAGATGACGAACTCCAGCACCCGCGTCGCCTCGGTCTCGAGCTGCTCGGGGGTCACGAACAGGTGCGAGTCGTCCTGGGTGAAGCCGCGCACGCGAGTGAGGCCGTGCAGCGCGCCCGAGAGCTCGTTGCGGTACACGGTGCCGTTCTCCGCCAGGCGCATGGGCAGCTCACGGTAGCTGCGGCCGCGCTCCTTGTAGATCAGGATGTGCATCGGGCAGTTCATGGGCTTCAGGTAGTAGTCCTGGCCCTGCTTGGTCACGTGTCCGTCGGCGTCGCGCTCCTCGTCCATCACGATGGGCGGGAACATGCCGTCCTTGTACGTGACGAGGTGGTTCGAGGTGAGGAAGAGGTCCTGCTTCGAGATGTGGGGCGTGTAGACGTAGGTGTATCCGCCCTCGATGTGACGACGGCGGGCGTGCTGCTCCATCTCGCCGCGGATGATCCCGCCGCGCGGGTGCCAGACGCTCAGGCCGGAGCCGATCTCGTCGGGGAACGAGAACAGGTCGAGCTCTTTGCCGAGCTTGCGGTGGTCGCGCTTCGCGGCCTCCTCCAGGCGGTGCTGGTAGGCGCGGAGATCGTCCTTCGTCGCCCAGGCGGTGCCGTAGATGCGCTGCAGCTGCGGGTTCTTCTCGCTGCCGCGCCAGTAGGCGCCGGCGATGCGCGTGAGGTCCCAGCCGTTGCCGATGAGGCGCGTGCCGGGAACGTGCGGGCCGCGGCACAGGTCTTTCCAGACGGTCTCGCCGTCGCGGTCGACGTTGTCGTAGATCGTCAGTTCTCCGGCGCCGACCTCGACGCTCGCGCCCTCCGCGGCCTCGCTGGATCCGCCCTTCAGACCGACGAGCTCGAGCTTGAACGGCTCGTGCGCCAGCTCGGCACGCGCCTCGTCGTCGCTGACGACCCGGCGGACGAACCGCTGATTCTCGCGGACGATCCGCTCCATCTCCTTCTTGATGACCTTGAGGTCGTCGGGGGTGAAGGGCTCGTCGACCCGGAAGTCGTAGTAGAAGCCGTCAGTGATGGGCGGTCCGATGCCGAGGTTCGCCTGGGGCTTCACGCGCTGCACGGCCTGAGCGAGCACGTGCGCGGTCGAGTGCCGCAGGATCGACAGGCCCTCGGGGCTGTCGATCGTGACCGGCTCGACATCGTCGTTCGCCGTGACGGTCGTGGCGAGGTCTTTCAGCTCGCCGTTCACGCGCAGGGCGATGACCGAACGGTCGGGGAAGAGGGCGAAGCCGTCGGCGGGGTAGGTCTGCTCCGACGGCAGGGCGGCATCAGTCAAGGCGGTCTCCTGGATGGGTCTGATCCAGGCTACCCGCCGGGCGTGACCTGGACGGCACGCACGGTGCCGCATAGTGGAGCGGTGACTCTGGTCCTCATCGGCGGCGTGCTCTGGCTGCTCGGCCTCGCCGCCCTCGCCTTCGGTGTCCTCCCCGCCGGCGAGGCCCTTGCCGTCGCGGACCGCGTGTGGCCCATCCTCCTGTTCGTCGTCGCCGTCACGGTCGTGGCGGAACTGGCATCCAGGGCGGGGTTGTTCGACGTCGTCGCCGCGCGCCTCGCGCGGCTCGCGCGCGGTCGGACGGTGTGGTTGTGGGTGCTGGTGGTCGCTCTGGCGACGGTGGCCACGGCGTTCCTGTCGCTCGACACCACGGCCGTCCTGCTCACACCGGTCGTGGTGGCGATGGCGGTCGCGCGCAAGCTCGATCCGCTGCCGTTCGCGTTCGTCACGGTGGTCTTGGCCAACACCGCCTCGCTCGTGCTGCCCGTGTCGAACCTGACCAATCTGTTGGCCTCCGACGCGCTCGGCGGTCACGACCCGGTCGCGTTCCTCGCCCTGCTCGGCCCGTCGGCCCTCATCGCGGTCGCCGCTTCGGTGGCGGTGCTGACGGCGGTGTTCCTTCGCAGACTCCCGCGGACGTATCCGGAGGCCGGCGCACCCACCGTCGCCGACCCGGTCCTGCTCCGCGTGTCCGCGGTCGTCACCGTGGCGCTCCTGCCCCTGCTCGTGATCGGGCTGGATCCGTGGATGCCGGCCCTCGTGGCCGCCGTCGTGCTCGTGGTCGTGTTCGCGTGGCGCGCGCCGCGAGTGATCGGCATCCGGCTGATTCCGTGGTCGCTGCTGGTGTTCGCGGGCGGGCTCTTCCTCGCCGTCGGAGCGCTCGAGGCGCTGGGGATCGGGCGGGTGACCTCGGTGCTCGCCGGGTCGGGCGACGACGTGGTCTCGCTGTGGCAGCTCGCCGGGGTGGGGGCTCTCGCGGCGAACGGCATCAACAACCTGCCCGCCTACCTCGCGATGGAGTCGGTCGCCGGATCTCCCACTCGCCTGGCGGCGCTGCTGATCGGTGTGAATGCGGGCCCCATCATCACGCCGTGGGCGTCGCTGGCGACGCTGCTGTGGCACGACCGGCTCGTCGCCGCGGGGATCGAGGTGAGGTGGAGCCGGTTCATCCTGCTCGGTGCCGTCATCGCGCCCCTGATCCTCGTGCTGGCGGTGCTTCCGCTCGCGCTCTGAGCGTCAGCTCTCGTAGGCGCGGCCCCACGCCTTGCGCGGTTCGATGAGCCAGACGGCGAAGCCTTCGCGGAGCTCGTACGGTTCCCCCGTGTACACCGTGGAGATGCGGTCGATGTACGGCAGGGCGTCGCCGCCGTCGATGCGTTGGACAGCCTCCCCGCGGACGAACGCCATCGAATAGGGGTCGTCGACAGCGGTCACCGAGATCGCGACCCGCGGATCACGGGAGAGGTTGCGGTCCTTGAGACCGCCCGATTCGGTGAAGATCGCGAGGCGATCTCCCTCGACGCCGACCCACACCGGCACGGTGTGCGGCGACCCGTCGCGCATGAGGGTCGCCAGATGGGCCACGGCAGGGGTATCGAAATAGGGCTTCGCGGTCGTCCAATCGCTCATGCGGGCGACAACTCGCGGACGGTTGTCGTCATTCCCCGGTCAGGAGTGCGCCGCCATCGGCACCTGAGCGTTGGGTACCTCGCGGAACACCATCTGCTCACGCGGCGCCGACTCGTGATGCGCGGAGTCGTCGGGTTCGGGGATGACGTACAGGCCGCGCCCCGAGTTCGCGTTGTAGGTGAGCGCGTGCAGCCACGAGCTGCTGAGCTGAGGATTCCGGCTGCCGTGGTACTTGAACACCATCGACACGTTCGGGTGAATGTACACGGTCGTGCGTCCCCCGCCGATGCTGATGTCGTCCTTCCACGTGAAGGGGAAGCTCTCTCCGCGTCGCACTTTCGCCATGATCACCGCTTGCAGGTGCGCGAGCAGACGGTCCTCGAAGTCGACCTTGATGTTGCCGTCGTAGATGAACTTGCCCATGGAAACCTCCGGGTCGGCAGCTCGGAACCCGCGCATTCCTGGCGAGAAATGACGAACGCGGAAGGGGGATGCCGTCGCTCTTGGATTGCAACCTCTCGCAACCTCTCCTGGAACGCCAACCCACTTGCGTCGGATGTCCTTTGCCGGTATGGCCGCGATGCGCAGTCCGCGCGGTGCGCGAGCGGGGTCAGTCGGCGCGGGAGATGCGGAGGATGACGCGATCGTCGGGCCGCCGCTGCAGGCGCCGAACGAACGCCTCGAAACCCAGGATGGCGCGGAACTGCCACCCGTACTTCCGGCGGAGCGCTGCGTCTGCCCGGCGATCGTCGGTGCTGGGTCCGGCGACCCGCGCGCGGGCCTGCACGGTGATGGCATCCGGTTCGACCTTCCCCATGCGCGTACACGGCCGAAGGGCGACGCGGTCGTCGCGGCGCAGGCGCTTCACCTTGCCCGTGTTGCGCTCGGTGGTCACGACGAGCTCGTCGCCGTCGCGTGCGATCCACACCGGCGTCGCCACCTCGGCGCCGTTACGGCGGAAGGTGGCGAGGGAGACGAACTCGGCGGACGCGATCTCGCGCCAGAGGGTGTCGGGGACGGTCATCCCCTCACGCTATCGAGCGGCGGCCTGGCGTCCGGCGGGGTTGCGCGCTCCGCGTGGGCCGCGTGCTCGGCCGCTTCGGTCATTGTTCACACGACTGGAACAGATCGTGCATCGGCGTTCCCAGTGAGTCATGCCAGGCTTCGAGAGGAGGAGGTTCGCATGTCTCGCCACCATGTCGCCACCCACGCCTACGACTACCGCCGGGGGTGGGTGCGCATCGCCCCGACCGCCATGACGGATGCCACGGCCGTCAAGCTCCGCGACGAGGGCTTCACCATCGTCCGCTCACGCCGTGGATGGTTTGGCACGCGTGAGCTGCCGCTGTCCTGGTATCTCCGACGCGCGGGGTCGGGCACATCCGCTCACACGCGCCTGCCGGTCCCGCCTGCTGACGAGCAGTCCGCGAGGCTCCGCGACCGCATCGACGAGCCCGCGGATACGAAAGTCTCTGTCGAAACGACGCCTCCGTTGCGCCCGTCGACGCAGCGCGTGCGCCCGCGCTCCAGCGAGGGGCGTTCGTAGGGAACGCTCCCGGACCCCACCATGCGCACGTCGACTCGAAGGCGAGAATGCCCGGACCGGGGCCGGGGGCGAGGTGGAAAGCGAAAACCCCCGGCAAGCCGGGGGTTTCGGGTGGTGCGCGATACTGGGATCGAACCAGTGACCTCTTCCGTGTCAGGGAAGCGCGCTACCGCTGCGCCAATCGCGCCTGTACAGGCTGTTCAGTTGTAGGCGAGGTGGCGACGGGATTCGAACCCGTGTAAACGGCTTTGCAGGCCGGTGCCTAGCCGCTCGGCCACGCCACCGTGTGTGGTTCGACCCACGTGTCGTGATCTCCCGTCGAGAAACGACGATGATCTTCACACTCGAGCGGATGACGAGACTCGAACTCGCGACCCCAACCTTGGCAAGGTTGTGCGCTACCAACTGCGCTACATCCGCATTTGTTCCCGGGACTTGCCCCGAGCACTCGTAAGACATTACCCGATTCCCGCGCGCGCGCAAAACCACGCACGACCCGCGCGTGTCCACGGTCATGGTCCGTCGCGCGCGTGCGTATCGGGTAAGGTAGTCGAGTCCCGTTCGGGGCATGGGCGATTGGCGCAGTTGGTAGCGCGCTTCCTTCACACGGAAGAGGTCGTCGGTTCGAGTCCGGCATCGCCCACAACACAGGCTTCTGGCTGCGCCAGAGGCTTTCCCGCTTCCATAGCGTGCTCTCGTACCCCTTCACTGCCGGCGTCGGCCGGAACGGGATCTCGGCGCACCTCGCCGCGACACCTCCGGCGGCCTCAGCTGCGGACGAACACGGGGAGCCGTGACGCGAGCGTGAGGACGCCGGCTACGGCGACCAGCGC
>NZ_RBZY01000082.1 GCF_004022425.1 Microbacterium enclense | reverse complement strand
TCCCCCCCCCCCGATCGGAGTGAGCTGATGGGCGTATTCGACGCACCCGGTCTGAGCAAGCGTGTCGGTGACAGCACGTACCGTCGCCGTTCCACCCCACTCCCCGGGGCGATCGTGGGCACCTCGTACGCGACCGCGCTCGGCAGCTTGGTCCTCTCGACCCCGGGCACGCATGACACCCCGGACGTGATCGCCACGGCATGCAGTGACCTGCGGGTGACGTACGGCAGCTCCTACGTCTCGACCTCCGCTCAGCCGTACGTTGACGCCGACAATACGAACTCGATCACAATCCAGGCCGCCATCTAGGTCAACGGTGCGATCTACTCCTTGACCTTCGGTGGTCGGCTGACGGCAACGTACTCACGTCCGCTTCGGGACCGTTCACGTCGGCAATGGCGGCAGCAAACGCCGGATACTACGTCAACGTGCCCGGTGCGGGTGCTGCTGGTGCGGCACTCACGTCCCTCATCACCAGCTACATCAGCCCGACACAGGTGACCGTCGCGAACAACGCTTCCACCACAGTGTCGGGTGCGTCCGCGAAGATCGGTCAGTCGCCGGCACTCGACGGACTCCACCCGACAGCGTGGATGGCTTCCCTCATGGCCACCGCGATCGACATTGCTCTGTTCGTCTGAGCTCCTCACGCCCCTCGGCGTCCCCACCTTCGGGTGGTGGATGCCGAGGGGCGTTTCTGTGTTCATGCCTTGGGTTGCTCTTCCCAGGGCTTCTCGGGCCAGCGGACGTTCATCTCGCCGAGCTCAGCAGTCGAGCCATCTGACGCGTCGACCAACGTGGAATGCGGAAGATTGGTGCCGACAAACCGACTGCCGGGCTAAAAAGTGATCGAGCTGTTCCCTCGCAGCTTGAAGATCGATCCCGCTTCCGAAGTCGTGGACGCGGCGCCTTCACCGCGCGCCATGGCGAGTTGGGCAGCGGTCTTGCGGTTTAGACGGTATCCGCCTACCAAGGCGACCAGCAGTCCGTAGGTCATGACCAGGGTCATGGCCAGCAGCAACACCGTCGGCAAGTGCGCTCCGGTAAGGGTGAACCCGACCCACCCCATCACCGTGACGACCGCAGACACAGACCAAGCGATGGCGGCTGCCGCGCTGCTGGGCCGCCACATACGGATCACAGCCAGCAGGTAGCCGCCCACACCCTGCGGTGATGTGCCGGAGGCTACTCACTCGCGGTTCTCGACGTGCGTTTCGTCGTTACTCTGGTGGGCGGCAACTAGAGGAAGACCGGTCGATTGCTGATGAAGACGATGCCCTCGGCGAGCTCGTTCCGCCCCGACATCCAGGGGCTGCGCGCGATCGCCGTCCTCCTCGTCGTGCTGTACCACTCCGGTGTGACCATCCTCGGAGGCGGTTACGTCGGCGTCGACGTGTTCTTCGTCATCTCCGGCTTCCTGATCACGTCTCACCTGCTCGGCAGCCTCGACCGTGACGGGCGCATCCGCTTCGGCCAGTTCTACGCGAAGCGCGCCCGCCGCATCCTCCCCGCATCGTTCGCGGTGCTCGCCCTCACCATCATCGCGTCGATCATCTGGGTGAACCCGCTGCAGCAGACGCAGGTCTTCGAGGGCGCCATCTGGACCGCGCTCTACGTGCCGAACTATCTCTTCGCCGCGCAGGGCACCGACTACCTCGCCGAGACCATCCCGTCGCTGTTCCAGCACTACTGGTCCCTCGGCATTGAGGAGCAGTTCTATCTCCTCTGGCCGGCGCTGCTCGCCGCCAGCTTCGTCGCGCTCCGCCGGCAACCGAAGCGCGGCAAGCTCCCACGCGCGGGTCGGAAGCGAGAAGAACGCCCACGGCTGCGAACGGGTGGCAAGTAACAGGCACGCCGCGAACGACACGACCACCACGCCGAGGATGACCCAGGTGATGTCGGTGGTCTCGTGGCCGCGCTCATGCGCTCCCGCCCGGGGTGGGTGACCAGTCGACCGGCCGGGCTTGCCGCGTGGGCCGGTCTCGCGGCTGTTGTCGGCGCCGGATTCGCCTTCACCTCGAGCACCCCGTTCCCCGGCGTCACGACGCTGCTCCCGGTTCTCGGGACCGCGGCCCTCATCGTCGGCGGATCTGCATCGACCCGCTGGTCACCGGCGGCCATCCTCAGCGTCCGTCCGATGCTGTTCCTCGGGGCGATCTCCTACTCGCTGTACCTCGTCCACTGGCCGCTGCAGCAGATCCCGCAGTCCGCAGTCGGGTACGAGAACCCGCTACCGCTGGTCGTCACGCTGGGGCTCGGTGTGCTCGCCGTGCCGCTCGCGTGGCTGAGCTTCCGTTTCGTCGAGGAGCCGTTCCGCACGTCTCCGCAGGCGAAGCGCGCGCGCACGTCGACGACGCTCTGGGCGACCGCTGCCGCGTCGGCGATCGTCGTCGCCGCGTCGAGCGGACTGATCGTCGTCGCGAACCAGACTCCCATCAGCAGTGGCCGCCCGGTCGAGGCGGGCAGCAACCTGTCTACCCCGCCGGTCGTGCCGAGCTTCGTCCCCTCGAACATCGCGCCCCCGCTCCGTACCGCCGCCGACGACAACGCCGTCATCTACTCGGACGGATGTCACCAGGAAGAGGGCGACACCGACACCGACGGCTGCTGGTTCGGCGACAACGCCGACGCCCCGAGCGTGGTCCTCTTCGGCGACTCCCACGCCGCAAGCTGGTTCCCCACTTTCGACACGCTCGCCGAGGCGGGCGATATCCGCCTCAACTCGAACACGAAGTCGTCGTGTGGGTCCGTGCTGCTCGCGGAGGAGCGCGTGAAACGCTCCTACCCGGCATGCGATCAGTGGCGCCGCGGTGTCATCGAACGGCTGCAGGCGGACCCGCCGACCGTCATCGTGCTCGCGAACTTCGCGTCGGCGCGACTGGGCCGAGAGGCCGACCCGGCCGCCGCGTGGGAAGAAGCTCTGCAGCGCACCGTCGCTGAACTCCCGTCGAGCTCGCGGGTAGTGGTCATGGCCGACACGGCTGACTTCGGTGTCACCCCGGGGATGTGCCTCGCCGCGCACGTCGAGGACACCGAGGCGTGCGCAGTGCCGCGCGATGAGGCGCTCGATGAACCGGTCCGTGCTGTGGAGCGCGAGACGCAGGGCATCGACTGGATCGACCTCACGGACCGCATGTGCGACGATGTGAACTGCTACCCCGTGGTCGACGATTTCCTCGTCACCCGAGACGCGCATCACCTGACGAAGACGTTCGCGGAGGCTCTTGCTCCCGCGCTGCGTGAGAGGCTGCCGCTTGGCTGAGACCCGGCCCCCAATCCCGGACCCGATCAAGCGCGCGGTGCGGCAGCGGTGCGGGTTCGGTTGCGTCGTCTGCGGTGACTTCCCGTACGAGTACCACCACATGACGCCCTACGCCGAGGACCCTCAGCACCTCGAGGAGAACATCACCCTCCTGTGCACGCGTCACCACACGGAGGCGACCGGCGCCGTTCCGATGCTGCCCGACAAGATGGTCCGGGAAGCCAACGACGACCCCGCGAACCTACACGCCGGCATCACAGCGCCCACGCTCCTGCACTACTCGTCGGAGCCGATCACGATCGTCATGGGGAACACGACGGTCAAGGGCCACCCCGGACGGGAGTGCTGGGCACTCGGCGTCGATGGAAACGGGCTGCTCGGGTTCCGATTCGAGGACGATCGCTACCTCCTCTCTCTGAGCCTGTTCGATCAGAACAACCGACTGCTGCTCCGCATCGACGACAACGAGCTCACTCACCGTTCAGACGCGTATGACGTGGAGAGGACAGGCAATAGCCTGATCGTCCGTCAGCGTCGAGGTCACATCCTGCTGCACCTTGAGTTCACCCCGCCGACGCAGGTGAAGGTCGTGAGCGGGAGACTCTGGTGGAACGGCGCCAGCATCCTCTTCAACCGTCGGGGCATGGTCGTCCGCGAACCGGGCACAGGCAGCGTCACCATCATGGAGGGCACCTTCATCGCCCCGTGTGGAGTCCACGTCTACGACGGCGATGACGACTTCGGCGCGATCATGCGGATCAAGGCCAAGCGATTCCCGTACCCAGGGGACGGTAGAGATTTCGACGCGGTCAGGGCGTCACTGGACGATTTGTTCGACACCGGCGGCCGAGGTGCCGGTGTCGATTCTGTTCGTACGGATTCGCAAGTCCGGCCGCGTCGGCCTCGCTTGTCGTAGTGCTCAGCGCCCGGAATAGGGTGCTGGGGGAGATCTTCCGCTCGTCGAAGAAACCCCCGTCCCGAAGCGCGCGCACATGCTCGTGTTCCGTGATGGACACCAAGTCGCGGTCTTCAGCGGCACGCCGAGCGACTGGCGGTCCATGAAGAACTCGCTCTCCGACGCCCGTCGGGCCGGGTTCGACTGGCCGCCGCGCTCCTAGAGCCGCACGAGGGGACCGGGGCAATCGAAGTGCCCCGGTCCCCGGGTCCAGCATAGATTCGGAGACACTCATGAAGCACTACAGGGCAACCGTGGCAACGTCACGGCGCGGCAACCTGTCCGCTGACGATGTCGACGCGGCAATGGACGCGCTGGCGAGCTACGCCCCGTCGCTGAGCGTGAGCCCGCGCGGGTACCGTTCCGCCCGGATCACCTTCCCCGCTGACTCATTCACGCAGGCGGCGGCAACGGCTGCTGCAGTCGTCTCGTCCACGCTCGCGGCGAGCCGGTGGCGCTTTGCGTCATGACCGAAGCGGAGGCCGACCTGCGCAGCGGTTCACTCGAGGTGCCCGACCTGGTCGGCGCCACGGAAGCGGCGAGGATCCTCAACGTCAGCCCGCAGCATGTCCGCCAGATGATTGATGAGGGAAAGCCGGCCGCGCACCGGGTCGGGGAGCGCGCGTTCGCGCTGGTGCGCTCGGAGGTGGAGGCAACAGCCAAGACGTTCGTCCCGCGGGGCATGGAATGGACGACGCACCCCGGTCTCCTCGGCCTGCTTCAGGAGATGGACCTGTCGGTGGATCGGGTGCTGCCGAGCCCGAGAATCGACGTGTCGATCGAGCAGGACGGGCCGCACCGAGCTCGCAGTGTCGCGCGGTACCAGTTCACCGTCCTGGGTCGCTACCCGGGAGGGAAAGTCATCCAGGTCGCCGATGGCCTGCAGGATCTCACCGAGTTCGACATCACCCGCCGTAGCGAATGGACGACACCTGAATGACAACCCTTCCCTTGTGACAATCCGAGGCCCCGTCGACGTTCCTGTCGGCGGGGCCTCGACGCGACAGCCGCCACACCGAATCTGCCCCTCCGACACAGCTCCTCCCCCCTCTGGGACACGGGGAGGACGTTCATTCTGCAGACGTGGCACCACGTCGCGGCGATAACCGACCCGTAGCGCGGGCACGCCATCGACGGAGGGAGCGTCACTTCGAGAGGAGGACGTCCAGACCGTCATCGGGGTGGTACGTCCACTTGACCGCGTGCCCGTCGAGCTGGTCACGCTGACGCCCGTCCATCGCCCGCGTCGAGTCCATGCGGGTGATCGTCGCGTCCGGGACGTCGAGAGCGGTCAGGACGCACGCCATGCTCTCAAGCGAGAGGCCGGTCGATTCCTCGCCGGCACCGTTCAACGTCAGGGCCTTACCGTCGTCGAGGAGCTGCGCGTCCACACCCAGGTTGAGCCCGCAGTCCTTCTCGACCGCCGCTTCGAAGTCAGGACCGGAGTGCGCAGCGCTCACGAGGAGCGGCACCGCCACGGCGGCCGCGACCACAAGCACACCAGCGGCGATCGCGACGATCACCGCGGTCCGCTTCCGTCGCGGCTTCGCGTGCGTCGAGGTGGTCAGATCTTCGCTCATGAAGTCCCCCCGGTGAAGCGTGAGCCGATTGTATCGATGTCGGAACCCCGCGCAGACTATGCCGCATGTCCCCCACCATCACCGAACTCCTCGACTTCGAGGAGCAGTGCCCCAATGATCGCGTCGGAAGGACGAGGCGATCCGCGCGCGCTTTGAGATCTCCCCCGGCCCGCTACTTTCAGCTGCTCCACCACGCGTTCAAGGACCCGGCGGGCCTGACTGCCCGCCCGATGCTCGTCCCCCGGCTGATCCGTCGCCGAGACACCAAGGCTCAGGAGCAGCGCGACCGTGCCGGGTAAAAGCGTTGGGTTTCCGTTGAGTCAACCGCGATCCGCGACTCGCTGACCGGCTAGATCCTGGTGTTTTCGTGCCGGCTACAGGACTTGAACCTGCAACCCCCGTATTACAAGTACGGTGCGCTACCAATTGCGCCAAGCCGGCGAGACGGCCAGTCTATCGGCGCGTCGAGGATCGCTCAGCCCGCGGGCGTCTCGGACGGCGTCGCGCTGGGGGTCGGCGTCGGCGTCGCGGTGGAGTAGTAGGCGTTGCTGTCGACGGTGAGGACGAACTGCGCGAACTCCTTCGGGTCGTCCATGCGGCCGACGTAGGGCGTGCCGTTGACGAGCACGGTCGGCGTGGCCGTGAGGGCCTGACCCTTCGTGTCGGGCAATCCCTTGATCGCGCGGTCGGTCGCGGCCTTCGCCCACCCGGTGAACGTCTCGTCCTCGATGCAGGCGCGCACCGTGTCGGGATCGGTCACGCCCGTGGCCTGTGCCATGTCGGCGAGCTTCTCGTCGCTGTAGCCGTCGGAATCCACGGCCGGCTGGCTGATCAGGAGCTCGTGATTGAACGCGAAGAACTTGTCCGACGCGTGGGTCGCCACACAGGCGGCCGCACCCGCGGCACGGAGGCTGTACTTCGTGCCGTTCGACTTCGAGGTGAGCATGGCCACCGGGTAGTAGGTCAGGGCCGCGGCATCCTGCGACACCCACTTCGACAGCTGCTCGGCGTTGGCGATCTGGAACTCACGGGCCTCGGTCGAGAGGTAATCGACGTAGACGCGGATGTCGACCGGAGCTGCGGTCGTGGTCGGAGCCGGGGTCGGCTCGACCGTCGCGGACGGGGTGGCCTCGGCTGCCAGCGTCGAGGCGTTGCCGTCGACCGTCTGCGCGGCTTGGGGATCGGCGATGCCCGTCGCCGCGGTGACGACGAAACCGTCGTCGGTCGCGGCGTCCGGCAGGGCCTGGGACCGACCGTCGCGAGAAGACAGGGCGTACGTGACCCCCGCGGCGCCCACCGCCACGACGGCGACGGCGCCGATGGTCGCGAGCGACCGGCGGACGATCCGCGCCCGCGTCTGCCGCGCCTTGACCTGCTGCGCCTTCTCGCGCACCGCCTCGCGGCGAGCGTTCTCGGCGGGCAGATTCGGCGTCTGGTCGTGGGACATGGGACCTCTCGGGCGCGGACGACTGCCGCTGACGATGATGGGAACGCTCGGGTAAGCGAACGAACATCGATGGTAATCAGCCTGGCTGAGAAATGGCCAGACACATGCGATACTGAGCCTGCGCTCACTGTCGCGCGCGCTCGGGGTCGCCCCCGTTCATTCCATTCACTACGGATCGTCCGGCACGTACCTGCCGGTGAAGGAGAAGAAATGGCGTCCGTCACCTTTGACAACGCAACCCGTCTGTACCCCGGAGGCACTCGCCCCGCGGTCGACAAGCTCAACCTCGAGGTCGCCGACGGCGAGTTCCTGGTCCTGGTCGGCCCCTCCGGTTGCGGTAAGTCCACGTCGCTGCGCATGCTCGCCGGCCTCGAAGAGGTCAACTCCGGCCGCATCCTGATCGGCGACCGCGACGTCACCGACGTGCCGCCGAAGGACCGCGACATCGCGATGGTCTTCCAGAACTACGCGCTGTACCCCCACATGACCGTCGCCGAGAACATGGGCTTCGCGCTCAAGATCGCCGGCGTCGGCAAGGAGGAGCGCGCCGCTCGCGTCCTCGAAGCCGCCAAGCTCCTCGACCTCGAGGAGTACCTGACCCGCAAGCCGAAGGCCCTCTCCGGTGGTCAGCGTCAGCGCGTCGCGATGGGCCGCGCGATCGTGCGCCAGCCCCAGGTGTTCCTCATGGACGAGCCGCTGTCGAACCTCGACGCCAAGCTCCGCGTCCAGACCCGCACCCAGATCGCGTCGCTGCAGCGCCGCCTCGGCGTCACCACGGTCTACGTCACGCACGACCAGACCGAGGCCCTCACGATGGGCGACCGCATCGCGGTGCTCAAGGACGGTCTGCTCCAGCAGGTCGGCACCCCGCGCGACCTGTACGAGAAGCCCAAGAACGTCTTCGTCGCCGGCTTCATCGGCTCGCCCGCGATGAACCTGTTCACGGTCGACCTGGCCGAGGGTGGCGTCCGCTTCGGCGACCTCGTCGTTCCCGTCGAGGCCGACGTCATCGGGAAGGCGCACGGCAGCGAGGTCACCATCGGTGTCCGCCCCGAGGACATCCAGGTCGCCCCGGCCGACGGCCGCGGACTGTCGGTCGTCGTCGACCTCGTCGAAGAGCTCGGCGCCGACGGCTACCTCTACGGCCACACCGACGTCAACGGCAAGCGCACCGACATCGTCGCGCGCGTCGACGGCCGCCGTCACCCGAACGCGGGCGAGACGGTCGTTCTGGCGCCGGTCCCCGGTCACGTGCACGTCTTCGACCTCGAGTCGGGCGACCGTCTGACCGACAAGGCCATCGCCTCGGCCTGATCCACACGCACCGTCGCGGCGCGGGGAGTCTTCCGGACTCC
>NZ_RBZY01000081.1 GCF_004022425.1 Microbacterium enclense | reverse complement strand
GCGCCCGCGACCGCCACTGCCGCTGGCCCGGGTGCGTCGCCCCGGCCGTGCGCTGCGCAGTCGACCACACCCACGACTGGGCCCTCGGCGGACCCACCGACGTCAGCAACCTCGCGAACCTGTGCCAGAGACACCACACCCAGAAGCAATTCACCCGCTGGACAGTCCGACAACTCCCCGCCGGGATCCTCGAATGGACCTCCCCCACCGGTCGGGTCTACACCGACGAACCCCTCCCCTACACGCCAGCGGTCAGATTCCTCCCCGACAAGGATCCCGCGACACCCGTACACGCCTCCCCACCACCGCCGCCACCACCGCCACCGCACCCCGGCCACAACCACGACCACGAACCCGCACCGTTCTAGGCGCCGCAGCGAACACCGGCGCCACCCCGAGCACCAGCGCGCCCGAACACCGGCGCCACCGCGAGCACCAGCGCCCGCGCACCGGCGCCCAAGTGGAGGCGCGCCCGCGCCGGGGGCGTCGTGCCCGCTCGGGACCGCGCGCCGGCGACGAGGCAGGCGCCGCGCACTACGCCAGCAGCGACCGCAGCCGCGCGTACTCCGCTGGGACGTCGTCCGGGTCGAGCGGCAAGGGCAGCTCGACATGTCCCCGGCGACGAGCACCCGCGGCTCGGGCAGCCATACCGCCGAGTGCCCCGGCGCGTGCCCGTCGTGCACCACGAGTTCGACGTCGAACGTCGGGGAGCCGGCATCCACCCGCCCCATCAGCTCGACCAGTTCAGCCGGGAACTCCGCCCCGAGCGCCGCAACCAAGGCGTCCCGCTCGAGGGCAGCGAGCTCGGCCGTCCGCGCCGAGGCCCACCGCGGCACATCGACGAACAACGGATGCCAGAGCAGGTGGTCGTGATGCGCGTGCGTCGCGAACCCCTCGGCGACCGGCAGCCCACGCCCCCGCAACGCGGCGGCGAGCGCGTCGAGTTCGTCCGGCATCCACGCCGGATCGATCAGCAGCGCCCGACCGGACTCGACGACCACGGTCGAGGTGGTGTGCATGACGCGACTCCTCGCGACGAGCACGCCGGGTACGACCTCGTGCAAGACAGGCGAACCGCCCCGTCCCTTCTATGCGCCGTCGCCGACTCGTCGCACACGCTGTGGCGACGACCGGGGCACCCGCTCGACCACACCCCGAGCCTCGAGGTCGACCTTGGTGTAGCGAACGTAGTTGGAGAGGCGGCCCCCGGGAAAGGCGGAGTGCGTTCCCAGACGACGCTGCGCCTCGTCCACGATGACCTGCAGAGGCACACTCCCGTCCTCGTCGGAGAACGCGTCGATGACCTCGAGGATCACCGCGACGAGGAGGTCGTATTGCTCGACAGCGATGGTCCACCCGTCGAGACCGCCGGGTCGCGTCGAGTTGAACATCTGCACACGACCTCGGGCCCTGCTCTCGACGTCCGCCTGCCACGCTTCGGGCGGGACCGGGGAGCTATGCGGATCATTCGTCACGAGGACGCTCCAAAAGGGCCTGCTCCCGCCCTGGCCGATCCGCGAAGACGATCTGCGACCCGGGCGTCTTGCCGTCTCCATCCACGCTGCACGTGATCCCCTTCGTTCGAAGTTCGCACAGTCGTAGAATCTAACAGATGCCTTTCGACCCTCACCACCCCGTCCTCATCGCGTGCCGACAGCTCGGCGCGGCGTTCGACTCTCGGGACGCGGAGATCGCCCACGCGCTCGGCGTCACGCGCAACGAATTACGCCTGCTGAACCTCCTCGAAGACGGTCCCCGCCCCCAGGTTTCCGTGGCGGGAGTCCTGGGCCTCAGTCGATCGGCGGTCACCTCCATCGCGGACTCACTGACCGAGCGGCGCCTCATCGAGCGATCACCGTCGACGGAAGACCGCCGGGTGAAGCTCCTGTCCCTCACCCCCGCGGTGTGGGGTGTCCTCGCCCAGCACTACCGCCCCGGAGGCGAACGGGTGATCGAGGCGATCGCGTCCGACTTTCCGGAGGACGCGGCGGCCGCTCTCGCGGAGACCCTGTCAGCGATCGCCGCCGCGATCCATCCGTCCCTCGTTACTCCGTCACCTCCGCGCGATCCACGCGGAATGTCTCCGTCCGCCCGTCCGGAGCCGTGATCGTTACCTCGGCCACGCCCGAGCCGCCCGGGAACACCCGCAGCGTGAGCCCGTCGAGGTAGTCGTAGTCGGGCCGATCGTCGCGCGCGCCCCACGGCAGGACCGCACCCGGCCGTACGTACAGCGGCAACGTATCGAAGCCGTGCGTCTCGCGCCGCCAGCCGCCACCCGTCACGCGCTCACCCGTGAGCAGGTGCGTCCACTCGCCCGCGGGCAGGTAGAACGTCACGTCACCAGACGCCGAGAACACCGGGGCCACGAGTACGTCGGGGCCGAGCATGTACTGCCGATCGAGGTGCAGCGTCGTGGGGTCCTCTGGGAACTCCAGCGCCATCGGCCGCATCAGGGGAACACCCGTCGCCGCGGCTGCACGCGCCGCCGCGTACAGGTACGGCATGAGCCTCAGCTTGAGCTTGGAGAACTGCCGCGTCACCTCGACGGCCTCGTCGTCGAACGCCCACGGCACCCGGTACGAGTCCGACCCGTGGAAGCGGCTGTGCGACGACAGCATCCCGTACGCGACCCAGCGCTTGAACACGGCGGGGTCGGGGGTTCCCTCGAATCCGCCGATGTCGTGGCTCCAGAACGAGAACCCGCTCCACGCGAGCGACAGGCCGCCGCGCAGCGTCTCGGCCATCGACGCGAACGTCGACGAGTTGTCGCCGCCCCAGTGCACGGGCATCGTCTGCCCGCCCGCCGTCGCCGACCGCGCGAATAGCACTGCCTCCCCCATGCCCCTCTCCTCGACGAGCACCTCGTGCACCGCGGCGTTGTACAGCTGCGCGTACAGGTTGTGCATCCGCTCGGGATCCGTGCCGTCGTGCCACACGACGTCGGTTGGGATCCGCTCGCCGAAGTCGGTCTTGAAGCAGTCCACGCCCTGCGCGATGAGGCGCCGCAGGTACGACTGGTACCAGCGCACGGCATCCGGGTTGGTGAAGTCGACGAGCGCCATACCGGGCACCCACAGGTCCCACTGCCACGGCGTGCCGTCCGGACGCCGCACGAAGTATCCGTTCGCGACCCCCTCCGCGAAAAGCGTGGAGCGCTGCGCGATGTACGGGTTGATCCACACCGACACGCGCAGGTCGCGGTCGTGGAGGCGTTGGAGCATGGCATCCGGATCCGGGAACACCCGGGTGTCCCACTGGAAGTCTGTCCAGTTGAACTCGCGCATCCAGAAGCAGTCGAAGTGGAACACCGACAGCGGCAGGTCGCGTTCGGCCATGCCGTCGATGAACGACGTCACCGTGGCTTCGTCGTAGTCGGTGGTGAACGACGTCGTGAGCCACGTGCCGAACGACCACGCCGGCACGACCGGCGGCCGCCCGGTGAGAGCGGTGTACCGCTCGAGCACGTCCTTCGGGGTGGGTCCGGCGATGACGAAGTACTCCAGAGCCTCGCCGGAGACCGAGAACTGCACGCGCTCCACGTTCTCCGACCCGACCTCGAACGACACGTGCCCGGGGTCGTTGACCAGCACGCCGTACCCGCCCGACGAGACAAAGAACGGCACGCTCTTGTACGCCTGCTCGCTCGAGGTTCCGCCGTCGGCGTTCCAGATGTCGACCGTCTGGCCGTTCTTCACGACGGGTCCGAAGCGTTCGCCGAGGCCGTAGATCGCCTCGCCGACGCCGAGGTCGAGCTGCTCGTGGACGAAATGCCGCGAGAACGGCACACCCGTGTCGGCCCCGGCGTTCGAGATCACACCGCTCTCGACATCCGCGCCGTCGGCAAGGCTCACGCGCCCCACCGAGCGATGCCCGCTCCCGGTGACCCGCCTGCCGTCGACCTCGAACGACAGGTCCCACGGCGCTCCCGGCGCGACGCGCGCGGTGAGCCGTCCCGCGGTCAGCGTGCCGCCCTCGACGTCCACAGCCCCGCCGCCCACGACGGCGCCCGGCAGCGCGAACCCCGCGGACCGCCGCGCGCCCTCATGATGGACGATCCGCACCCGCACGACGCCGTCGAGCGGCGACGACAGCGTCACGGTGAGGACACTGCGGTTCAGCACGTCGCCGCGCTTGGCGATGACCTTCGTCGGCGCATGCACGACCAGCCCCGGCCCGTCGGCGGTGTCGATCCGCTCGATGTCGTACGCCTCGGCGGCGTAGTCGACGGTGACACCCGGCCGCATGAGCCAGAAACCATCGGTGAACTTCATTACTTGACTGCTCCTGCCGTGATGCCGCGTGTCAGCGTGCGCTGGAAGATGAGGAAGAAGATCAGCGTCGGGATGATCCCCAGAAGCGCCGATGCGCTGATGGTGGTGACATCCATCAGTCGGTCGCCCTGCAGGACGCTGATCGCGACGGGCACGGTCTGGTTGTCGTTGGATGCCAGGAACGTCAGGGGGATCAGGAACTCGTTCCACGTCCAGATGAAGAAGAAGATGACGAGCACCGACAGCGTCGGACGACTGATCGGGAACACGACGCGCCAGAGGATCTGCCACCGGCTCGCGCCGTCGATCGCGGCGGCCTCGAGGATCTCACGCGGGAACGTGCCGTACACCGACGACAGCAGGTACGTGCCGAAGGCGGCCTGGATCACCGTGAAAACAATGATGACCGACAGCAGGTTGTCGTACAGTCCGACGGATTTGAACATGTAGTACAGCGGATACAGCAGCGCTTCCTGCGGGAGCAGGTTGGCCATGAGGAACAGCAGCACGATCCCGGTGCGGCCGCGCACCCGACCGATGCCGATCGCGAAGGCGTTGAGCATCGAGATGAGCACGGCGAGCACGGCGACGACGCCCGAGATGAGAATCGAGTTGCCGACCTTGCGCGGGAAGTCGACGCGGTTCCAGAACTCGACGATGCCGCCGAAGTCCAGTTGCTGCGGCAACGCGAGCGGGCCGGAGGTCGCGTAGTCGACCGGCGACTTGAACGAGTTCACGAGCACGAGGTAGAACGGCGCCAGCACGAGCAGTGCACCGACGACGACGAGCGCGAGCAGCAGCCAGTCGACCGGGCGGCGGCGGGTCATGCCACCGCGAGCTCCGCGGCGCGGCGGGCGGCCGCTCGTGGTGATGACGGCGGTGGAGGTCACAGTCCCGCCCTTTCCTTGCGTTCGAGCGAGGTCTGCACGCGGATGAACACGATCGAGACGATGACGACGAGGATCGTCAGCACCGTTGCGATGGTCGCGCCGTACCCGACGTTCCGCTTCGTGAAGAACTCCAGGTAGGCGTAGTACGCCGGGACGATGGTCGAACCCGCGGGTCCGCCCTGGGTGATGACGTAGACCGGGCCGAACACCTTCAGCGCTGCGATGGTGCAGGTGAGGGTGACGACGAAGATCTCGGGCCGGATGATGCTCATCGTGATCGCGGTGAACCGCTGGAACCAGTTCGCGCCGTCGAGTTCGGCGGCCTCGTACAGCTCGGGATCGACGCGCTGCAGGGCGGCCATGAACACCACGACCGGGTAGCCGATCTGCACCCACACGAGCACGACCATGAGCACGATGAGCGCCGACGGCATCTGGCCGAGCCAGTCGTACGACGGGATGCCGAGCCCGCCCAGGATCTGGTTCAGCGCACCGGTTGCGCCGGGGCGGACGATCCAGCCGATGACGATGCCGGCCACGGCGATGGGGAGGATCTGCGGCAGGTAGTAGGTGGCACGGAGGAAGCTTCCGACCTTGCCGCCGAACTTGCGACCGACGACGTCGAACAGCAGGGCCGCGACGGCGAGGCCGATCACGGTGGGGACGACGACCATCGCGAGGACCATCCACACCGAGTTGGCGAAGGAGGTCCAGAAGTCCTCGTCCCCGAGGAGCTTCGACCAGTTGTCGAGGCCGATGAACTCGGGGTCACCGATGCCGCGCCACTTGGTGAAGGTCAGGAACACGTTCCACACCAGCGGGACGACGACGATCACCAGCAGCAGCGCGAAGCCGGGCAGAAGGTACAGCCAGTAGGCGGCGGTACCGCCGCGGCGCTGGGGGATGGCCGGCTGCTCGGGCGGGAGCGCCACCCGAGCAGCCGGTCGAGTCAGAAGCGCCATCAGCGGAAGTCCGCCGTGCCTTCGTCGTACTTCTTCCCGAGGTTGGCGTTGGTCGTCGCCGGGTCCTGCGCACCGGTCACCAGCCCCTGCAGCTCCTGCACGAGGACGTCGTAGAAGCCGGGAGCGGGCCAGTCGGGGTAGAACGACAGGCCGTCGTCGTCGAGGACGCCGTTGAAGGTGTCGATGAGCTCCTTGCTCTTGGCATCCGTGATGTCGGCGGTATCGGCCGCGACGGGGACGCCGCCGTTGTTGCCGATGATCGCCTGGATCTCGGGGCTCATCGTGATGTCGATGAACTGGTACGCCAGGTCCTTGTTCTGCGAGCGTTCGGGAACGACCCACAGGTTGCCCGACGAGCCGAGCGACAGCTTCGAACCCGGGAAGGACGCGAGCGTCCAGTCGAACCCGGCCTCGGAAGCGAACCGGCCGTACCACCACGAACCCGAAACGAAGATGGGCGAGGTGCCGTTGATGAACGAGACGCCGGCGTCTTCGGCCTTGACCGACGAGACGTCGGAGGCGATGTAGCCCTTGTCGACGTACTCCTTGAGGGTCTCGGAGGCGTACGACACCTCGGAGCCGTTCCAGTCGACCGGGTTCTTGTACAGCTGGTAGTCGTCGACCCACGAGCGATCGGCCTCGGTCAGCGCGAGCTGGTACCAGAGCTGTCCGAGCGGGTACTCGGCGCCGGCCTCGGCGAGGGGCGTGATGCCCTTCGCGACGAAGGCGTCGAGCACGTCCACGAACTCGTCGTAGGTGGTCGGCACCTCGAGGCCCGCGGCGGCGAAGGCGTCGAGGTTGTAGTAGACGCCGACGAACTCGCCGTAGTTCGGCACGCCGTACCAGGTGTCGCCCCCCATGACGCCGTCGGCGGTGTACTTCGCCGTGGTCTGCAGCGACGGGGCGAGCTTGGCATCCCATCCGTACTCGGTGACGGCGTCGCTGATATCGGCGATGAGCCCGGTGCTCGCGAGGAAGCCCGCGGTGGCGTTGCCCTTGTTGAACTCCATGAGGTCGGGCGCAGCGTCGGTGTCGAGCACCTGGCTCGCCGTCTTCTGGATCTGCTCGAAGGACTTCTCCTCGATCTTCACCGTGGCGCCGGTCTGCTCTTCGAAGATCGGGACGGCGGCGTTCCAGGCCTTGGCCATCGCGCTGTCGTCGCCCTCGTAATGCCAGAGGGTGAGCGTCTGACCTTCGCCGTCGGTGGAGCCGGAGTCACCTCCTCCGCTGCAGGCCGAGAGGGCGAGGGTGGCGACGGTGATCGAGCCGACGGCCGTGAGGACTCGGGTCGCGCGTCGTTGTGCGTTCGTGCGTGCCATCGTTGGCACTCCTTTCACTGTGTTCCGCTGGGTGGTGGGTGTCCGCTAGCGGGGGCGGATGCGTCGAAGCGCTTCGATAATGGGCGAACGGCGCAGGCTGTGGAGTTGGGAGGGTCAGACGGAACGAACCGTGGCGACGGAGCCGCGGTCCAGGTAGGTCGGTGGAATGAGATGGAGACCGGATGCCACGGGCCGACCGGCGATCAGCTCGATGGCGAGGTCGACCGCGAGCTCGCACGAACTCTGCGGCACGAGGGGGATCGAGTCGACCGGGGTGGGCAGCGCGTCGGTGTCGAAGCTGCTGCCGACCGACACGATCGACACGTCACCCGGCACGCTCTTGCCGAGCGCGGCGAGCTCGAGCAGCGTCACCTGCAGCACCTCTTCGGGTGCGTGCAGGACGATGCCGGTCACCCCCGCAGCGACGAATTCGCGCACCGACTCCCGCACATGAGCCCGGTCGGTCACGACCTCGCCGGATGCCACGGCCCGGGCGTTCCCGCCACGCTCAGCCGCCCGCGCCACGACGGCACCGCGCACGCGGGGCGGGAAGTTCGATTTCTCGTACGCGCGCCGCGATCCGCCGATGAGCCCGATCTCGCGATGCCCGGCGTCGGCGAGCCGGTCGACCGCCTCGACCGCCGCGCGCTCGAAGTCGAGGTCGACGCACACGAGGTCGTCGTGGTCGTTCGGGATGCCGACGAACAGCGTCGGCGTAGAGCTGGCGCGCGCGATGTCGACGCGCGGGTCGTCCGGGGCGACATCGAGCACCAGGATGGCATCCACCAATCCGCTCGCCGCGACCCGCTTCATGCCGGCCGAGGCGTCTTCGTCGGTGAGGAGGAGCATGTCGTACTCCTTGCGGCGGGCAGCGACCGTCATCGCGTGCATGAACGCCATGTGGCTCGGCGCGTGGCTGTCCGCACGGAGGGGCTCGGACAGCGCGAAGATGTTCGTCTGGCTGCCGGCGAGCATCCGGGCGCCGGCATTCGGGCTGTACCCCAGCTCGCGTACCGCGGCCTGGATGCGGCGACGGGTCTCGGCCGACACCGGACGCTTGCCGCTCAGCGCGTAGGAGACGGTGCTGATCGACACGCCCGCAGCGCGGGCGACCTCGTCGATGCCTGCCATAGCGACTCCTTCGTAGCTGTCTAAGCGCTTCCGGGAAGCGCTTCGACGGCAAAGCTAGGCCACATCGAACGGAAGCGCAAGAAGTAAGTTGGCGCAGGCAACAAACCGCAGCGCCTACCGTGGCAGACTGCCGGGATGAGCCGCCACACGA
>NZ_RBZY01000080.1 GCF_004022425.1 Microbacterium enclense | reverse complement strand
GCCCCGTCGCTCTCGAGTCAGCGCGCGAGCGCCGCCTTCATGATCTCGGCGTGCTCGTTCGCGTGCACCTTCGGCGACCCCGTCGCCGTCGATGCCGCAGCGGCCCGGCAGATGACGCGGATGCCGCGCCCACCGAGCTGGTCGGCGACCTCGAGCGCGATGAAGGGCCACGCCCCCTGGTTCTCGGGCTCGTCCTGCACCCACACCAGTTCGGCGTTCGGATACGACTCCAGGACGCGGTTCAACTCGTCGATGGGAGCCGGGTAGTACTGCTCGAGGCGCACGAGCGCGATCTCGGGATTCGGGTTCTTGTCGAGCTCGGCGCGCAGATCCCAGTGGATCTTTCCGGCGTGCAGGAGCACGCGCGTCACGGCACCGCGGTCGAGACCGCGGTCATCGTCCAGCACCGGCTCGAACCGGCCCTCGAGGAAGTCCTCGACCGGGCTCGTGGCCCCGCGCAGACGCAGCATGGCCTTCGGCGTGAACACGATGAGCGGGCGACGGGGGCGCTGGTACGCCTGTCGACGCAGCAGGTGGAAGTACGACGCCGGCGTCGAGGGACGCGCGACGATCATGTTGTCCTGCGCGCACATCTGCAGGTAGCGCTCGATGCGCGCAGACGAGTGGTCGGGGCCCTGACCCTCGTAGCCGTGGGGGAGCAGCAGCACGACGCTCGACTGCTGGGCCCACTTCTGGTCGGCGGACGAGATGAACTCGTCGATGACCGACTGCGCGCCGTTGGCGAAGTCACCGAACTGCGCCTCCCAGAGCACGAGGGCGTCGGCCCGCTCGACGGAGTAGCCGTACTCGAACGCCATCGCCGCGTACTCGCTCAGGAGTGAGTCGTACACCCAGAAGCGTCCCTGGTTCTCGCTGAGGTTCGCCAGCGGCAGCCATTCCTGGCCGTTGTCGCGGTCGTGGAGCACGGAGTGGCGCTGTACGAAAGTGCCGCGGCGCGAGTCCTGGCCTGCCAGGCGCACGGGGGTACCTTCCATCAGCACCGAGCCGAAGGCGAGCAGCTCACCGAAGGCCCAGTCGATGTTGCCGTTGCGGCTCATGTCGAGGCGCTTGTCGAGCAGCTGCTGGAGCTTGTTGTGCACCGTGAAGCCGTCGGGCTTGTTGACGAAGGCGTCACCGATGTGGTGGACGACCTCGCGCGAGACACCCGTGGTCTCGGGTGCGCCCACGACGATGTCGTCGGCCGCGTCGGTGGAGACGATCGGGGTGGACCCCGTCTCGGCCGCGTGCGTATCGGCGAAGGCGACCTCGAGGCGGTTCTGGAAGTCCTGCTTCGCCTGCTCGTACTCGTCTTCCGTGATGTCGCCGCGGCCCACGAGCGACTCGGTGTACAGGCGTCGCACCGAGCGCTTGGCCTCGATGAGGTTGGTCATCAGCGGCTGCGTCATCGAGGGGTCGTCGCCCTCGTTGTGACCGCGACGGCGGTAGCACACGAGGTCGATGACGATGTCGCGGTGGAACTCTTCCCGGTAGAGGAACGCCAGGTCGGCGGCGCGCACGACGGCCTCCGGGTCGTCGCCGTTCACGTGCAGGATCGGCGCCTGGATGGTCTTGGCGACGTCGGTGGCGTACACCGAGGTGCGGGCGTCGGTGGGGGTCGTGGTGAAGCCGACCTGGTTGTTGACGACCACGTGGATCGTGCCGCCGGTGCGGTAGCCGCGCAGCTGCGACATCTGCAGCGTCTCGACGACCACACCCTGACCGGCGAAGGCGGCATCGCCGTGCACGAGGATAGGCAGCCACGAGAACGTGCCGATGGGCTTGCGGTCCTGCTTGGCGCGGACGATGCCCTCGAGCACTCCGTCAACGGTCTCGAGGTGCGACGGGTTGGCGGCGAGGTAGACCGGCAGCTCGTCTCCCGAGTCGCCGACGAAGGTGCCCTCGGTGCCGAGGTGGTACTTCACGTCGCCGGAACCGCGCTTGCTGCCGATCGCGACGGCGCCCTCGAACTCGCGGAACACCTGACCGTAGGTCTTGCCGGCGATGTTGGTGAGGACGTTGAGGCGGCCGCGGTGGGCCATGCCGATCGCGGCGCCGTCGAGGCCGGCGGACGCCGCGCCCTGGAGGATCTGGTCGAGCAGCGGGATGAGCGACTCGCCGCCCTCGAGGCTGAAGCGCTTCTGCCCGACGTACTTCGTCTGCAGGAACGTCTCGAACGCCTCGGCCTGGTTGAGCTTGGCGAGGATGCGCAGCTGCTCGTCGTGCCCGGGCTTGGTGTACTTGACCTCGACGTTGCGCTGGAACCACTGGCGCTGCTCGGGGTCCTGGATGTGCATGTACTCCACGCCGAGCGTGCGGCAGTACGAGTCGCGCAGGACACCGAGGATGTCGCGCAGCTTCGCCACGCGCTTCGCGCCGAGACCGCCCGTGACGAATTCGCGGTCGAGGTCCCAGAACGTCAGTCCGTGCGACTCGATCTCAAGATCGGGGTGCGTGCGTTGCACGTACTCGAGCGGGTCGATGTCGGCCATGAGGTGGCCGCGCACCCGGAAGGAGTTGATGAGCTCCTGCACCCGCGCGCTCTTGTCGATGCGCTCGGACAGGTCGACGCTGATGTCGGCCGCCCAGCGGATCGGGGCGTACGGGATGCGGAGAGCCGCGAAGATGTCGTCGTAGAAGCCGCGCTGGCCGACCAGCAGCTCGTGCACCTTCTTCAGGAACTCGCCGGAACCGGCGCCCTGGATGACGCGGTGGTCGTAGGTGCTGGTGAGGGTGATCGTCTTGCCGATCGCCAACTCGTTGAGCGTCTTCTCGCTCGCGCCCTGGAACTCGGCGGGGTACTCCAGCGCACCGGCACCGATGATCGCGCCCTGGCCGCGCATCAGGCGCGGGACCGAGTGCACGGTGCCGATCCCGCCCGGGTTGGTGAGCGAGATCGTCGTGCCCTGGAAGTCGCCGGGAGTGAGCTTGTTGGAGCGTGCGCGGCGGACGAGGTCTTCGTACGAGGCCAGGAATTCGCCGAAGGTCAGCGTGTCGGCGCGCTTGATGCTCGGCACCAGCAGAGCGCGCGAGCCGTCGGGCTTGGGCATGTCGATCGCGATGCCGAGGTTCACGTGGGCCGGTGCCACGACCGAGGGCTTGCCGTCGATCTCGGCGTAGTACACGTTCTGGCTCGGGAACTCCTTGAGCGCCTGGATGAGCGCCCACCCGATCAGGTGCGTGAAGCTGACCTTGCCGCCGCGGGTGCGGGACATGTGGTTGTTGATGACGATGCGGTTGTCGATCATCAGCTTCGCCGGGATCGTTCGCACGCTCGTCGCCGTGGGCACGGTGAGCGAGTCGTCCATGTTGCTCGCGAGCGCCTTCGGCATGCCCTTGAGGACGGTGACGCGGTCTTCCTCGGTACTCTCCGCCGTCGCGGAGGGCACGGAGCTGGGAGCCTGCGCGGGAATGGGCTGCGGCTTCGCCGGCTTCGCCGTGGTGCGCGCCACCGGGGCCTGACCGACCACCGGGATCGGGGCGGTCACCGGCTTCGGCTCCGTCGGTGCCGCCTGCGGCGCGGAGGCCGGTGCCGAGGCCGCGGCGGATCCGTCGACGACCGGGTGGTACGCCTCCAGGATCGGCCACCAGGCCTTGTCTACGGAGTGCTTGTCGACTTTGAACTGTTCGTAGAGCTCGTCCACGAGCCACTCGTTCGCGCCGAACTCGCCCTCGCTCGAAGTACCGACGCCCGTCACCTGGCTCGACACAGTCGATCGCCTGCTTTCCTCGATGAAGATTCCTGTGGATGCACGCAGTCGTCCTCGTTGCGCACTCGCTCCAGCCTAGCCGAGGATCCTGGCCATCCTCCGGGGTCTTGCCATCCATCGGATGTGGTGGAGTGGATGCCATGGAGTTCTCCGGTGCACAGCCCGATGTCGACCTCACCTACTCGGACGTCTTCCTCGTTCCGCGTCATTCGGAGGTGGGCAGTCGCCTGAGCGTCGACCTCGCCCCCGGCGACGGGAGCGGGGCGACCCTTCCGCTCGTGGCCTCCAACATGAACTCGGTCACCGGTCCCCGCCTGGCCGCGACGCTGGCGCGGCGCGGTGGTCTCGGCGTTTTGCCGCAGGACATGTCGCTCGAACGGCTCGTCGATGCCGTGGAGTGGGTGAAAGCACAGCCCGTGGCGTGGGACGCGGCTCTGGTGCTCCCACCGTCGGCGACGGTCGCCGACGCGCGCCGCATCCTCCCTCCCGTCGCCGGACGGGGGATCGTCGTCGCGGAGCAGCGCGCGGACGGCACCGTCGGCCTCGACGGCTACCGCGGTATCGTCCCGGCCCCGCGTCTGGCGACCGCCCTCCCGGACGCCACCCTCGGCGACATCGCCCGCACGGACGCCCCGCTGGTCGAGGTCGAGCGCGTCGGCGACCCGCACGAGGTGTTCGACCTCGTCGGCACGGCCGACATCGTCGCCGTCGTCGACGGCGACCGCATCGTCGGAACGCTGTCCGCGCGCAGCGCTCTGCGCGACTCGGTCTACCGCCCCGGCGTCGACGCGGACGGCCGCCTCATCGTCGCCGCGGCGGTGGGGATCAACGGCGATGTCACCGGCAAGGCCCGCGCGCTCGCCGCGGCGGGTGTCGACGTCCTCGTCGTCGACACCGCGCACGGGCACCAGGAGCAGATGCTGCGGGCCCTCCGCGAGGTCGCGGCGCTGGATCTCGGCATCCCGATCGCCGCGGGCAACATCGTCACCGCCGAGGGCGTGCGCGACCTCACAGCCGCGGGAGCCTCGATCCTCAAGGTGGGCGTGGGCCCGGGCGCGATGTGCACGACGCGCATGATGACCGCCGTCGGCCGGCCCCAGTTCTCCGCCGTGCTCGAGACGGCCGAGGCCGCTCGCGCCGCGGGCGCCCACGTCTGGGCCGACGGTGGCGTGCGCTACCCGCGCGACGTCGCGCTGGCGCTCGCCGCGGGAGCCGCCTCGGTGATGATCGGGTCGTGGTTCGCGGGGACCATCGAGTCCCCCGGTGAACTCCGCGTCGACGAAGGGGGACGCATCTACAAGGAGTCCTGGGGCATGGCCTCCACGAAGGCGGTGCAGGGGCGCTTCCAGCGACTGGATGCGTTCGAGCGGGCACGCAAGGAGCTGTTCGCCGAGGGAATCTCGTCGTCGCGCATCTACCTCGACCCGCAGCGTCCCGGCGTCGAGGACCTGCTCGACATGATCACCTCCGGCGTGCGGTCGTCGTTCACGTACGCCGGAGCGGCGACCGTCGCGCAGTTCCACGATCGGGCCCGGGTCGGACTGCAGTCGGCCGCCGGCTACGAGGAGGGCAAGGCCCTGCCCGTCAGCTGGTGAGGCCGCGCGAGGCCGCGACGTCGGCCTCGAGCGTGATCCACGCCCCGAGCTGGACCGACAGATCCCGGTCGTCACCGGTGGGCCGTGCTGCGCGCCGCGGATCAGCGGGGAAGCGCCCCTCCCGCCGTCCCGCCCACAGCGCCTCGGCGTTGCGGTGCACCAGGCGTCGGGCGATCTCGGCATCCGGTCCGTCGAGGTGGATGGCGGCGAGGGCGAGATAGCGGGCGAGGATGCCGGCGAACAGTCCGCCGTCTCCGCCTCCGGCCGCGGGGAACAGGCCGTCGTCCTCGGCGCACCACCGGTCGACGGCGTGCACGACCCCGGCCGCGCGCCGCGCGTCGCCGAGGGCGAGAGCGGCTCCGATCGCGACACCCTGGTTGTACGTCCACAGGTCGGGGCGCACCACGCCGTGCTCGATGCCGTCGCGCACGAGGCCGGTCTCCGGATCGTCGAGGGTCGCGCCCATCCACGAGCTCAGCTGCTGCGCGAGAGCGCGGTGACGGCTGGGCGCGAGCACCATCGCCGCGGGGCCGTTCGCCGGGGCGTTGTAGAGGACGCTGCGGGTGCGCCAGGGGAGCGCGCCGACCGCGGGGTCGACCGCACCGGCCAGCAGGCGCGCGATGCGCGCCCGGGCGTGCCCCCGCGGCCGCGTCTCCGCCAGAGCGAGACCCATCCACGCGATGTCGTCGTAGAACGGGGTGATCCACGTCCCGGCCGTCCGCAGGGTGACCCCGTGCAGCACCCGCGCGATGAGTCCTCGACGCGCCCTCGCCGGGCGGTGGCGCTCCGCCTCCGCCAGGGCGTGCACGAGGTGCGCGTGCCACCAGTAGTGCCACGTCGGCGCACCGTCGCCGGCGGTGGCCGCGTGCGCCCACGCGACCGGACCGTACCGGTGCACGTAGGCGGCGATGACCGCGTCCTCCGCAGCGGCGGCGCGGTGCTGGGCGATGGCATCCATGTCCTCATCCTGAACGCTCGGGACGGATGCCGGCGGCCCGGTCCCGCGCGGCCCGCGAGGCCCTAGAATCGGGGGCACGATGGACGACCCTCCCAGTTGTAGACCCGAGCCCCGCCGACACTCTCCCGCCCCGAGCGGGGGTGACGCGTGATGGATTACGTCATGTTGGGCGTGGGGCTGCTTCTCACGGTGGGTACGGGCCTGTTCGTCGCGAGCGAGTTCGCACTCGTCAATCTCGATCGCGCGGACCTGGAGTCGCGGCGTGCGGCGGGCGAGTCCCGCCTGTCGCTGACGATCGACGCGCTGCGCATCACCTCGACGCACCTCTCCAGTGCGCAGCTGGGCATCACCCTCACGACGCTTCTCACCGGTTACACGATGGAACCGGCGATCTCGAATCTGCTGCGCCCGGTCCTGCTGGCGTGGTCCCTTCCCGAAGCGGTCGTGGTGCCGGTCGCCGCGGTGGTCGGCATCGGCATCGCGACCGTACTGTCGATGATCCTCGGCGAACTCGTGCCCAAGAACTTCGCGCTGGCGATCCCGCGCCAGACGGCCAAGCTCGTCATCCCGTTCCAAGTCGCGTTCACCATGGTGTTCCGTCCCGCCGTCGCCGTCCTCAACGGCAGCGCGAACGGCGTGCTGCGCGCCGTGGGCGTCGAGCCGAAGGAAGAGCTCTCCGGCGCCCGCACGGCCGAGGAGCTGTCGAGTCTCGTCAAGCGCTCGGCGAGCGCGGGCATGCTGGAGCAGGACACCGCGTCGCTCCTCGACCGCAGCCTCACCTTCGCCCGGCTGAGCGCCGCCGACGTCATGACGCCCCGCCCGAGCGTGCACGCGCTCGCCGCGGGAGAGCCGACGGAGGCCGTCATCCAGCTCGCCCGTCGCACCGGCCACAGCCGGTTCCCCGTCTACGACGAGTCGATGGACGACATCGTCGGCGTCGTGCACCTCAAGGCCGCAGTGGGGGTGCCGCGCGACCGCCGCGCCGACGTGCCGGTCGCGGCACTGGCCACCGAGCCGCTGCGCGTCCCCGAGACCGTGCACCTCGACACGCTGGTGTCCGAGCTGCGCTCCCGCGGCTACCAGATGGCGATCGTCGTGGACGAGTACGGCGGGACCGCCGGCGTCGTGACCCTGGAAGACCTGGTCGAGGAGATCGTCGGCGAGGTCCTCGACGAGCACGATCGTTCGCGCGCGGGTGTCGTGCGCACCGCGGCATCCCTCACCTTCCCGGGTGACCTGCGCCCCGACGAGCTCCTGGACCGCGCCGGCGTGCGAGTCCCCGAGGGTGAGGTCTACGACACCGTCGGCGGCTTCGTGATGGCCGAGCTCGAGCGCATCCCCGCCGTCGGCGACACGGTCGAGACGGAGGACGGCGTCCTCACCGTCCAACGGATGGACGGCCGCCGCGTCGACCGCGTGCAGTTCACGCCGAAACCGTCCGAGGATGGCGTCGACGACCTCGTCCGCGCCGCCAAGGGAGGTGACCAGCGATGAGCGACTGGGCGGGAATCGCGTGGCTGGTCGTGCTGCTGATCGCCAACGCCTTCTTCGTGGGTTCCGAGTTCGCCGTCATCTCGGCGCGCCGCTCGCAGGTCGAGCCGCTCGCCGAGCGCGGGTCGCGGTCGGCCAAGACCGCGCTGTACGCGATGGAACACGCGACCCTCATGCTCGCGACGTGCCAGCTCGGCATCACGATCTGCTCGCTGTTGATCCTGAACGTCTCCGAGCCGGCGATCCACCACCTCCTCGCGGAGCCGCTCGGGCTGACCGGGCTGCCGGAGGCGGCCGTCGATGTGGTCGGGTTCGTGGTGGCGCTGCTGCTGGTGTCGTACCTGCACGTCGTCTTCGGCGAGATGGTGCCCAAGAACCTGGCCTTCTCCCTGCCCGACCGGGCCGTGCTGATGCTGGCTCCGCCCCTCGTGGCCGTGTCGAAGGCGTTCTACCCGATCATCGTGGCGCTCAACTGGATCGCGAATCACGTCGTGCGGGCCTTCCGGGTCGAGCCGAAGGACGAGGCGACGTCGACCTACACGCTCGACGAGGTCGCCACCATCGTGAACCAGTCGCGCCGTGAGGGCGTCCTCGACGACGCGGCGGGAACCGTCACCGCGGTGGTGGAGTTCACCGAGAAGAAGGCCGCCGACATCGCGGTGCCGATGGCCGACCTCGTGACGCTCCCCGAGACGACGACCCCCGCCGAGATCGAGCGGGCCGTGGCCGTCCACGGGTACTCGAGGTACGTGATCGTCGACGCGCAGGGGCACCCGACCGGGTACGTCCACCTGAAGGACGTGCTGCGGGTGGCCGAGGGGCCCGACGACGAGGCCGACATGGCCCGTCCGATCCCGACCAAGCGCATCCACCACATGGTGTCGGTGCTCGAGACGACCGACCTCGAGGACGCGCTCGCTCTCATGCGCCGCTCGGGCCGCCACCTCGCGCAGGTGCGCGACGACGCCGGCGAGGTGCGTGCGGTGCTGTTCCTGGAGGACGTCATCGAGGAGCTCGTGGGCGAAGTACAGGATGCCACGGCCCGCCGCC
>NZ_RBZY01000008.1 GCF_004022425.1 Microbacterium enclense | reverse complement strand
CCTGGTACCAGCCTTCGGCGGCCACCTCGTCCGACAGCCCGGGGCGTCTGCGAAGCGCGTCCACCAGGAGCGTCGCGGACTCCGTGGCGAGCGCGAAACGGCCCGCGGCCCGCAACAGGTTCACGCGCATGATCAGCGCTTCGATATCGTGCTGCGCCGCCGCCTTGGCCTCGGGAAGGCGACCGAGTGCCCCGACGACGAGGGCGGGGGTCTCCGCGGATGCCGCCGTGTCGGGATCCACGGCCAGGAGAGCGTCGACGGAGACCGGGTCGAACCCGACATGGGCTCGCAGCGTCGCGACGAGCGCGGCGAAGGCCGCGGCGTCACGAGCCCAGATCTCGGGCCCGGCGGAGCGGAAGATCGAGCCGAGGGTCGTCCACTGGGCGGCGTCCGCGGCCAGCTGAGCGGCGCGCAGCGGCTCACCGGCGGTGACGAGGTGGTCCAGCAGACGCAGGCGTGCGTGCTCCACCAGTTCCGGAGCGCTCACCATGATCTCGCTGAGCCACTGGCCGCGCACGGGCTCGGCCAGCACGAGGCGGGTCGTGCTCGGCCAGACGAAGCCGGCATCCTGCAATTCCCGGAGCAGCTCGGTCGTGGTGCCGGTCGTGGAGTCGATCCCGATTGCTCGGGCGAGTTCGACGTTGATGTACGGTGCGACGGCCAGGAGACGCACCTCGTCGGTGACCGGTGCGCGCAGATGCGCTTCCATGTCCGTGGTCAGGGCTCGCGCGGCGTAATCGGCGATGGCTTCCGCTTCGTCACGGGTGCGCAACGGCAGACCCTCCAGCCGGAGCCTCGAGCTGGCCAACTGGGCGAGTGCGGGCCAGCCGGCGGTGCGCCGCGAGAGAACGTCGACGGCGACCTCCGTCGTCTCGATGCCATGGAGCTCGAGGACGAGCGCAACTTCGTCGCGCGTCATGAGCAGATCAGCGGGTGTGAGCACGTGGACGTCGAACTCGAGTGCGATCAGCGGGCTCTCGAGCCGGGTCACGTGCCGGGTGGCGACGACCACCCGCAGGGCGGGGTCCGTGCGCAGGAGGTCGAGGATGGCGGCGGAGTCGACGGAGGGTCCGTCGGTGAGGTTGTCGACCAGCAGGACGTGCTGGGAGGGGCCTTCGCCGAATGCCGCAGCGACGCGCGCAAGCGTTTCCGGATCGACCTGCGCGGCATCCACGAGCTGGATGCCGATCTCGGGATCGTCGTCCAGCGCGGCGGCGAACTGCCGCAGGAGTGCAGTCTTTCCACGCCGGCCGGCCCACGCAGAAGAACCACGTCGCTCTCGAGGGCGCCGCGGAGCGTCGAAAGGGTGACGGTGCGCGGGGTCCAGAATCGGCTGGACCGCCGCGCGGCGCGCGCGGCGGTGGGCGGGGTGTCGAGGTCGATCAGCATCGTGTTCTCCAACTCTCGGGTCGCTGGTGTCGTCGGCCGGGTTCGGGTTCGGGTCGACGGGCGCGCATGGCGACGGTGCGCTTCACCCGATCATTGGGGCGATGTTCGCCCGGTGCGCGTGTTACGGGAGCGGTTTCATCCCCGCCGTCATCCCCCCTTCACCCTGTCGACATCACACTCTGCGATCCGGAGTCACCATCGGTGAGCCCGTGCCCTTCCCCCCTCCTTTCGCCCGGTCGTGCCGACGCCGACCGTGCGCGGGGCGCTTCCCACGCGTGCCTATGCTTCCCCGGAACTCGGCGCTCCCGACACGGGCCGAGCGGAAGGCGGAACTCGAGTGGACATGCAACGTGTGGCGCGGATCCTGCGCGCCTACTGGAAGACGATCCTCGCCCTCACCCTCGCCGGCGGGCTCGCCGGCCTGGGATGGAGCGCCCTGCAGCCCCGCATCTACACCGCCGACGCGAGCGGTTACGTCGCGAGCGTCTCCACCGATGGATCGACGGGCTCCGCTCTCGCGGGTGACAGCCTGGCGCTGTCTAAGGTGAAGTCCTTCATCGACATGGGGTATTGGCGCGCCGTCGCCGAAACGGCTCGCGACCAACTCGGCCTCAGCGATAGCCCCGAGTCGCTCGTGCAGCGCGTCCGTGTCTCCAATCCGGTCGACACCGTCAACGTGCGCGTCGAGGCGACCGGCTCGACGCCGGAGGCGGCCCGTGACCTCGCCCAGGCCTGGCTGCAGGGGATGACCGTCCAGGCAGAGCAACTCGAAACGACCGGTGGGGGGCAGGCGGCCGTCCGTCTCGTGGCGGGGGACTCGGCGCGACTGCCGACCGCGCCGACGTCCCCGAACGTGAGGCTGGCCGTGGCCGTCGGTGCGCTCGTCGGAGCCCTCGCGGGCGTCGTGTTCGCACTGGTTCGGCGCACGTTCGATCGGCGCGTGCGTTCGGCCCAGGACATCTCGGACGCGACCGATGCGTCGGTCGTCGGCATCCTCCCCGTCGACAAGGCGCTCGCGGCCGGACGCGCCGTGTTCTCGTTCGACGACATCCGCGACGGTCGCGGGTCGTTCGCGCACAAGGAGGCGATGCGCGAGCTGCGCACCAATCTGCAGTACGTCGACGTCGATCGTCCCGCGCGGGTCATCGTCGTGACCAGCCCGCTCCCCGGCGACGGCAAGTCCACGACAGCCGCGAATCTCGCGGTGAGCATCGCAGCAACGGGACAATCGGCGATCCTCATCGACGCAGACCTTCGTCGGCCCGTCCTGGGCGCGACATTCGGCTTCTCGGACGACGTCGGGCTCTCCGACGTCCTCGCCGGCCGCGCTCGGATCGAGCAGGTCGCGCACCAGGTCGACGAGCACGGGCGGCTGTTCGTCGTCGCGGCGGGGAGGACGCCCCCGAACCCGAGCGAGATGGTCGGGTCGCAGCGAATGCAGCAGCTGGCGCGGGTGCTGGCGGATGAGATGGTCGTCGTCATCGACTCGCCGCCGACTCTCGCCGTCGCGGACGCGGCGATCATCGCGAGCTGGGCGGACGGAGCGGTGCTCGTCGTCACCGCCGGGCGCACGACCGACGACATGCTCCGGCGCGCGGTGGGGAACATCGCCAAGACGCGCGGGCGACTTCTCGGCGTGGTCCTCAACCGCGTCCCGCTGCGCGGTGCCGATTCGAACTACTACGGGTCGCAGTACGGCGGCTACTACGGCTACGGGGTGGAGAGCGGGCGCAGTGATCGGTCGTCGTGGTGGCGTCGCTGGCGCCGTCCCTCCGAAGACGCTGCACAGGAGGGGGAGGACGCACCGGGACCGCGTCGCCGGTCCGCAGAGCCTCTTCCCGCGAACGTCCGGGGACTGCGCACTCTGCCTCCCCTCCAGAACTCATCCTCGGCGCCGGGTGAGTCGACTGATGAAGGTGCGGGTGCCGTCGTGGCCCCGGTCGCCACAACGGAGGGCGACGCCCGTCCCCGTCGCCGCCAGCGCGGGTGAACGCCGGGGCGTGTGAACGCCGTGGTGCGCAAGGACGAGAGCGCCGGTTCTCTGTGGGGGAACCGGCGCTCTCTTCACGAGGTCAATGCGCAGTGTCGCCGGGCGCGACCACGGCCCTGACGGTCCGCAACAGGATGACGATGTCGCCGACGAAGGACCAGTTCTCGACGTAGAAGAGGTCCAGGCGAATGGCATCTTCCCACGACAACGCTGAGCGGCCGCTCACCTGCCACAGTCCGCTCATGCCCGGTCGAACGATGAGGCGCCGACGGGCGTCGTCGTCGTAGAACGCCACTTCGGCGTCGCGTTGCGGGCGGGGGCCGACGAGGCTCATCTGACCGCGCAGGACATTGAACAGCTGCGGGATCTCGTCCAGCGAGTACCGACGCAGGATCTTGCCGATCGGAGTGACGCGGGGATCGTTGTCGACCTTGAACAGCGGCGTGCCGTCGCGTCCCTGAGCTGCGAGCAGCTCGGACAGGCGTGTGTCCGCACCGTCGACCATCGAGCGGAACTTCAGCATCCCGAAGCGGACTCCGCCCTGCCCGACACGTTCCTGGCGGTACAGGATCGGACCCGGGCCCGAGAGGCGCACGAGCGCGGCTAGCGCGAGGAGGACGGGGCTCAGGGCGATGAGGAGGAGCGCCGCACCGACGATGTCGAAGGCGCGCTTGAGCACCCGCTGGCGGGTGGAGTACTGCGGGGTCTCGACGTGGACGAGAGGAAGCCCCGCGACGGGACGGGTGTGGATACGAGGGCCGGCGACATCGGTCAGGTTCACGGCGACGATGAGATGCTGGCGCCCGGGCTCGAGTCCCCACCCGATTCGTCGGATGTCGTGCGCGTCGAGGTTCCCGCCCCCGGTGACCAGCACGCTGTCGGCGTCGAGCTCGACGAGTCGGCGCCGGAGGCGACGCGCGTGGGAGTCCGTCCAGGACTGACCGTCCTCGGTGTCGACGGTGTGCACGCCCACGACGGTGAGGCCGACGCCGGGTTGCCGCAGGATCTCGCCCGCCACGCGTGCGTTCTCCTCCGGACTCCCGACGAGGACGACGCGCGCCGACAGATCCCCCTTCCGGCGGCGCGCCACGAGCCACGAGCGGGCGGCACTGCGGGCGGACAGGAGCGCGACGGTCCCCACCGGAAGGCTCAGCAGGAAGTATCCCCGCGAGAGGTCGATGCCGGCGAGGTAGGCCGCCATGGCGACCAGACCGAAGAGCTGGAAGGACGCGGCGATCACCAGTCTGTGCTCAGCGACGCCATGGCCGACGACGCGGGGCAGACGCGTCCCCCACAAGGTCAACGCGGCGAGCCACGCGAAACAGAGCACGGCGGAGACGGTGGTGTAGTCGATCGGCGCGGCGCTCACGCCGGAATGGTCGGGTCCGAGCCACACGAGTTGCGTTCCGAACACGGTCATCACGACGACGAGGGCGTCGATGACGGTCAGCAGCCGCGCATACCGCAATTGCCAGGTGCGCCTTCGTCCGGAGCGGGACGGGGTGAGGCTTTGCGTAAGGGGTGGTGAGACGACTGATGAGGTGGCGAGATCCATGGGTACTCCGCTGATCGGGCTCAGTGGCCGGAGATGGGGCGCCTCTGGGCTGGAACAGGAGGCGCAGGGTCTGGGCACTGTGACACCGCTCACGACGGGGAGCGCCGGGGGTCTCGAACCGTTGGGGCGGGGTGAAGGGGTCCCGTCGAGTCGGCCTTCGCGACCCGACGCCGGTCCCCGGTCCACCACGCGCCGGTGACGTGATCAGGGATCGCCCCGGTGCTCACCTCCGCGGGGGATCACGTCACCTCCGCGGCGGATGTCCCGTGACGGCGGCGCCAGCCTCATGCGGCATGTAGACATGTTCATGTGCGCGTAGCCGAACGGTCAAGCTGGAGGCATGACCGATGCGACCGATCCGTGGAACGAGTTCGCCCAGGAGTTCGGCGCACGGCTCCTCGCCGCCCGCGCGGAACGGGGGCTCTCGCAAGAGCATGTCGCCCACGCCGCGGGGCTGGCGACCTTCACCTATCGCAAGCTCGAGCACGGCGAGTCCAACCCCGGGACTCCGGCCAATCCCCGCCTCCGCACGATCGTCTGTCTCGCCGAAGTGCTCGGGATGTCGCTCGCCGAGCTGCTTCCTGCGCCCCCGGACGGTGTCGCCCCCGGCCGCTGACCGTGGTGTCGGAGGCTCGTGCTTCACTTCCTCCGTGCCCACCGACGATCGGGTCGCCCCTACGGACGACCCGGAGAGAGAGGTGTCCGGCATGGGTGTGAACGACGATGATCCTCGTGGCTTCGCGGGGCGATGCGAATACGCGTGGTGCACGACGGAGCACGGGGCGACGGTTCATCCCGACGACGAAGTGCATCGCAGTGGGGGCGTCGGCTTCTCGGCTCGTGTGCGCGGTGGCGCCGAGCGGGGGCCGGGGATCGCCGCCGATGTGGAGATCGGTATTCTCCGTCGGCCGAGCGACACCGAGAACTGGCTCGTCATCGAGGTTGCGGGCGGTGGTCTCGCGATGACGGCAGAGGGGGCGCGGGCGCTTCGTCGGGCCCTGGCCGACGATCCTCAGATCCAGGCGGCCCTCTCGCCGTGACGTTCGGCGCCCTCGTGCACTTCACCCGGGCGGTCGGCGCGTCCACGGATGCGGGCGGGTGGAGACGTCGGCATCCCAGGCGATGGACTCAGGGCTGCGGACCTCGTCCCGACCCGTCCGCGGAGGGAGCCTCATGAACCGATCGTCGACCGGACGCGTCCTGATCGTGTGCACCGCCAACGCCATCCGGTCTCCGTTCGTCGAACACCTGCTCCGCGCGCGGCTCGCCGCCGAGGGATACAGCGGCGTGCGCGTCGAGAGCGCCGGGACAGCGGTGCGCCCCGGGCGTCCGGCAGAGGCTCAGCTCGTGCAACTCGCGCGCGGGTACGGCCTGGATCTCGAGTCGCACCGTACGCGTCGCCTCGACGAGTCGATGCTCGACCCCGGAATGACCGTGCTGTGTGCCGCCAACGTCCACCGGCGGACCGTTCTGGACATGCGGCCCGAGCTGCTCGACACCACCTTCACCGTCCGCGAGTTCGCCCGTCTGCTGGCGAACGGCGCGGAGACCAGCGGAGGATGGAGTGAGCTCGTCGGATCTGCCTCGAGACGGCGCACCCGGGGGCGACGGGGACCCGTCGAGGATGACGATCTCGTCGATCCCATCCGACAGCCCTCGTCGGTCTGGTCAGAGTTCGAACGCGACGCCGTCGGGGCGGTCGAGGCCGTCGTGTCCGCGACACAGCGGATCATCCGCAAGGATGACGCCGGCCGTGGGCCCCTGATCGATGCGGCGCCGAAGACGCGGCGGGAGATGAGGGCGTTGCGCACGGGGAAGACGGACGACTCCCGCGGTGACGCCATGCGCGCGGGCCCCGACCGCGGCTGACGCCGTTCAGAGAGTGATCGCGCCGCTCAGGCCCGCGCCCGTCGGCGCGTCGATCGGGCGGCCCTCCTCGCTGTCGGCGCGCGCGATGATTCGGCCGAGGCCGATACCGGTCGCGAGGGCGGCGATGATCCACGTGACGATACCGACGACGACGGCGGCGACGACAAAGACCATGGGACTTCTCCTTTGGAGTCCGGTGGTGCACAACGGGTAGCTGCTCGACACTGTAGCGGTCCGGACGGCGTCAGGAAGGGATTGTCGCGTCGCGACGCCGTGCGGTATGTCAGCGGCGGCGCCCGAAGGTTCGACGAACGACGCGGAGCAACCCGAGGAAGCCGAACAGCCCGATCACCGCTCCCAGGATCGAGAACAGCGTCACCGATCCGCCGAGGATCGGTCCGCCGCCGGCGACCACCAGGACGACCGCGATGACGACCGCCGCGATCGAGACCAACGTCGTGGCCATCTCCGAGGTGATCCGACTGAGGATGCCGCTGGTGTCGGTCCCGTCGTCCGAGCGCAGGGTGATGCCGATCGAGCCACGCTCGATCCCGGTGAGGAGGGCCTCGAGTCGTTGTGGCATCCGTTGAAGGCGCGCGAGCGTGATCACCGCACCCGCCTGCAGGTCGGTGGCGGTGCGGCTGAGGGAGACCGTGCGCCGCAGGAGAGTCGGCATGAGGGGGAGGGCGCGGCCGACCATGTCGAAGTCCGTCACGATGACGCGCAAGCAGCCCTCGAGGGTGGCGAAACTGCGGAGCGCGGACGCGAGTTCTCCGGGGAGGGCGATCCGGTGCTGACGGATGACGTCGACGATGCGCGTGAAGATGGAACCCTGTCCGGCACTGCGAACGTGCTCGGCCGTGAGGACGATCCCGACGTCGTGCCGGAAGGCATCCAGGTCCACATCGTCGGGCGCGTCGACGATGAGCAGAAGCGCGTCGGTGGCGGCGACGTCGTTCTCGCTGAGCGCAGCGAGGAGGAACGCCGTCATGTGCTGTCGGCGGCTGCGTTCGATGATGCCGACGGCGCCGAAATCGATCAGTCCCAGCGTCCCGTCGTCGGTCAGCAACACGTTGCCCGGGTGGAGGTCGGCGTGGAACACGCCGTAGACGAGGATCTGCTCGATGACGGTGGTCATGAGCACTTCCGCCAGGCGATCCCGCTCTGGGGCCGTCAGCGCGGCCAATCGTGCGGAAGAGTCGCTGAGGGCGGCCCCGTTCACGAGCTCCATCGTCATCACACGGGTGCCGGACGCGTCGGGGAACGATGCCGGCACCGTCACGAGTCCGCGGCGCGCGGGGTCGGTCTTGTCAATGCTCGCGATCGTGGCGCGGATCATCTCGGTGTTGCGTGCCTCTACGCGGTAGTCGAGCTCTTCCACGAGGGTCGTCGTGAACCCGCGGGCGACGGACTCGATCCGGAGATCGCGTCCCATCCGTGTGCGGGCTTCCGCCCGATGGGCGAGGCGGCCGATGATGTCGGCATCCGCCTCCACCTGCGCGCGGGCGGCCGGGCGCTGCACCTTGACGACGACACGGCTGCCGTCGTGCAGCGTCGCCCGATGCACTTGAGCGACGGATGCGGCGGCGAGGGGCTTCGGGTCGACCTCGGCGAAGACCTCGGCGATGGGACGACCGAGGTCGGACTCGATCACGTCACGGACCGTCTCCCACGGCAGCGTCGTCGCATTCGTCTGCAGCGAAGCGAGGGCGCTCAGGTAGGGCTCGGGGATGAGGTCGCGACGGGTCGAGAGCACCTGCCCGAGCTTGACGAAGCTCACCCCCGCGTCATTGATCGTGGCGACGATGGCCCGTGCCCGCTCCTCGGACGTGCTCAGCTGCTGTTCGACGCGGGAGTGGCCGCCGTGGAACAGCCAGCCGACACCGTGGCGAGAGGCGATGGCGAGGATCTGAACGTACCGGCGCGTGCGTTTGCGTTGACGTAGGGCCGCGCGGACCACGTCGATCGGGTTCGGCAGGGGCCGCGTCGGGAAGATCGCCTCGCTCGCCACCAGCGCCGCAACGCCGAGCGCGAACACCCAGCTGATGGAGAGCGCGATGAGGCCGAGCCACAGCCACACATCGTCTGCAGCGAGGGTGGCCCCGTCGGGCATGCCGGTCTGGCGAAGCACCCATCCCGCGGCCGGGACTCCGAGGAAGAAGACGAGAAGGCCGACGACGATACTGCGCGGCCACCCCACGGCGGTCCCCAGGACCTTGCGCGCGACGAAGCCGACGAGAATCGCACAGACGATCGCGACGACGGCGATGAGGAGGGTGACGAGCACGGGGTCAGCGTAGCCGCCGGGTCACGAAATCCGGGAAAGGTCGCAGCTCGGGCACACCCAGACCGCCGTGGAGCGCCGGGACCGCGGCTGGAGCGTGTGGAGGCATCGAGGGCACCGAGGCGGGAATCCCTCGGTGATGCCCGCCTCGAAGGCGCGGGCTTCTCCGGCAGCGTCCGTCGGAGTCGGGGCGGGAGGCAGGAGCATCAATGCCTTTCTGTCCACCACATTTTTACATGCGCACGCGTAGTGGTGAAGACGTCATCCACAGCGCAGAGCGATGAACGGGGGAGGAGTAACCAGCGCTCCTCCCCCGTTCGAGACGACGGGGGTGTCGCGTCAGCGGTGGAACCGCCGCGACATGGCATCCCCTGCTAGTTCAGACGCCTCTGGTCGTGCGCGAGCTTGGCGCGCAGGCTCGAGTGCACCGAGATGTACGTGCGGAACTGCTGTCCCGTCAGGGTCGCGAGATTCGTCACGAGGGTGTCGACGTGCTCGGCGATCTGGCGCGGCGAGGTGTTTTGGCGCGGTGTCACGCTCACGTGCAGGACGGTCTCGTTGCGCACCTCGTTAGAGGTGATGCGCGAGGAGAGGATCTCGTCGCGTCCGTCGAGCGAGTTCTTCAGCGCCGCCGACGCGAAGCCGTCGGTCACCGTGATGCGTCCCGCGTCGCCGTCGCTGCCGGTGGATTGCAGCGGTACGCGGTGCTTCCCCCGCACGGCGCCCACCGCGACGAGGACGAGCACGATCGCGATGACGGCCAGCGCCGCGATCGCGCCGACACCGAGGGAGGGTTGGCCGATGCCATCGGCCCACCCGCGGACGCCGTCAGTGGTCTGCGTCCACACATCGGCCGCACCCGGCAGGGCGGCCACGACGATCAGCAGACCGCCGAGCGCGAGCAGGACCAGCGCGACGATGAAGAGCAGGATGCGGTTGAGCGCGCGATTGGTGTTCCTCATCGGGGGTTCTCCTTCCCCGCGTCGAGCGGACGCTCGACACGGACGCGCGTCCGCACCGACGGGGTGAGTCGATACGACGCGACCTCGTCATCGACGATGGCTCGCAGCCGATCGATGTCGACCGGGATGCCGAGGGGCGGACGCACGGTCACGTCGACCGTGCGGTGGGCGACGCCCACCACGACGTTCTCACGCGCGATCCCGCTTTCGCTGCTCAGGTGTTGCGCGATCGACGAAGCCACGACGCCGTTGTCGACCACGACGGCGCGGTCGTCCCACGCCATCTCGTGCCTGGACAGGCGGCCGGGCGCCACCGCGATCACGAGCACGATGAGTCCGACGACGGCGATGACGACGCCCGCGGCGATGAGCCCCGCGGGGACCACGGCCGTCGGAAGAGTCGCGAGCGCATCCGCAGCCGCACCGGGGGAGAGCAGCAGGGGAGGCTGTCCGGCGAGCGAGAGCGCGATCTCGACCGCGGCGTACACCGCGGCGAGGACGAGGAGTACGACGATCACGAGCATGGCTCCCGTGCGGGGCGAGTGCGTCTCGCGACGCACGACGGTACGCAGAACCGAGTCGGTCATCTCACCCTCCTTCTTTTCGGGGTCGTTGCCCCGGCGATGGTCAGGTCCACGCGCGACACCTCGCGCCCGAACAGGCGCGTGAGGCGGTCGTGGAGGTCGTGCTGGATGCCACGGGCCGCTTCCAGCACGGGGGTCGCAGCCCGCACCGCTTCGGTGTCGTCGAGCGGGGGAACGGGGAACGGGGTACGAACGCGCACCACGACGGTGTCGCGCGAGGCGACGATGTCCACCGACACGTCGCTGCGCTCGACGCCGATCGCCTCGGCAGCGGCCTGTTCGGCAGCCTTTCGGAAGACACGGTCGGCCACGTCCACGCGGCCGCCGATGTGCACGGTGGCCCCGCCCCCCGGGGTGGCGGTGGCCACCTCGGGAAGCGCGGTGGTCATGATGTGCTCCGACCCGAGAACGCGTTGGCGATGCTGCGGATGTCGATCTGACCGGAGACGATGCGACCGACGACCGCGCCGATCGCCATGAAGAGGGCGACGAGCAGGAAGCCCCAGAATCCGAAGATCAGTGCGGCCGCGGCCAGGATCAGGCCGACGAGGGCACCGGTGATGGTCGGGTTCATGACACGCGGGAGGGGGTCGAGTCGTCGTCGTCGTCACCCGGGATGTGGATGTCGTTGACGTCGACGTTGACCTCGACGACCTCGAGGCCGACGAGACGGCTGATGGCCCCGGCGACGCGTGTGCGCACCTGGTCCGCGACTTCCTGGATCGGGGCCGGGTACTCGACCACGATGGTGAGGTCGGCGGCAGCCTGGGTCTCGCCCACCTCGACCTTCACGCCCTGCGTGAGATCCGTCGCGTTGATCGCGTCGCGGATCGCGCCGAACGCCCGCGCGCCGCCCCCGCCCAGGGCGTAGACGCCCGAGACCTCGCGTGCGGCGATGCCGGCGACCTTGGCCACGACGGAGTCGGCGATGGTCGTCTTGCCGGCGGTGTCGGCGGCGGTGGTCGCCGAGCCGGTGAACGCGCGGTCCACGCGCGACCCTCGGGGCGCTGCGACGGATGCCGCGGGCTTCTCTTCGATAGCCATCGGAGTGTCCTTCCTGTACGTCCTGGCCGGGGCGATGATGCCGGGCCAGCTGTGTTCGCTTACTGATGAGACGTACGCGGAGGCGGTTTCGTCACGCAGCGGCCCCCACTTTCTCCGAACGCGTGCGGCCACGGTCACACGGGGGTGGCGAACTCCCGGATCGTGAGGCCGGAGAACTGCGCGGCACCGCCGTCGGTGTACAGCGAGATCCCGGTGTCGCCGTCGAGGAAATGCACCTGCTGAGACAGCACGGTGTGCCCTGCGTTGACGAAGACCTCCACGCTCTGGCGGTCGACGAAGATGCGCAGGTGGACCGACCTCGCGGCGGGGTCGATGGGCGCGGCCGCGCGGGTGTACGGCGTGAGAGCGTAACCGGCGCGTTCGGACGGGGCCCGGTCGACGTAGAGGTCGGCCCCGTACTTGCCGATGTTCGTGTGGCGGGCACCGTCGGCCGAACGACCCACCGACACTCCGACGTTGACCGCGTCGGTCCACGCGATGTCCAGCTCGAGCTCGTACGCCCGCCCCGTCCAGGGGAGCACTGCGCTGCCGTTCACCGTCCGGTCCGGCAGGGTCACCGTCGAAGTCGCGCGCCCCGTCAGGGCGGAGATCGGTGCGCTGAGCAGGCTGTACCACCCGCCGGGCTGCTTCTCCAGGCGCAGTTCGCGCACGATCGAGTTCTGGCCGTTGTAGCCGTCGGAGACGTCGGTGGGGACGTCGCGCGCCGCGTACTTCCAGTTGTTCATCCACCCGATCGCCAGCCGTCGGGTCTCGGGCGCCTCGATGCTCGGCCACGTCACCGCGCCATACCAGTCCCAGCCCCAGTCCAGCCATTGCGGGGTCAGGTCGTCGGCGACGAAGTGCGTGCCGTTCCACGTTCCCATCCAGTACGCGTAGGTCATCGGGAGCCCCACCGCGAAGGCATCCATGCTCGCTCCCAGGACCCAGTGCCGGGTGCCGTCGTCGGCGGTCATCTGGAACAGGTCCGGACACTCGATGCCGCCGAGCTGCGGGTTCGGGTAGTCGAAGTTGCTGCGCCACGTCCACTGCCAGAGGTTCGGCGAGGTGTAGAAGCCGGCGTAACGGGCACGACCGAGGGCCATGACCCATTCACCGCGTGACGCGTCCCAGTGCACCTTCGGGTCGCGGCACCACTCGGCGTTGTCGATCTCGGCCGGGGTCTGGGCGGCGCGACCATCGTTGTTGACGAGGACGGGGTCGGGGAGCATCGTGAAGCTGAACCCGCCGTCGGTCGACCAGTAGAGGTACTGCTCCTGGTACTTGCGGATGCCGTCGGTGGGACGGGTCGCGAGCGCGATCACCGCCCCCGCGCCGAATCCCGCGGTGTTCGCCTCGTCGACCACGAGACACCCCGACCAGACGGGGACGCCGTTCGTGAGCGGCATGACGGTGCCGTGGTGGACGAAGCTCACGCCATCTGTGGTGGCGTGATCCCACCCGCCCGGACCGTTGTTGACGTCGGAGTGGAGGTAGTACAGCTGGTACTGCCCGCCCGTGACGATCGGGCGCTGCGGATCGCACAGCCAGGCCGTCGGCGGGGTCATGTGGTAGATCGCACGTTGCGACGGCGTGGTGGCGCGGGCGGCCACGGGAGCCGCGGAGGCCAGGGCGAGGCCGAAGGCCCCGGCTCCGGCGCCCTGCAGCAGGGTGCGGCGGGAGATCTCGAACGGCATGATGCTCACTTCCTCGTGATCGGCGGGCACGACGATGCACCCGCCGGGTGTCCGGCGGTTCGGTGGGGAGGGGTCAGGCGGCCGCCGGAGCCGTCCGACCTTCCTGCGCGTCGTCGAACGCGACGACGCGCACGGCGGGGGACTCCGACCCTTCGGACGTGGCACGGACGACCACGGGGCCGGCGCCGAGGGTCACCAGGTGCGAGAGCACGGTGGCACCCCGGTCGGCGAAGACCTCCAGGAGGGGGCCGTCCAGCACGATCGTGAACACCGCCGCGCCCTCCTCCAGCAGCGGGGCGCCGCACGCGCCGGCGAAGTCGGGATGCAAGGCGCGAGCGGCCTCGCCCGTGCGCGACACGGTGAGGGTGCGGGCGGCGGGGTCGTGCACGATGTCGACCGCGGCATCCGATTCCCCGTCGAGCCGGATCCGCAGGAGCCCGGTGTCTCCGGGGTCGCGACGGATCTCGATCACCGCGTGGGGGGCGATACCGGAAGTCGGAACCGGCGCCGCGTCCACGGCAGCGGGGAGAATGGGCGTCTGCACGAGCCGCAGCGCGTCGGCGATGCGACGCAGGCCCAATGTGCGGGGCAGCGACATCGCGCCGCGCCACGGAGCCGTCGGGACGGCGTGGGCGTAGCGCCAGTTGTTCATCCACGCGAGCATCACTGCCGCGCCGCCGGGGGCGTCGTGGAACGTCACCCCGGCGTAGAAGTCGCGGCCGTGGTCGACGGGGAGGAGGACGTCCTCCTCGGCGCGGAACACGTCGCCGACGAGGTCGCCGACGACGTAGTGCATCGCCGACCCGGCCGGGTCGGGCGCGTCGCCCACGGGGTTCGTGCTCAGCAGCAGCACCCAGGCGGCGGCATCCGATCCCTCGACCGGGAGACGCACGAGGTCGGGGCACTCCCACACGACCCCGGTCGGGCCGAGCGGGCCGAAGGACCCCGTCTCGCGCCACGATTCCAGGTCGTCGGAGACGTAGAAGACGACGCGCCGTTCCACCGCCTCGACCGCGAGCATCAGCCAGCCGCGGCCCGGGAGCGCGATGACCTTCGGGTCGCGGAAGTCGGAGCTGCCGCGGTCGAGCACCGGGTTGGCGGCATCCGGGGTCCAGGTGAGGCCGCCGTCGAGACTGGTCGCGCGGGACTGGGCCTGGATGCCGTGGGCGTAGGCGCTCGTGTAGAACGCCGTCAGTGCGTCCCCGGGGCCGGCCACGATCGAACCGGAGAAGATCTGCTCGCCCGGGCGGTGGGCGAGGGCGACAGGATGCTCCTCCCAGTGCAGGAGGTCGGGGCTGGACGCATGGCCCCAGCTCATGTTTCCCCAGTCGTTGCCCGCGGGGTTGTACTGGAAGAACGCGTGCCACCGGCCGCCGGTGTGCACGAGGCCGTTGGGGTCGTTCATCCAGTTGCGCGCGGGCGCGAGGTGGAGGCGCGGGCGGGGCAGGCTCACATCGACTCCCGGAGGACCGGCGGGCAGGCCACGAGCTGGCGCGCACCCGACGCGGGTGCCTCCAGTCCCAGGAGCGTGCGCACGCCGGCGGCGCCCAGTTCGTAGTGCGGCAGCGCGACCGTCGACAGCGGCGGACGCAGGTGCGCCGCGATGACGTCCTGGTTGTCGAAGCCCATCACCGCCACGTCGTCGGGGATGCGCAGGCCGCGGTCGCGGAGGCCGTCGTACAGGCCCATCGCGACGCGGTCGTTGTGGCAGAACACCGCCGTGGCACCGGAGGCGACGACGGCTCCTGCGATGTCGTACCCGCCCTCCTGCTCGGGAGCCGCCTCGAAGATCAGGGCGGGGTCGCTCGCAACGCCCGCATCCGCCAGAGCGGCACGGTAGCCCGCGAGGCGTCCGTCCTTCGCGGGGGAGGGGGAGGTGGTGTTCACGAAAGCGATCCGTCGATGGCCGGCCGAGAGAAGTTCTTCGGTGGCCGTCCGACCTCCCTGAACCTCGTCGGGGACGACCGCGGGGAACGCGTCGTCGGCGGAGAAGCAGTTCACCAGGACCGTCTCGGTGTGCTGGAGCGGCGGCGGAACGTCGATCTCGCGGTGGTACCAGGTGGAGTACAGGATGCCTCGCACCTGGTGCTCGAGCATCATCGCGATCGCGTCGTTCTCGGCGGCGGCGTTGCCCTCGGTGTTGGTCACGAGCAGGACGAAGCCGTGACGCCACGCCTCGTCCTGGGCCCCGTGGATGATCTGTCCGGCGAAGGGGGTGGTGGCGATGGCATCCGCCACCAGGCCGATGAAGCGCGAATTACCCTCGGACAGGGTCTTGGCCAGGGCGTTCGGCCGGTAGCCGAGCGCCTCGATCGCCTCGTGGACGCGGCGTCGGGCGTCCTCGCCGATCCGCGCGCCCGGCTTATCGTTCACGACGTGCGACACGGTTGCCACCGACACCCCGGCCGCCCGCGCCACGTCGCGCATCGTCGTGCTCATCCTTTGGTGGCTCCGCTCTCGAGGCCGGCGATCATCGCCTTGTTCAGCACGAGGAACACCAGCAGCAGCGGCGTCACCGTGACGCACACCGCGGCGAACGTCGCCGTCCAGTCGGTGTTGCCCATCGCTCCGATGTAGTTTTGCAGCCCCAGCGGGATCGTCTTGAGTCCATCGGACAGAACGAACGTGTTCGCGAAGATGAAGTCGTTCCAGATGAAGATGCTGTTGACCAGGACGACCGTGATGATCGTGTTCACCGACAGCGGCGCCGTGATCTGAAGGAAGATCCGATAGGGGCCCGCGCCGTCCAGCGAAGCGGCTTCGTACAGCTCCCGCGGGATGTACTCGTAGAACGACGAGAACAGGTAGATGCCCATCGGCAGTGAGAACGCCGCGAGCGGCAGGATCATCGAGAGGTGCGTGTCGAGCAGCCCGACCTGCGAGTAGTCGATGAACAGCGGCACGAGCGCGATCTGCACGGGCACGATGATGCCGAGCAGGAACAGTGCGCGCACGAACCCGCTGAATCGGAAGCCGAGGACCTGCAGGGCGTACGCGGCCATCATGCCGGCCACGACGATCAGCAGGCTCGCGCCGAGGGTGACGATGAAGCTGTTGGCGATGTTCAGCGCCAGGTTCCCCGTCGCGAACGCCCGCGCGTAGTTGTCGAGGGTCCACTCCGACGGAAGTGCGAAGGGGTCTGCTCCGGCGAAGTCGGACGCGGTGCGGAAGCTCGTGAGGAAGAGCCACAGCAGCGGGTACACCTGTACGACGACGATGAGGACCACGGTCACGGTCAGCAGCGTCCGCTGCACACGCACCCGCGGGGAGCGGTGCACAGCGCGGGGCTCCGGTGCGTCGGACGAGGGGACGGATGCCACGGGGGGCGGGGCGAGAGTCGTGCTCATCACGCGTCCTTTCGACGCAGCAGCAGGAAGATGAGTCCCACCGCGACGAGGCACTCGACCACGATGAAGACCGAGATGGCACTGGCGTAGCCGTAGTCGGTGTGGACGAACGCCGTCTTGTACATGTAGGTGGTCAGCAGCTCCGACGCCTGACCCGGTCCGCCGTTGGTCAGCAGGTACGGGATGTCGAAGCCGCGGAGCGCGAAGGTCGTGGCCATCACGGTCGTGGTGATCCAGACGGGACGGATGTAGGGGAAGCGGATCCGCCAGAAGGTCTGCCACCAGGAGGCGCCGTCCAGACGCGCGGCTTCCTCGAGCTCCTTGGGCACCGCGATGAGCGCCGCGTAGATGATGAGCATGTAGAGACCGGTGAAACGCCATCCCTCGGGGATGGATACCGCCGCCAGCACCGTCTGCACGTTGGAGAGCCAGGCCGTCTGGAGACCGTCGAGTCCCACCCACGCGAGCAGCTGGTTGAGCAGACCCACGGGCTCGAGCGAGTAGATGCGGACGAAGAGGAACGCGATCGCCACCGTGGAGATGACCGCCGGCAGCAGGTACAGCGTCTTGACCAGTTCCCGTGCCCGGGGGAGGGCGGTGAGGAGACCCGCCACAGCCAGGGCACCCCCGAGCTGGAGGACCAGGCAGATGGCGAGATAGCCGAGCGCGTTGCCGAAAGCCGTCCAGAACACGTCGTCGCGCGTGAACATCTTCACGTAGTTGTCCAGGCCCACGAAGGCGAGGTCGGTGATGCCGTCCCACGAGAACAGGCTGAGGACGAGCGACTGCACGATGGGGAGCAGGACCGCGGCGCCATACAGCAGCAGCGGGGGCACCAGGAACACGGCGACGGCAAGACCCGATCGTCGAGGGAGCATCGACGTGCGCATCGGCACGCGACGCCGGGCGGGGGAGCCGGCCCCGGTGACCCGGGGCCGGCTCGGTGCGAGGGTGTCAGCCACCGACGTTCTCCGTCAGGGCCGCGTCCATCGTGCCGACGAACTCGTCGGGTGTGATGTCGCCCTGCACGAGCAGCGTCAGCTCCTGCTGGAGCCGGGTGTTCGTCGCGGGGTCGAGCTGGGTGTCCCACGGCATCGCGATCTTCGTGCCCACGTCGCCGGCCTGCTCGATCGCCCGCGTGTACAGCGGGGTCGCGTTCGCCGGGATCGTCGTCTCCACGCCCGTGGTCGGCGAGAGGGCGCCCGAGGCGGCGACCTCGGCGGGATAGCGCTCGAGGGCGAAGCGCAGGAAGTCGCGCACGAGCGGGTCGTACGTGGCGGAGTTGACGGCCATGCCGATGCCGGACGGGGTCACGTACTCGTTATCTGCGGTCACGGCGCCGGGGATCGTCGGCAGCGTGAAGTAGTCGACGCTGTCGCGCACGCCCGCGTCGAGCTTGTCGGTGGCGAGGTTCGCCAGCTCCCACGTGCCGATGTTGTACACCGCGGCCTTGCCGGAGGTGAACTGCGCCTGCGCGTCGGCGTATCCCGTGGCCGAGAAGCCCTCCTGGAAGCAGCCGGCCTGCCCGAGCCCGTACAGCCAGTCGGCGGCGGCGCGTCCGGGAGCGTCGGAGAACTTCGCCTTGCCGGTCTTCAGCTTCTGTACGTACTCGGGGCCCGCCTGCCGGAAGGGGTAGTAGGCCATGTACCGCTCGAGCGGCCAGCCGTCGGCGCCGTCGAGGGCGATCGGCGTGATGCCCTTGGTGCGCAGCGCCGCGCACATCGGCGCGAAGTCGTCGAGAGTCGCGGGAACCGCGACTCCGGCCTGCGCGAGCAGGTCCTTGTTGTACCAGAAGAACTCCAGCTGGAACTCGAACGGCACCATGTAGAGCGAGTCGTCGTCGAAGCGCTGGTAGTTCAGGGCGGCGTCGCGGTACTGGTCGGACAGTCCGAGGTCCTTCAGCAGCAGATCCACGTCGACCATGCGGCCCTGCTCTGCGAGCTTCTGCGCGAAGGGGGTGGCATCCGTGTCGAAGAGCTCGGGCAGCTTGTTGGCGGCGGCCAGGGTCTCGTACTTCTGGATGTAGCTGGGGCGATCGGGTGTCGTGATGAGGTTCAGCGAGAAGCCGGGGTGGTCGGCGGCGTACTCGTCGGCGATCTTCTGCATCGCCGTGATCACGCCGCCGTCGGCCGGACGCGACAGCAGCCAGGAGATCTCGCGTGGCGTGATCTCCCCGTCCGGGTTGACGTCGGTCGGGTCGCCGGCGGAGCCGGTGGCGCCGCACCCGGACAGGGCGAGCGCGGTGGCGGCGGTCAGCGCGAGCCAGGATGCCGCTCGGGTGAGGTGGACCATGTGAATCTCCATTGATGTCGTGGTGCGGGTAGGGGTGAGGTGGTGCGGGTCAGGACGAGACGAGGGCGTCGTCGAGCGACGCGGCCGGGACGGCGGTGGTGGAGGGGCCGGTGATCTCCAGCGAGAGCACCGTCGCGGAGCCCTCGCCGACGAAGGCGCCGACGCGACCGTCGGTCCGGTCGTAGAGGCGCGTGCTGAGGGTCACCGAACCGTCGACGGTGGCGACGCACAGGTCGCCGTCGACGACGACCTCGAGCCGGTGCGGGCCCGGATCGAGCGTCACCGGGCGCTCGAGCTCGATCACGTGGGGGGCGTCCCCCGAGATCTGCCACTGCTCGCCGCCCGTCCGGCGGCGGGGCCAGCGGTCGAACACCAGACGGTTCCGTCGCGGCTCGAGGCGCAGGACGTAGGCCTCGTCGCCGTCCGCGCTCGCCCGGAGCAGGAGGCCGCATTCCGTCGTCCCGGGGGCGATGTCGAAGACGGCGTCCACGCGGAACGCGGCGGGGAGGTCGGTTGGGAGGACGAGGTCGGCGTACCCGTCGGGGGCCGACAGGACCGTTCCGGATGCCGACGAGCCGAGGCGCTCGCCGAAGCTGGCGGAGAACTCCAGCGGCGGATGGAAGCGCAGCGAGCCGTCGGCGTTCTGCTCTGCTTCAAGAACCGAGAGCGTCCCGGCCCACTGCCACGCGCCGTCGTCGCGGCCTCCTTCGCGGGAGGAGATCCATCCGAAGAAGAACCGGCGACCGTCGCGGGCGGCGGATTTCGCGGCGTAGTAGGCCCGTCCGTCGATCGTGTCGTTCTCGGGCACCCGCCACGGGCCGTGGAGGCTGCGCGAGACGCGATAGCGCGTGGTGAAGGACTCGCTGAACTCGGAGTACACGAGATACCACCACCCGTTCCACTCGAAGACCTCGGGGCATTCGTGGGCGATGTAGCGGCGCGGGTCCCAGAAGGGCTCGGCGGCCTCCCACGTGCGAAGGTCGTGGGAGACGCACTGCGCGATCACCCCGCGTCGCCGCTCGGGGCCGCCGGTGTGACGCGCCGTGACCAGCATGCGCCACAGGCCGGCCTCGTCGTCGCGGAAGACGAAGGGATCGCGCCAGTCGGCGGTCTCGTAGCCCGGGGTCGCGCCGAAGGTGTCATCGGGGTGGCGGACCCACGTGCGCATCCCGTCGTCGCTGGTGGCGTGCAGGACGACCTGGAGCGGTAGGCCGTCCGCGCCGATCCGTTCGGGGTTCTGCCCGGTGTAGAAAACGTGGTGGATGCCGCCGTCCACGACGACGCTGCCGGTGTAGACGTTGAAGTCCGCGGCATCCGGCCCTCCGGAGGCGAGCGCGGGACCGGTCTCGACGAAGGTGACGAGATCGTCGGTGACGACGCGGTGCCACGGCATCCCGATCCTGGGGACCTGCCGCGATTCGTGCAGGTAGAACAGGTGGAACCGGCCGTCCTCCTCCCAAGGGATGACGTCGCCAACCCACGCGTTCGGCGGTCGGAAGAACCCTCGCTGGTCCATGCGGATGACTCCTCATCGAGACGATGTCGCCGACGACCGGGGCTGGTTAATCGGTTACGCAGAACCTAGCAAGACTTCACACAGGTGGTCAAGCGGTTAATCAGACGTTTCGTAGTAAACGACGGTGCGCATAACCGGCGCCCCCGCGACGACGCAGATCCCACCGCCCACCGGTGACTGCGGAAAGCCGTCGGGCCCGCGACAAGATGCCGCGGGCCCGACGGGGCGTTCGTGTGGGGGTCGGGTCAGGGGCGACCCATGCCGTAGTAGGTCCAGCCGGCGGCGCGCCAGGCGGCGGCATCCAGGCAGTTGCGTCCGTCGACGACGATGTGGCCGGCGGTCAGTGCGGCGGCGTGCGCCGGGTCGAGTTCGCGGCGGTACTCGTCCCATTCCGTCACGACGATCACGGCGTCGGCATCGCGAAGTGCCTCATCCCGATCTTCGACGTAGGTCAGCTGGGGGTGGATGCGACGGGCGTTCTCGATCGCGGCGGGGTCGGTGAGCGTGACGTCCGCGCCGAGGCCGTGCAGGCGCACGGCCACGTCGAGCGCGGGGGAATCGCGGATGTCGTCGCTGTGCGGCTTGAACGCGGCACCGAGGACGGTCACCTTCTTCTCGAAGACCGACCCGCCCAGCGCCTGGACGGTGAGGTCGACCGCGCGGTCGCGGCGACGGAGGTTGATCGCATCGATCTCGCGCAGGAACGCCACCGACTCGCCGCGGCCGAGTTCCTCGGCGCGCGCCGAGAAGGCGCGGATGTCCTTCGGGAGGCAGCCGCCACCGAAGCCGATGCCGGCGCCGAGGAAACGGCGGCCGATGCGGGCGTCGTGCCCGATCGCGTCGGCCAGGGTCGTCACGTCCGCCCCGGTGACCTCGGCGATCTCGGCCATGGCGTTGATGAAGCTGATCTTGGTCGCGAGGAACGCGTTCGCCGACACCTTCACCAGTTCGGCGGTGGCGTAGTCGGTGACGATGAAGGGAGTGCCCTTGGCGATCGACGGGTGGTAGACCTCGCGCAGCACGTCGGCGGTGCGCGCGCCCTCCTCGGTCGGGCCGCCGTCGGCGCTCGGAACGCCGGCGACGAGGCGGTCCGGGTCGATGGTGTCCTGAACCGCCCAGCCCTCGCGCAGGAACTCGGGGTTCCAGACGAGGGTGGCACCGCGATCGAACACCCGGGGTGCGAGCGACTCGGCGGTGCCGACCGGCACGGTCGACTTGCCCGCGACGATGTCACCCTCGGAGAGGTAGGGGAGGAGGCCGTCGACGGCCGCGTGGACGTAGGTGAGGTCGGCGGCGTATCCGCCCGGCTGCTGCGGGGTTCCGACGCCGATGAAGTGGACCTTCGCGCCCTGTGCTGCGGACATGTCGGTCGTGAAGGACAGACGGCCGGAGGCGATGCCCTCGGTGAGGATCTCCTGGAGGCCGGGCTCGAAGAAGGGTGCTTCGCCCTTCGACAGGGAGGCCACCTTCCGCTCGTCTACGTCGATGCCGACGACTTCGTGTCCGATCGAGGCCATCGCCGCCGCATGGACGGCTCCCAGGTATCCGCAACCAATCACAGAAAGACGCACGGGTCTCCTCCAGCTTCATAGCGAGACGGCACGCGAGTGTCGCGCCGTCGACCCGCGCGGGAGCGCGGGGAGTTCACGCGGCCGTCTCGCCCGGCGCCAGGGCGGCGCGAGCGGTCTTGCCCAGGATCACGAAGTCGCCGACGAGCGTCCAGTTCTCCACGTACGACAGGTCGAGTCGCACGGACTCCTCCCAGGACAGGGAGGAACGTCCGCTCACCTGCCACAGGCCCGTGATGCCGGGCTTGGCGAGGAATCGACGGTGCACATGGTCAGCGTAGAGGGCGACCTCCGACGGCAGCGGCGGCCGCGGCCCGACCAGTGACATCGATCCGCCGATGACGTTGAACAGCTGGGGAAGCTCGTCGAGGCTGAACTTGCGCATGATGCGCCCGATGGGGGTGACGCGCGGGTCGTTCTTCATCTTGAAGAGGACTTCGTTACCGGCATCCCGCTCCTGCTTGGCGAGTTGCTCGAGCAGGTCCTCGGCGTTGACCACCATGGAGCGGAACTTGATCATGGTGAACTCGCGCCCGCGGAATCCGACGCGCTTCTGGCGGAAGAAGACAGGACCCTCGCTCGAGAGTCGAACGGCCATGGCGAGGAACAGCAGCAAGGGGCTCAGCACGATCACTCCGGCGATGCTCGCCACGAGATCGACCGTGCGCTTCAGGAAGACCTGCCCGCGGGAGAACCTCGGCGTCTCGACGTGGATGAGCGGGAGACCGGCGACCGGCCGGGTGTGCAGGCGCGGACCGGCGATGTCGATGATGCTCGGGGCCAGCACGAGGTGCTGTCGACCGGCTTCCAGGCTCCACGAGATCTGCTTCACCTTGTCCGCCGGCAGCTCGTCGGCGCTGGTGACCGCGACGGTGTCGGCACCCGTGACCTGCAGCGCGCGGGAGATGTCTCCCACGTGCCCCATCACGGGGATGTCCGTGCCCGGGATCGTGTCGGCGACTTTGCCGCTCGGCACGCACGCCCCGACGACGCGGTACCCGGCGTTGGGGTTGCGGGCGAACTCCCGAGCCACTTGGGTGACGGAGGGGAGCGACCCGACGAGGAGGACGTTGGCGGAGTATTTGCCCCGCGAGCGCTGCACGACCAGCCACTGCCGCCAGAGCCACCGCGTGAAGATCAGGACCAGGATGCCGACGGGCAAGCTGATCAGCAGGTATCCGCGGGCGACATCGATCTGGGTGAGGAAGGCGATGATCGCGATGGTTCCGAACAGTCGGAAGCTGGAGTCGATGACCCGGATGTACTCCTGCGAGCCCGTGCCCAGCACGCGGTCGCTGCGGGAGTCGATGAACGACAGGGCCCACATCCACGCGACGACGAGCACCGCCGAGAAGACCCAGTAGGAGAGGTCGGTGATCCGACTGTCGCGGCTGGCCGCCACCGCGGCGTTACCGGTGCCGAACCACGCCAGCTGTGTGCCGTAGACGACCCAGATCAGGGCGGCCAGGTCGGTGAGGATGAGGTTCCGGCGATACCGCTGGCGCCAGCGATCGCGCGTTGAGGTGGCCGAACGGGGAGCGCGATCCAGAAAAGATCCGCGGCTCGGTTCCATCGTCGTCGGGGCATCGTCGATGGCGACGACGGTGCTCTGCGACGTCGATGTCGCGCCGACCTTCAGGTCAGACGTCACAGTGCGTAGGCCCCTTTCCCCGGGTGTCCCGGATCTCGGCTGTCCTGCTGAACGATAACAGCCCGAACTCACCCCGTGAATCACCCCTGGATGAACGAATTGTTTCCTGGGGGTCGGGAGGCTTCGCCTGGGGTTTCCCCAGATGACGGCCGTGTCCACCGATCGGGGGACACGGCCGTACGGACGATGGGTGGGACCGCATCCACACAGGAGCGTCGGCGTCAAGAGCCACCCGTGGCATGCTCCCTTGGTGTAAGCACTGCCGGGCGCCTAGACTCGACGGCGGTTCGCGGACGCCGGATGCCGACGACCGCGACGCCCGGGGGGACCGCCGATGACACGCACGCGCCGGTCGACTCCTCTCCGGTCTCGGTTCGCGCCCGGAGCCTTGGTCGCCGTCCTCGCCATCGTGCTCCTGGTCGGGGGCTCCATCGTCTTCTCCAGTGCGCTCGGCCTCTGGCCCCTCGGGGCGGCGACCTCGGATGCCGCCCCCGTCATCACGACCTCGCCGAGCGCGTCTCCACCCCCGCGTCTGTCGCCGACGGCGACGCCCGCACCGACCCCTGCGCCGGCGTCACTCTCGACGCCCGCGCCGCCGGTCTCACCCGCGGCTCAGGACTGCGACGGCGAGACGGTCCTGACGATCTGGGCGCATCCGGACGACGACCTCATCTTCGGCAATCCGACGATCTCGGAGGCGCTCGCCGCGGGGCAGTGCGTCCGCACGGTCTTCCTCACGGCGGGTGATGCGGGTAAGGACGTGGGGTACACGCACGCTCGGGAGCTCGGCATCCTGAAGGCGTACAACCAGATGCGCGGTGCGACGGGACTGTGGGACTCCACCGTCGTGACGCTGAACGCGGGACTGCGCCTCGAACGGTTGAGTCCTCAGGGTGATCCGCGGGTATCGGTGATGTTCGTCCGCCTCCCCGACGGCAACATCACCGACGGCGGGTTCCCTTCCACCGCGCACGCCACACTGAGCAAGCTCCTCGCGGGCGGCATCAGCGCGCTCGTTCCCATCGACGGCGGCCCGGCCGTCGACCGCACGCAGCTGTCGGCCTCGCTGTCCGAACTCGCCACCGCACTGCACCCCGTGCGGACGCTGACGCATGTCCCCCGCGGGAGCGCCTACGCCCCCGGTGACCACCCCGATCACTCGGCGGTGGGGACACTCGTGCGCGATTCCATCGGACGTGACGCGGCGGCTGCTCCCGGCATCCGGTACTTCGTGGGGTACCCGTCGAAGGATCTGCCGCGAACACTGGACGGAGCGGTCCTGGATGCCAAGGTCGAGACGTACCGCATCTACGCCCAGCAGGACGATGTGGTCCGCTGTGCCGACCGGGATACGTGCTTGAAGACCCGGAACTTCGGTGAGTGGTTGCGGAGGTCGTACCCCCTCAGCGAGGCCGACCTCCGCATGTCCTGACTCAGTCCTCGGACAGCGCCTCGTCGACGCGGGCCCGGGCCTCACGTTCGGCGATGATGTCGACGAAGTCTTTCACCGGCGCGTCCGCGTACTGGTCGACGGCCGCAACGGCCTCCTCGTGGACGAGCGCCGGCTCGGCATCCGGGAATCGGTCCTGCACGCGGTTCTCGATATCGGCCACGGTCTGTTCGGGATCGAAGTCCTCGTTCTCACGCATCGCGCTGCCTTTCAGTGCTGGAATGTGCCGTGGACGACGGCTCGGCCACGGGTCTGGAACGCCAGGGCGAAGGACACCGCGGCGGGGGTCGCATCGGCATCCACTCCGAGGCTGTCCGCCCCGACCGCGTGCACGACGTAAAAGTAGCGGTGCGGCTGATCCCCTTCGGGCGGAGCGGCTCCGAGGAATCCGGCCTGACCGCCGTCGTTGCGCACGTGGAACGCGCCGGGTGGCAGGTCACCGGCCGCGAACCCGGGAGGAATCTCGCGGAGGTCGGCCGGCAGGTCGACGAGGACCCAATGCCAGAAGCCGCTCGGTGTCGGAGCATCCGGGTCGAAGCACGTGATGGTGAACGAGGCCGTGCCCTCGGGCACGTTCGACCACCGCAGGTGGGGAGAGGTGTTGCCGCCGGCGGCGACCTGGTCGTCCTTCAGGGGCTGCGCATCGGTGACGTCGTCGCTCACGACGTCGAAGGACGCGACCGCGGGGAGCAGGGGATACGGATCGGGGGTCTGGGGGCGGGTCAGATCAACCATGGCGGCACGATAGAAGACGGAGCTGGCCACGGCGGCGGGCTTGCGCCCGGCGCGATCGCTGAGTAATCGGCGGTCCCGGTCGCAGGCGAGCCGTCTGGCGGGTGCTCCCCGCCGATCGACGCGTGCATCCCCGCCCCGGGGTGGGGATGCCGGGTGGCGCGTCGCGGCCCGCGAGCCCGGAAGCGATACCGTCGTACGGTCATCCCGAGCGCCGACGACCCGAACCCGTCGCCGCGCCCGGGCGGGGGACAGGGGACGGAGCGACAGTGCAGGACGACGACCTTTCTGGGGAGGAAGGCGAGACGGGGGACGCGGTGCGCGACCCGCGTCGTATCCGGGTGACCCGGCGAGGCGTGATCATTGGCGGTCTGGCGCTCGTCGGCGTCGGCGCGGGCGCTCTGCTGGTGCGTCAATTGCGGCGCGCGGGGGGTCCGGTGGGGGCGTGGGGCCCCTTGCGTCCGATTCCGGCGCCCACGGCGCCGCCGGTGCGGTCGCCCGCGATCGAATCGCCCGGTCTCGACACCGCAATGACGATCTGGGCCCACGCCGACGACGACATCATCTTCGCCAATCCCGAATTGTCGGACGCGATCGCGGCCGGGACGTGCGTCCGTGCGGTCTATGTGACCGCCGGCGACGCCGGGAAGGGGCTCGAGTACGCCCGCGAGCGGGAAGACGGCATCCGCGCCGCCTACGACCACATGCGCGGCTCCGCGGGTGAGTGGGACGAGCGCGAGCTGCTCCTGGCGAGCGGTGCCCGCGTGACGCGGTTCGTTCCGACCGACGAACCACGCCTCTCCATCACCGTTCTGCGTCTGCCCGACGGCGGGCTCGACGGGAAAGGATTCCCGGCCACGGGAAAGGCCGGACTCACGCAGCTCATCAACGGCGACGTCGGCGAACTCTCCCCGATCGACGGCGGCCCCGCGTACGACCTGCCACGCCTGACCGCGACGTTGGCCGAACTGGTGTCGGCCGCTCAGCCCCGCCGCATCAGCACGAACGTGCCCCACGAGAGCGCCTTCGCCCACGGCGATCACCCCGACCACTCGTGCGTCGGATCGCTCGTCCGCGCCTCGGCGCCGGTCGTCGGCATCGCCCCGGCGCAGATGTCGTACTACCTGGGCTACCCCTCGAAGGATCAGCCGGTCAACGTCGTCGGCGAAGAACTGGATGCCAAGGTCGAGGTGTACCGCACCTACGCGGCCGATGACCCGGTGGTGCGGTGCGCGGAGGCGTCCACGTGCCTCTCGCAGCCCGGTTTCGGCGACTGGCTGCGACGGACCTATCCCAAGTCCGAGGCGGAGCTCCGCCTGTCCTGAGCGGCTTCGCTCAGCCGTTCGACCCGCGCCGGGGGAGCGTGACGCGGAGACGGTAGCCGCCGTCGGGTTCCGGGGAGGCGTCCAGACGGCCGCCCAGGAGCTCGGCACGTTCGCGCAGGCCGCGCAGGCCCGCGCCGCCCGACGGGAGGGCGAGGGCGGGCGCGGTGGGGGCGCCGTTGCGCACGACGACGTCGATCGTGGCGGTCGTCGTGCGCACGCTCACCCGGACGGGTGCGCCGGGGGCGTGCTTGCGCGCATTCGTCAGCCCCTCCTGCACCGTGCGGTACACCGCGCGCTGCAGCGGCGGGGCGAGGTCGGCGGGAGTATCGGTGATCAGCTCGGCGGGGAGTCCGCTGTCGGAGACCAGGCGCGGAAGGTCGTCGAGCGTCGGCTGCGGCTTGTCGCCACCGGTGGGCGCGCCGTCGGCGCGCAGCACGCCGACCATCTGCCGCAGCTCGTCGAGGGTGCGCACCGCGAGGGAACGGATGACCCCGGCCGCGGTCCGGGCCGCAGGGTCCGATGACGAGACCTGCAGCGCTCCCGCCTGCACGGCGATCAGGCTCACCTGGTGGGAGACGACGTCGTGCATCTCCCGCGACAGGCGGGTGCGCTCGCGTCGCAGGACATCCTGCTCGTCGCGGAGACGCTCGGCCGCGCGGGCGGCGGAGAGCTCGGCCACGCGGGCGCTGAGGTCGCGCCGTGTCCGCACCAGGGCGCCGAGGGCGATCGGCGTCGCCGCGTATAGGAGCGCGTAAAGGAGCGACGGGGCGAGGTAGTCCAGTTCCGGCAGCTGCCAATCGGGCAGGAGGAAGCACGCGTAGGTCACGGCCCCCGCCGCGAGGACGGGCGGCAGGCGCCGCTCGCGGACGGCGACGGAATACAGCGCGATCGGGGCGGCGATGGTCATGGCATCCACGACCAGTCCGGGGAGAACGAGGGCGAAGGCGACCCACGGGAGGCGTCGTCGCACGAGGAGGCCGGCGACCGCGACCGCCGCGACGGCGATCTCGAACGGCGTCCAGATCGGAAGGAGCACGGCGACGTCGACCACCGCCGCCGCGACCAGGGCGAGATCGGTGACGACGGCGAACCAGCGACTGCGCGAGAGGTCTGCCAGCCGCGTGCGCGCGCGGACCGTCACCGGCGGTCGCCACCTCGGCGCGCACGCTCGGCGATGAGCGCCGCCTCGAGTCGCGTCGACACCGACAGTTTCGCCAGGATCGCGCTGACGTGATCCTTCACCGTTGCGCCGCTCAGGTGCAGACGTTTGCCGATCTCCGCATTGGACTCTCCGGTCGGGAGATGCTCGAGGACGTCGCGCTCGCGCTCGGTCAGGAGGGCGACGCGATCCACGGCGTCCGGGTCGGCTGCAGCGGTGTACCCCTCGACGAGCGTGCGCGACACCTGTGGCGACAGCACGACCCCGCCGGCGGCCAGCGAGCGCACCATGGCCGCGAGATGCTCCGGTGGTGTGTCCTTCACGAGGAATCCCAATGCCCCGTCGTGGAGCGCGCGGGCGATGTGCTCGTCGATGTCGAAGGTGGTGAGGATGCCGATGACCGGGCGGTCCGCGTCGTCGCGCAGGTCGGCCAGGACCTCGAGGCCGCTGCGTCCCGGCATCCGGATGTCGAGGAGGACGACATCGGGTCGTTCGCGGCGGATGGTGTCCACGGCCCGGTCGCCGTCGACGGCGGCGACGACCTCGATGTCGTCGGCGGCGCCCAGGATGAGTTCGAAGCCCGAACGGACGAGGGCTTCGTCATCGACGACTACCACGCGGATCACGTCTGTCACCCTACGACGGGGTGGGCCTGGTCGCCTGCCCCGGAACACGGCAGGGGATGCCGGGCAACCGGCATCCCCTGCCCTCGACGGGTCAATCGTCCGAGACGGTGACCGTCACCTCGATGTTGCCGCGCGTGGCGTTGGAGTACGGGCAGACCTGGTGGGCCTCGTCGGCGAGCTGCTGGGCCTGCTCGCGATCGATGCCGGGGAGGACGACCTCCAGCAGCACGGCGAGCTGGTAGCCGCCCTGATCGTTCGGGCCGATCTGCACGCGACCGCCGACCGACGAGTCCTCGAGCTTGAGCTTGTGGCCGCGAGCGACGGCGTGCAGCGCGCTGTGGAAGCAGGCCGCGTAGCCGGCGGCGAAGAGCTGCTCGGGGTTCGTGCCGTTGCCGGAGCCGCCCATCTCCTTCGGGACGGCGACGTTCAGGTCGAGCTGGTCGCCGGCCACGACGTGGCCGTTGCGGCCTTCGCCGGTGGACAGGGCTTCAGCGGTGTAGAGGACGTCCATGGGTGGGGTTCCTTTCATCGGGACGAACGGATGCCGGGAGGCAGGCGTGGAGGGACCGGGTGCGGAGGGCGCCGCGGTGGTCAGGTGTGGATCTGTCCGCCCACCGCATCGAGCACGGTCTGCGGGTGGTCGCGTAGGTCACGCATGGCGACCGTCAGCTGGTGGAGGGCGCGGATGAGTTCGTGGGCGCTGTCGGCGTCGGGGATGCCGGATCCCACGGCGATGCATCGCGGGACGTGGGCGAGTTCGTCGCGCATCTCCCGCCCGCGCTCGGTCAGGGAGACGGTCACGACGCGCTCGTCATCGGTGCGGCGTTCTCGCCGGACGTATCCCGCCGACTCCATGCGGGCGAGCATCGGCGAGAGCGTGCCGGAATCGAGCTGCAGCGCCTCACCCAGCCCACTCACGGTCTGGTCGCCGTCGTTCCACAGCGTCACGAGCGCGAGGTACTGGGGATAGGTGAGGTCCCACGGATCGAGGAGGACGCGGTAGGCCTGGGTGGTGGTCCGGCTGGCGGCGTACAGCGCGAAGCAGACGAGGGAGTCGACGGCGGGCATGGCCTAAGGGTTGCACACAATTCAATTGTGCACAATGTGAATCGGAGGGAGTCTCCGAAGTCAAGCCCTGCCGTTCGAACGGGTGCACCCGCACCATGGGTCGCATGACCCCCCGCAGCGACGCGAGCGCCGTTTCCCCGTCGGGCTTCGTGTCCGACGGGGATCGCGACGTCCTCGCCATCAACGGGCATCAGTTCGACCTCGGTCTACTGAGCCCCCCCGGCCTCGTCGAGCCGATCTGACGGCCGTCGAATCACCCGTCGGCGTTCAGGACCGCGCCGTCGTCGACCGCGACCGCGACCTCGCCGCCGTCGGTGAACTCGATCTCCCACGCGGTCTCGGAATCGCGCCGCAGTTCGACCTCGGAGATGCCCCCTTCGCCGCGGTGAGCCGCAGCGGCGATGCGCACGCCGTCCGCAAGCGTTGTGACCGCCGCCGTCACGGCTTCCCTGTCGTCCGCGTCGAGGGCGTCGTCGCGACGATCCGTCACCGTCGGGCCGGACAGGTCGACGTCGATCTCCACTGCCCGGTCGCCGGTGGCGACTTTCACTTCGACCGTGTCGTCGTCGACCTCGACCGCGTAGGCCCGGCCGCCGGCATCCGACTCCGCCAGCACGACCGCGCCGATGATGCGCTCGTACCCGACGTCATTCACCGTCGGCGACGGCGCGCAGGACGTCAGGGCGAGGGCGAGCGCCACGGTCGAGAGGCCGACGGTCGGAACGCGGAGGGATGCCATGGCGGGAGGTTATCGAGCGGAGGCGACCCTGCTGTCGTGATTGCGTCCGCTCGCCCGATATGCCAGTCCCTCTCGCATATCAACTCGCCGGCACGGCGTCAATCGCCCGGGCGCACGCAGGTCGGCCTCGAAGCATGATGGGCATGAGCGAGATCACCGCACACCACGGACTGCTGACCGACATCGACCTCCACGTCGACGACACCGGCGGGGCAGGACGCCCCGTCGTCCTGATCCACGGCTGGCCCCTCTCGGGCGAATCGTGGGCCCACCAGGTGCCTGCCCTCGAAAGCGCCGGCTACCGCGTCGTCACCTACGACCGCCGGGGGTTCGGGCGCAGCGACAAGCCGCGCACGGGCTACGACTACGACACCTTCGCCGACGATCTGCACGCCGTGCTCGAAGCGCTCGATCTCCGCGACACCACTCTCGTGGGCTTCTCCATGGGCGGGGGAGAGGTCGCGCGCTACCTGACCCGCCACGGTACCGACCGGGTGCACAGCGTCGTCTTCGCCGCCGCGGTCCCGCCCTACCTGGCCCAGACCGAGGACAACCCCGAGGGGCCGCTCGATGCGGACACGGCCGCGGGGATGGAGAAGGGGCTCAAGGACGACGAGAAGACCTTCTACCACCAGTTCACGACCGACTTCTTCTCGGTCGACGGGGCGCTCGCCGTTCCCCCGGCCGAACAGGCCGAGGCGGAGCGTCTCGCGAACCAGGCCGACCACCACGCCGCGCTGAAGTCGATGGAGGCGTTCGCTACGACCGACTTCCGTGACGACCTGCGCAACGTCTCGGTGCCCGCGCTCATCCTGCACGGCGACAGCGACGCGACCGTTCCCTTCGAGGGCTCGGGCAAGCGGACCCACGCGGCGATCCCCGGCAGCGAGCTGCACGTCGTGGGAGGCGCCCCGCACGGTGTCAACGTCAGCCACGCCGACGAGTTCAACCGCGTGCTGCGGGATTTCCTGCAGCGCTGACGCCTCACCGCGCCCTCGACCTCGCCCGCGATCCCGCGGAGGGCGTGTTCCGTGCCCCCGACTCCACCGGCGCCGGGGGCACGGTTGCGTCCCGGAGGCAGGACGCGACCGGTCGCGAGGAGCGCGGCCATGTTTGGTCGTGGCATCCGGATGCCGTAAGCTAACCCTTTGGTGCCCGCCTCACTGCGAGCGGGTTGCCCGAACGTGAGCCCTCCACCGGCCCAGTTGCCCGGCCATCGACCGGAGAACCGACCACCGGAGCGGGATTCACGAACTCCTCCGTTCGATCAAGAAAGCAGCACTACTGTGACGCGCACTTTCACCCCCAAGGCCGCAGAGGTCACGCGCGAGTGGGTCGTTATCGACGCCACCGACGTCGTCCTCGGCCGCCTGGCCTCGCACGCGGCGGCCCTCCTCCGCGGCAAGCACAAGGCGACCTTCGCCAACCACATCGACTCGGGTGACTTCGTCATCGTGATCAACGCCGAAAAGGTCGCGCTCACGGGTCAGAAGCTCCAGAAGAAGATGGCCTACCGCCACTCGGGCTACCCGGGCGGCCTCAAGTCGGTCAGCTACGAGGAACTCCTCGAGAAGAACCCCGTCCGCGCGGTCGAGAAGGCCATCCGCGGCATGCTGCCCAAGAACAGCCTCGGCGCGGCCCAGCTCAAGAAGCTCAAGGTCTACCGCGGCGCCGAGCACCCCCACGGTGCCCAGCAGCCCACCGCGTACACCTTCGACCAGGTCGCCCAGTAAGCGCCGCCGGATAAGGACGAAACAGTGTCGAACATCGACCCCAGCAACTACAGCACCGAGACGCCGGCCGAGCAGACCGCCGTCGCCACCGAGCGCCCCGTGCTCTCGGTCCCGGGCGGGGCCGTCGGCCGCCGCAAGCAGGCCATCGCCCGCGTGCGTCTGGTCCCCGGCTCCGGCACGATCACGGTCAACGGCCGCACGATCGAGGACTACTTCCCGAACAAGCTCCACCAGCAGCTCATCAACGACCCGTTCACGGTTCTCGAGCTCGCTGGCGCCTACGACGTCATCGCCCGCATCTCCGGCGGCGGCCCCTCGGGCCAGGCCGGTGCGCTGCGGCTCGGCATCGCTCGCGCGCTCAACGAGATCGACGCCGAGAACAACCGCCCGGGTCTGAAGAAGGCCGGCTTCCTCTCGCGCGACGCCCGCGTCAAGGAGCGCAAGAAGGCCGGTCTCAAGAAGGCCCGTAAGGCGCCTCAGTACTCCAAGCGCTGAGTTCGACGCTCCGGATGCCTCTCTTCGGCACGGACGGGGTGCGGGGGCTGGCCAACGGCCTCCTCACCGCCGAACTTGCGCTGCACCTGGCCCAGGCGACCGCGGTCGTCCTGGGCCAGGGCCGTTCGGCGGAGGCGCGGAAGGCCGAAGGCCGCCGCCTCACCGCTGTCGTCGCGCGCGATCCACGGGTCTCGGGCGAGTTCCTGTCGGCGGCGGTCGCCGCGGGCCTGGCCTCGTCGGGCGTGGATGTGCTCGACGCCGGCGTCATCCCGACCCCGGCGACGGCGTTCCTCATCGCCGACCGTGACGCCGACTTCGGCGTCATGGTCTCCGCGTCTCACAACCCCGCTCCCGACAACGGAATCAAGATCTTCGCCCGCGGGGGCACCAAGCTTCCCGACATCGTCGAGGAGCGCATCGAGCGCGCCCTCGAGTGGGAGCGGCTGCAGCCCACCGGCGCGGGTGTCGGACGCATCCGTCGCTTCGCCGACGCGGAAGACCGGTACGTCGTGCACCTGCTCGGCTCGCTTCCGCACCGGCTCGACGGCATCCATGTCGTCCTCGACTGCGCGCACGGCGCCGCCGCGGGAGTCTCCCCCGAGACGTTCCGTGACGCCGGTGCGACGGTGACGGTGATCGGTGCCGACCCCGACGGGCTGAATATCAACGACGGCGTCGGTTCGACGCACCTCGACGTGCTCGCCGAAGCCGTGGTGCGCCTGGGGGCCGACGTCGGCATCGCCCACGACGGCGACGCCGACCGATGCCTCGCGGTGGATGCCGAGGGCACTGTCGTCGACGGCGATCAGATCATGGCGATCCTGGCCGTGGCGATGAAGGAACGCGGAGCGCTGGCGCACGACACCCTCGTCGCGACCGTCATGAGCAACCTCGGACTGCATCGCGCGATGGCGGAGCACGGCATCCAGGTGAAGCAGACGGCCGTAGGCGACCGCTACGTGCTCGAGGCGATGAACGAGGGCGGGTACTCGCTCGGCGGTGAGCAGTCCGGCCACGTCATCATGAGCGAGTTCGCCACGACCGGCGACGGGCTCCTCACGGGTCTGCACATCGTGGCCGAGATGGCCCGGCAGAACAAGACGATGGCCGAGCTCGCCGCGATCATGACCGTGTACCCGCAGGTGCTCGTGAACGTCCGCGGTGTCGATCGCGACCGCGTGTCCGACGACGTCGTGCAGGAGGCGGTCCGCGCGGCGGAGGCCGACCTGGGCGACTCCGGCCGTGTGCTGCTGCGCGCCTCCGGCACCGAGCCTCTGGTGCGGGTCATGGTCGAGGCCGCGTCCGAGGACGTCGCCCGCACCCACGCCGACCGTCTGTCCGAGGTCGTGCGCGAGCGCCTCGCGCTCTGACGCGCGCTGCGGTTCGGAACGCCGGAACGCGCCCCAAGCCAGAGGATGCTGCGGTCGCGGCAGTGAGGTGGGTCAGAACTCCAGCGACTCGATGTAGCGCAGCAGTACTCCCTCGCGCAGAGCCCACGGCGAGACCTCGAGCTCGTCGACGTCCATCGCCTTCATGGCCCGCTCGACCACGACCGCGGCGGCGACGATCTGGAACGTGCGGTCGGCGGTGATCCCGGGCAGCGCCTCGCGGGCGTCCGCGGGGATGCGCGCGAGGCGCGGGATCCAGTCCTTCAGCTCCCTGCGGGGCAGCACCATGCGGTCGATGCCCGACCAACCGGGCACGGGGTAGCCGGCGAGCTTCGCGAGCGAGCGGATCGCCTTCGACGACCCGATCACGTGATCCGGGCGCGGAAGAGTGGCGAATCGTTCGGCGACGGGGGCGAGGACGGATGCCGCGTGCCGACGCAGCGCGTCGATCTCGTCCTCGCTGGGCGGGTCGTGCGGGAGGAACTGCACGGTCGAGCGGCCGGCGCCCAGCGGCACCGACTCGGCGAGCTCGGGCAGTTCGTCGGCGCCACCCGCGATCTCGAGCGACCCGCCACCGATGTCGAACAGCAGGATCTGTCCGGCCGACCAGCCGAACCAGCGGCGGACCGCGAGGAACGTGTACCGCGCCTCGGTTTCGCCACCCAGCACCTGCAGGGGCTGGCCCAGGACGTCCTCGATGCGGGCGATGACCTCTTCGCCGTTGGTCGCCTCCCGGACCGCGGAGGTCGCGGTGGCCAGCAGTTCGTCGACGCCCTCCGCGCGCGCCCTCTCGCACGCCTGGGTCACGGCATCCACGAGGCCCGTCACCCCCTCGGGCGAGATCGAGCCGTCGGGTTCGAGGTAGCGCATGAGACGCAGCACCGAGCGGTGCGACGTCGTCGCGGTGGGCCGACCACCGGCGCGCGCATTCGCGACCAGCAGGTGGACGGTGTTGGAACCGATGTCGAGAACGCCGAGTCGCACGCTCCGAGCGTACTGGGGGCTCACGGGTAGCATGGGCGGGTGTCCGCCGCTGAGACCGCCGCTCCCGCACCGTCGCTGAGCCCCTACCGCCAGATCGATCGTGCCGAGTGGGCCCGGTTGGCCGGGGGCATCGAGCAGCCCCTCACCGAGACCGAGGTCGTGCAGCTGCGAGGAATCGGTGACCGGCTCGACCTGCGCGAGGTCGCCGAGGTGTACCTGCCGCTCAGCCGGCTGCTCAGCCTGTATGCCCGCGCCACCCGACGCCTCGGCGCCGACACGAGCGAGTTCCTGGGCGAATCGGATGCCACGACCCCCTTCGTCATCGGGGTCGCGGGCTCCGTCGCGGTGGGGAAGTCCACGATCGCGCGCCTCCTGCGCGAGTTGATGAGCCGCTGGCCCGACACCCCGCGCGTCGAGCTCGTGACCACGGACGGCTTCCTCTACCCGAACGCCGAACTCGAGCGCCGCGGCCTGATGGACCGGAAGGGCTTCCCCGAGTCGTACGACCGCCGCGCCCTGGTGGAGTTCCTGAGCGAGGTGAAGTCCGGTGCGGAGGAGGTGCGGGCACCGTTCTACTCGCACGTGCGGTACGACATCATGCCCGACGCGCACGTCACGGTGCACCGCCCCGACGTCGTCATCGTCGAGGGGCTCAATGTGCTGCAGCCCCCGCCCACGCCCAACGACGTCGCGGTCAGCGACCTGTTCGACTTCTCGATCTACGTGGATGCCGATGCGGCCCACATCGAGCGCTGGTACGTCGATCGCTTCCTGGCGTTGCGGGACAACGCCTTCACCAACCCGACGTCGTTCTTCCGCGTCTTCGCGGACATCAGCGACGAGGAGGCGGTGTCGCGCGCGCTCGGGTTCTGGCGCGAGATCAACCTGCCCAATCTCGAGGAGAACGTTCTGCCCACCCGTCACCGGGCCAAGCTGGTGCTGCAGAAGGGCGCGGACCACACGGTCGAATCGGTGCTCCTGCGCAAGCTCTGACCCGCCGGCCTGCCGGGGGTTCCCCCAGGCGTCGCCCCGTAGACTCGGAGGCTATGTGCGGAATCATCGGATACGTGGGTCCTCGGCAGAGCCAGGACATCCTGCTGGCCGGTCTGTCGCGGCTGGAGTACCGGGGGTACGACTCCGCCGGCATCGCCGTCATCGACGGCGACGGGGGCCTGGGCATGCGCAAGCGGGCGGGCAAGCTCGCCGTGTTGCGTGACGATCTGGCATCCACGCCCCTCGCCGACGGCACGACGGGGATCGGGCACACGCGCTGGGCGACGCACGGCGGCCCGACGGATGCCAACGCGCACCCGCACCTCGCGGATGACGACAAGCTCGCCGTCATCCACAACGGGATCATCGAGAACTTCGCCGAGCTCAAGAGCGAGCTGGTCGGCGAGGGCGTGGCCTTCCACAGCGAGACCGACACCGAGGTCGCGGCCGCCATGATCGGCCGCGAGTACGTTCGGACCGGCGACCTCGTCGCGGCGTTCCGCGCCGTGGTGTCGCGGCTGGAGGGCGCGTACACGCTGCTCGCGATGCACGAGGACCACCCGGGCCTCGTCGTCGGCGCCCGCCGCAATTCGCCGCTGGTCATCGGCCTCGGCGAGGGCGAGAACTTCCTCGGCTCCGACGTCGCGGCCTTCGTGGAGCACACGCGCAAGGCACTCGCGATCGGTCAGGACGAGATCGTCGCGATCACGCCCGAGGGCGTCGAGGTGACCGACTTCTCCGGTGCTCCCGTCGAGGTCGAGGCCTTCGAGGTCACGTGGGACGCCTCCGCCGCCGAGAAGGGCGGCTGGTCGTCGTTCATGGCGAAGGAGGTCTCGGAGGAGCCCGAGGCGGTCGCCAACACCATCCGCGGTCGCATCCACGAGGGTCGCGTCGAGATCCCCGAGCTCGACGGGATGGACGCGTTCCTCGCCGACATCGATCGCATCCTCGTCATCGCGTGCGGCACCGCCGCGTACGCCGGCATGGTGGGCAAATACGCGCTCGAGACCTGGACGCGGGTTCCGGTCGACGTGGAGCTCGCGCACGAGTTCCGCTACCGCGATCCGGTGCTCTCGCCCCGCACCCTCGTCGTCTCGATCAGTCAGTCCGGCGAGACGATGGACACGCTCATGGCCGTGAAGTACGCGCGCTCGCGCGGAGCCAAGACGCTGTCGATCTGCAACACGCAAGGGGCGACGATCCCGCGCGAGTCGGATGCCATCGTCTACACGCACGCCGGGCCCGAGGTCGCCGTCGCCTCGACGAAGGCGTTCGTCGCGCAGATCACGGCGATCTACCTGCTGGCGCTGCACGTCGGTCGCGTGCGCGGCGCGGTCGACCCCGTCGTCGCCGTCGAGGCCGTGACGGAGCTCGAGGCCGTCCCCGGCAAGATCGCTCGCGTGCTCGAGACCGAGCAGGCGCGGATCGAGCAGCTCGCGCACTGGATGGCCGACACCCGTTCGGTGCTGTTCCTGGGCCGAAACGTCGGGTACCCGATCGCGCTCGAGGGTGCGCTCAAGCTCAAGGAGCTCGCGTACATCCACGCCGAGGGCTTCGCCGCCGGCGAGCTCAAGCACGGTCCCATCGCCCTGATCGAGCCCGGTCAGCCGGTGTTCGTCGTGGTGCCCTCGCCGCGCGGTTCCGCGGAGATGCACAAGAAGGTCGTGTCCAACATCGAGGAGATCCGCGCCCGCGGCGCCCGCGTCATCGCGATCGCCGAAGAGGGGGATGCGGCCGTTCTTCCGGCGGCCGACGAGGTTCTGCGCATCCCGCTCGCCGCTCCGATGTTCGAGCCGCTCCTGGCCGTCGTGCCGCTGCACATCTTCGCCATGGGCCTCGCCGAGGCCAAGGGCCTGGATGTCGACCAGCCGCGCAACCTCGCGAAGTCGGTGACGGTCGAGTAAGACCGGACGTTTTCGGGGCCGGATGCCACTGGCATCCGGCCCCTTTCTTTTGCGCGCCGAACAACTCCGGCATTCTCGACGGGGGAATGCCGTGATGTGGCTTTGGCGGCCGGTGCCGCAGGAGTTGTGCCGGTGCATCGGCGCTGCCGGGGAGTCCCGCACAACTCAGGAAGACGGCGCGGGGTGGGATGCCGATCGGCCGAGGCCGGTGGGATCTGCCGGAGTCGTGCGCGTGGGACGGCGCGCGGCCCGGACACCGTCGTCACGGCAGAATGGACAGGATGCCAGACAGGGAGGGCGCATGATCGTCGGAATCGGCGTCGACCTGGTCGACGTACCGCGCTTCGAGCAGCAGCTCGCGCGGACCCCGCGGCTGCTCGCCCGGCTGTTCGCGCCGGCGGAGCGGCTGCTCAAGCCCCGCTCGCTCGCCGCCCGCTACGCCGCGAAAGAGGCGCTGATCAAGGCACTCGGGGGATCCGACGGGGTGTACTGGACGGATATCGAGGTGACGCCCGAGCCCTCGGGGCGCCCGACTTTCACCCTGAGCGGGGATACCGCCGCGACGGTGGCCGCGCGCGGGATCACGACGCTGCACCTGTCCATGTCGCACGACGCGGCGCTCGCCACCGCCTACGTCATCGCGGAAGCCGGGCCGACCGGACCGACCCGGGAGGGCGTCGCATGAGGATGGCATCCGGAGTTCTGCGCGAAGCGCTGATCGACGTCGACGCGATCGCCGAGAACGTACGGCACCTGCGCCGCCTGACCGGCGTCGAGGTCATCGCGGTCGTCAAGGCCGAGGGGTACGGGCACGGCGCGCACCGTGCGGCTATCGCGGCGCTCCGCGGTGGGGCGACCCGCATCGGGGTCTCCGACATCGACGAAGCGCTGGCCCTGCGGCGACGGGGTATCCGCGCACCGCTCTTCGCGTGGCTGCACGCCCCCGGAGCGTCGTTCGCCGAGGCCGTCCGCGAGGACATCGAGCTGGGTATCTCCGACATCGACCAGCTGCTGCGAGCGGGGGAGGGGGCGCAGGGCGACCGGCCCGCGGCGGTGCACCTGAAGATCGAGACGGGCCTGTCGCGCAACGGCATCGCGCCCGCGGACTGGCGCGTCGTGTTCTCCGAGGCCGCGCGTCTCGAGCGCATCGGGCGCCTGCGGGTCGTCGGGCTCTTCTCGCACCTGTCGAACACGAGCGAGGCTGACGACCGCGCCGCTCTGGCGAAGTTCGCGGAGGGCGTCGTGCTCGCGGCGGCCGCCGGGCTGAACCCGCCGCTCCGGCACATCGCGGCGACCCACGCCGCGATCGCCCTGCCCGAGGCGCGGTTGAACGCGGTGCGCATCGGCATCGGGATCTACGGCATCTCGCCGTTTCACGACCGGTCCTCGGCCGACCTGGGCCTTCGTCCCGCGATGACGCTGCGCGGTGCCGTCGCCGCGGTCCGTCGTGTGCCCGCCGGCACCGGCGTCTCGTACGGTTACGCGTACCGCACGGAGACCGACACCACGTTGGCGCTCGTCCCCCTCGGGTACGCGGACGGCGTGCCGCGGCAGGCGTCGGGCCGCGGCCCGGTGACGATCAACGGCCGCCGCTTCACGGTCGCGGGCCGCATCGCCATGGACCAGTTCGTCGTCGATGTCGGCGATCACCCCGTCGCCGTCGGTGACGAGGCGGTGCTGTTCGGCGACCCGACACTCGGCGTGCCGTCGGCGAGGGACTGGGCGGATGCCGCCGACACCATCGACTACGAGATCGTGACGCGGATCGGTGCGCGCGTGCCGCGACGGGAGGTGGGCGCGTGAGCGTTCCCGACGAGTTGCTGGGCGAGCGCGAGGTCGCCGGCCCCGCGGACATGGAGCAGCTCGGGCGCGCGCTCGGCCGCGCCCTCGAGCCGGGCGACGTGGTCGTGCTCACCGGTCCGCTCGGCGCAGGCAAGACGACCTTGACCCGCGGGATCGGCGAGGGGCTCGGCATCCGGGGTCCGGTCCAGAGTCCGACGTTCGTGATCGCGCGGACGCATCCGTCGCTCGTGGGTGGCTCTCCTCTCGTGCACGTGGATGCCTACCGGCTCGGGGCCGCCGTCGAACTCGACGACCTCGACATCGACGTGGAGCACTCGGTCGTGATCGTGGAATGGGGCCGCGGCGTCGCCGACCACCTCGCCGACGGCTGGTGGGAGATCGAGATCTCCCGCCAGACCGGCGGACGAGGCGTCGACAACGCGTGCGGCGAGATCGCCCCGCACACCCTGGACCTGGACGCGGATGCTCCGCGGACGGTGACGGTCTCGCGGAGGCCGTGAGGCTCAGGTCGGCTGGCGGTCACGCGTCGCGTTCGATCGGCGGTCGGGCTCGGCGGTCCAGACGTCGCGCAGAGCGCGGAGCGTCTCATAGGCCTGCTCGACGTGGGCGAAGTGGCCGCTGTCGTCGAGCACCGTTTCGCGGTAGCCGGGGATGCGGCGGCGGGCGTCGCGTGCGTCCTGACGCCCGGCGAAGACGTCATGGCGACCGCGCACGGCCCGGACCGGCGCGGTGATCCGCTTCCAGACGGCGTCGTCGTGGGCGCGGGCGGCGTGCGCCGCCGAGAGGAATGCCGATGGGCGGATTTCATCTGCCAGCGCGTCCGAGACCTCGGGATCCACGCGGTCCGGATGCCGGAACAGCGGCCGCGCGAACACCCGCAGCGCGCCGATGCGGCGAAGTGAGCGCAGGAGCGGCCGCGCGAGGGGACCGAGGCCCCGGAGGATCCCCATCGCCCCGACCATGCCGCCGAAGGCGGGAAGGGCGGTCCACCCTGTGAGCGGTCGCCGCATCACCGCGCGCACCGCGGCGCCGGTGGGGGAGACGAGGCCGACGGCGACGGTCTGCGCCGGGAACAGCGCCGCGACGTCGAGGGCGATCACGGCGCCCAGCGAGTGCCCGACGACGCGCCACCGCGGATACCCGAGGGCGCGGGCGACCGCGACCACCGCCTCCGCCGCTTCCGCCGGGGAGGGGGCCGGACCCGGCGACTCGCCCCACCCGGGCAGGTCGATCGCGATGACGTCATCGAGCGGGATGCCGAGCCGATCGGCCGCGCCGAGCAATGGCATCCACGTTCTCCAGGACCCCGCGGCGCCGTGCAGCAGCACCGTGGCGACGGCGCTCGCGGAGCGTCGGCCGGCGTGCGCGACGATCGGCCCCGCGGCCGTCGGCACCACCAGGCGGCGCAGCTGTCGTTCCATGCCTCTTGTTCGGAGCCGAGGCCTCGGCCGGATGCCCGCAGAACTCCGGCAGTTCCGCCGGCGTGCGGCCACCTGCACGCGGCGAGGCACGTTCTGCCGGAGTTGTGCGCCAGGCGACCCGCCGACGGCACCGGTGTCGGGCGCCCCGGATACCCTGGAGCGGTGATCATCGGCATCGACACCTCCCTCGGCACCGCGGTGGCGGCTATCGCGCGCGACGGGGAAGTGCTCGCCGACGAGCAGAGCGCCAACGCTCTCGGACACGCCGAGGTCATCGGCGACCTGCTGCGCCGCGCCTCGCGAGCGGCGCCGACCCCGACGCACGTCGCGATCGGCATGGGCCCGGGGCCGTTCACGGGCCTCCGCGTCGGCATCGCCACCGCGCGCGCGTTCGCGCTGGGGTGTGGCATCCCGGTGGTCCCTGTGCCGAGTCACGACGGCGTCGCGCTCGGCATCCTGCTCTCCGACGCCCTCACCGGCACAGAGACGCCGCGCTTCGCCGTCGTCACCGACGCCCGCCGCAGAGAATTCGCGTACAGCGTCTACGACGGCATCGACGACGACGGACTCCCGATCCGGATCCTGGATGCCACGCTCAGCCCCCGCGACGACCTCGACGCCCGCCTCGCCGAGGCCGGAGCCGTGCGCTATGACGCGACGAGCGTCTCGGCCGCGATGGTCGCGCTCGCCGCCGCCCGCGCGCTCGACGCCGGTCGCGAGCTCGCCGGCTCCGAGCCGCTCTATCTCCGCAGCCCCGATGTCGTCGCCGCCCACGCCCCGAAGCGGGTGAGCGCGTGAGCACCCGCGCCGCGACCCTCGACGACCTCGACGCGATCATGGCGCTCGAGCACGCGTCGTTCCCGACGGACGCGTGGAGCCCGGCGATGATGCGCGAGGAGCTCGCCTCCCCGCACGGCTGGTACGTCGTCGTCGAAGAGGCCGGTCGCCTCGTCGGCTACGCGGGTCTTCGCGCCGCCCGCGGGGCGAAGGATGCCGACATCCAGACGATCACGATCGCCGAGACCGCGCGCGGGCGCGGCCGCGGTCGCGCGCTGCTGACCGACCTGCTCGACGAGGCCGAGCGGCGCGGCGTGCACGACGTCTTCCTCGAGGTGCGCGCCGACAATCCCGTCGCGCAGGCGCTGTACACCTCGGAAGGGTTCGCCGAGGTCGGTCGCCGCCCGCGGTACTACCAGCCCGACGATGTCGACGCGATCGTCATGCAGCTCGACCTGCGGGCGTGGGCCGCCCGGCGCACACCCGATGACGCGGCGACGGCCGGAAAGGGATGGTGCTGATGAACGCGCCCCTCGTGCTCGGCATCGAGACCAGCTGCGACGAGACCGGAATCGGGATCGTGCGGGGTCGGCAGCTCCTGAGCAACACGATCGCCTCGAGCATGGACGAACACGCCCGCTACGGCGGCGTCGTGCCCGAGGTCGCGGCCCGCGCGCACCTCGAAGCACTCCAGCCCTCGATCGACGCGGCGCTCGCCGAGGCCGGCGTGACCCTCGACGAGATCGACGCCGTCGCCGTCACGAGCGGCCCCGGACTCGCCGGTGCCCTGATGGTCGGCGTCGGCGCGGCCAAAGGTCTCGCGGTCGCCCTCGACAAGCCGCTCTACGCGGTGAACCACCTCGTGGGCCACATCGCCGCCGACATCCTCGACGCGGAGGCCGGCGAGTTGGAGTACCCCACGGTCGCGCTGCTGGTGAGCGGCGGGCACACGTCGCTGCTCCTCGTCCGCGACCTCACCAGCGATGTCGAACTGCTCGGCGAGACGATGGACGACGCCGCCGGTGAAGCGTTCGACAAGGTCGCGCGCCTGTTGAAGCTGCCGTACCCCGGCGGTCCCGAGATCGATCGCGCCGCGGCGTCGGGCGACCCGACCGCGATCCGCTTCCCCCGCGGGCTCTCGCGGGCGTCCGACATGGCATCCCACCGCTACGACTTCTCGTTCTCGGGCCTGAAGACCGCCGTTGCCCGATGGGTCGAGCAGCACGAAGCGGCGGGGCAGCCGGTGCCGGTCGCCGACGTCGCGGCGTCGTTCCGAGAGGCCGTCGTCGACGTGCTCGTCACCAAGGCGCTCGACGCGTGCGAGCGCTACGGGGTGCCGCGATTGCTGCTGGGCGGGGGAGTGATCGCCAACAAGCGCCTGCGCGACGTCGCCACCGAACGCGCCGCCGCGGCGGGCGTCGCCGTCCGCATCCCGCCGCTGCGACTGTGCACCGATAACGGCGCCATGATCGCCGCGCTCGCCGCCGAACTCATCGTGTCGGGAAGCCGCCCGTCGACGCTGGCTTTCGGGGCGGACTCCACGCTTCCGGTGACCGAGATCCAGGTCGCCGAGGATCCGGATGCCACGGCCCCCGGCCGCATAGCGACCCGGGTGGCGTCGTGAGCGAGACGCCGCCGCCCAGTCGCCGCGCCCGCAAAGCGAGCGAGGGCACCGTGCCGCCCGCCCCGACGGCCGCCGAGCAGATCACCGCCGGGGACGCGTTCGATGGCGAGCGGCTGCCGACCGCGCAGTTGGAGCGCGCGGCCTTCGGCGAGCACGTCATCCCGTGGAGCCCGCCGGCGCCGGTCGCTCCCCCCTCGGTCGCGCCGTGGGCGCTGGCCGTCGCGATCCTCGCGCTGATCGCGTCGTTGTTCGCCGGTGTGCTTCTGCCGCTCGGTGTGATCGCGATCGTGATGTCGATCATCTCGCTGCGTCGGGCGCACGACAGCCGCCGCGTGGCGATCTGGGCGCTCGCTCTCGCCGCGCTCTCCGTCGTGTTCAGTGCGGGATGGGTGCTGTGGGCCCTCCCGCAGCTCTCGACCGTCTGACTCCTCAGCCCACGCGGTCGGCGAGCAGTGCCGCGCGGCGTCCGTCGATGCGTGTGATGAGCAGCGTCGCCGACTCGTCGCCGCGCAGCGAGAGGCGCGTGCGCAGCACGGCGGGGTCGACGTCCACGCCCCGCTTCTTGATCTCGAGGGTTCCGATGTTCCGCTCGCGCAGTGCCCGCGCGAGCTTCTTCGTGTCGGTCGGCAGCGCTTCGCGCACGCGGAACGACGAGACGAAGGGGCTCGTGAGCGCCGCGTCCGAGGTCAGGTAGGCGATTCCCGGCGCCAGCATCCCGGCATCCAGCGAGCGGGCGACCTCCCCGATCAGGCGCGCGCGGATCACGGCGCCGTCGGGCTCGTGCACGAAGGCCCCGAGTTCGCGGGGTTCGGCGTCGGGGGCATCGGCGGGGGCCGTCAGCTCCCAGGCCTCGTCGCCACGCGCGACGAGCGCGGCACGGCGGACGCCCCCGCGCGCCAGGCTGCCCGCCCACAGGACCAGCTCGATCGTCGAGCCGTCGGCGCTGATCCACTGCGCCTCGACGTCGTCCGGGATCAGCTCGCGGTCGAACGCCGGTCCGAGCTTCACGCCGCCCGGTCGCTCCTGCAGCAGCGCAAACACCCAGTCCAGTGACGGCGACCACTGGTCGGCCGCCACGCGCCGCGTCTCGCCGTGCCCCGCCGTGCGGCGCGCAGGGTCGAGCCACACGGCATCCACCGCGCTCGCGTCGGCGTCCTCCGCGCGCCCGTGCGCCACCGTGACGGCGTCGCCGAAGGGCGCGAGGTTGTAGGCGGCGATCGCGGCCGTGACCTCGTCGGCGTCGACCGCGTGCACACGGATGCCGAGCCCCGCGAGTCCCAGCGCGTCGCCGCCGATCCCGCAGCCGAGGTCGGCCACCGATGCGACGCCGGCGGCGCGGAAGCGTCCCGCGTGCCGCGCCGCGATCGACAGCCGCGTCGCCTGCTCGAGGCCGGCGCGCGTGAAGAGCATGCGGTCGGCGAACGGGCCGAACTTCGCGGCCGCCTTCACGCGCAGCCGCGCCTGGCCGACGACGGCGGCGACGAGATCCGGGGAGTGGCCCGCGGCCCGCAACCGCGAGACCGCGCGAGCGGCCTCGTCGGTGGTCGTGAGCGGGCCCACCTCGTCGAGCAGCGTGAGCCCTCCGGGGGTGAGCAGGGCGGTCAGCTCGGCGATCTCCACCGGGCCAGCCTAGGTGCCGATTCTGCTGGCACTCGCGTTGCGTGAGTGCCAGTGCTTCTCTACACTCGGATTAGCACTCTCCCCGCGTGAGTGCTGACAAGTCTTCTGTAACGAGAAAGAAGAGGTAGACCGTGTCGGTTTCCATCAAGCCGCTCGAGGACCGCATCGTCATCAAGCAGGTCGAGGCTGAGCAGACCACCGCGAGTGGTCTCGTCATCCCCGACACCGCCAAGGAGAAGCCGCAGGAGGGCGAAGTCGTCGCCGTCGGCCCCGGCCGTATCGACGACAACGGCAACCGTGTCCCCCTCGACGTCGCCGTCGGTGACCGCGTGCTCTACAGCAAGTACGGCGGCACCGAGGTCAAGTTCGGCGCCGACGAGTGCCTCGTGCTCTCGGCTCGCGACGTCCTCGCGGTGGTCGTTCGCTGATCGCTCCGCGATTCTCAGAACCCCGGATGCCTCGGCATCCGGGGTTCTGTCATTGGCGGGGAATGCGGGAACCTCGGCAGAACGGGCGCGCCGCGCGGGCCTAGGCTGGCGCAGTGACCCCCGCTCCGCCGCCCGTCTCGGGAGCCGTCCGTGGCGGCTTGTTCGCCCTCGCCGCCTACCTCCTGTGGGGCGTGCTGCCGCTGTACTTCCTGCAGTTGGAGCCGACCGGTGCATGGGAGCTGGTCGGCTGGCGCATCGCGCTGTCGTTCGTGTTCTGCCTGCTCCTCCTGACGGTTCTGCGGGCCTGGCGCCCGTTCCTCGTGATCGTCCGTCAACCGCGCCTGCTGGGGCTCACGGCGCTCGCCGGCGCGCTGATCTACGTGAACTGGCAGACCTACGTCTACGGCGCGCTGAACGACCGCGTGATCGAGACGAGCCTCGGTTACTTCATCAACCCGATCGTCACCGTCCTCCTCGGAGTCACGGTGTTGCGCGAACGACTCCGGCCCGTGCAGTGGATCGCCATCGGGCTGTCGGTCGCGGCGGTTCTCGTGATTGTGGTCGGCTACGGCGGCTTCCCGTGGATCGCGCTGACCCTGGCGTTGTCGTTCGGCGTGTACGGCCTGGTCAAGAAGCAGATCGGCCCGTCGGTGGATGCCGTCAGCGGACTGACCCTCGAGTCCTTCTGGCTGCTGCCGGTGGCGATCGTCCAGCTGGTCGTCGTCGCCGTGACGGGAGGGCTCACGTTGGGGGCGAACGGCCCCGTGCACACGGTGCTCCTCGCCTGCGCCGGGGCGATCACGGCGGTCCCGCTGCTGCTGTTCGCCGCGGGGGCGCGGCGCGCTCCCCTGACCGTCATGGGGCTGATCCAGTTCGTCGCGCCGATCATCCAGTTCGCCATCGGAGTATGGGTGCTCCACGAGCCGATGACGCTCGAGCGCTGGATCGGATTCGGTCTCGTGTGGGTGGCGCTCACGGTGCTGAGCGTGGACTCGCTCGTCGCGGCCCGCCGACGGCAGCACGCCATATCGGATGTGACCGAACCCGTCTAGGGGGCGTTATGACGCCGTGACCTCGGCGACGCACATCGTTAACGAACGGCAACACGGCGAAAACGTGCGGGCCATTAGGTTTAGGACACCAGACGGCACCCCTGTGCCGTCGAACGTTCATTCACAGCAAGGAGCACTATGAGCGTCTTCACGCGTACGCGTGCCGGCAAGGCCCTGGGCGGTCTCGCCCTGGTCGGTGCCAGCGCGCTCGTCCTCGCCGGTTGCGCCGGCGGTGGCGGCGACGCCGCCCCCAGCGCATCGTCCGGCGGAGGCGCCGTGTCCGAGGCCGACGGGACCTTCCACGTCGGCACGATCCTTCCCGCCACCGGTAACCTCGCGTTCCTCGGCCCGCCCGAGGTCGCCGGTGTGAAGCTGGCGATCCAGGACATTGAGGCGACCGGCGACGCATTCCCGTTCACGACCCAGCTCACCGAGCGTGACTCGGGTGACACGACGACCGACATCGCCACCCAGTCGGCGACCGAGCTCGTCGGTGCGGGTGCCGACGTCGTGATCGGTGCCGCATCGTCCGGTGTCTCGTTCACCTTCGTCGACCAGCTGGTCGACGCGGGGATCGTTCAGATCTCACCGGCCAACACGTCGCCCGACTTCACGACCTACGACGACGACGGGTACTACTGGCGGACCGCCCCCTCGGATGTCCTCCAGGGGCGCGTGCTCGGTAACCTGATGGTCGGCGACGGCGCCGCGAACGTGGGCATCATCTACATCAACGACCCGTACGGCATCGGCCTGAAGGACAACGCCACGACGGCCATCGAGGCCGCCGGCGGCGAGGTTTCGGTCGCGGTTCCCTACAACCCGGGCGACACCGTCTTCACGTCGCAGGTCGACCAGCTCCTGGCCGCCCAGCCCGACGCGATCGCCGTGATCGCGTTCGAGGAGACGTCGTCGATCATCCCGCAGCTCGTCAACACGCAGGGCTACGCGGGGTCGAAGGTCTACTTCGTCGACGGCAACCTCTCGAACTCGTACGAGTTCCAGCCCGGCACGCTCGAGGGCGCCAAGGGCACGCTGCCCGGCAACCCGGCCGACACCGACTTCCAGACGCGCCTGAAGGAGATCGACCCCGCGCTGACCGACTTCAGCTACGCGCCGGAGTCGTACGACGCGGTCATCGTCGCGGCCCTCGCCGCGGCGCAGGCGAAGGACGACTCGGGCACGGCCATCCGTGACAACCTGCAGTCCGTCACCGAGGGCGGCGAGAAGTGCACGACGTTCGCCGACTGCCTCGAGCTGATCAACGCCGGCACCGACATCGACTACGACGGTGTCTCCGGCCCGATCACGTTCGATGAGAACGGTGACCCGACCGAGGCGTACATCGGTATCTACCAGTACGGTGCCGACAACAAGTACACCCTGCTGAACACGGAGTTCGGCTCGCTCAACGAGTGATCTGACCCGATCGGGAAGGGCCCGGATGCCACGGCATCCGGGCCCTTCTTCCTGCACACGCGGACGCACACGGGGTCAGCCCGCGGGTGTCAGGCGGCACGCGGCGGCGGTGAACGCCAGCAGCGCGTCGGCGACCGGTTGCGGACGTTCCAGCGACAGGGTGACGTCCTTCCCGTCGAGGCGGGCGACGAGATCGAACAGCGTGCCGACCTTGTCTTCCGCTATCGCGTGCGGGTCGCACCGACGAGGCGTCACGGCGACGCTCAGCGTCGACGGCGCGTCCCCCGACCTCACCGCCGCGCCGAGCGGCGCTTCGTCCCCGGCGGCGAAGCGCAGAAGCGGCGTGCCGCGCAGTGCCACGAGATCGAGCGCCGATGTCGAGCCGCCGCCGGCCGGAGTGATCGAGATCGTGAGGTCGGCGGTGCCGTCGCCGCGCGGAGCGACCGCCGTCGCCTCGACGTGGGCCACGGCGTCGACCGCATCCTGATCGCACTGCGTGGCGCTGAGGCGCTCCAGGACGTGCAGGGGGTCGTCGGCGGCGATGTCTACGCTTCGGGTGCCGTCGTCAGCCCCGACCTCGAGAGTCACGCGGGGGCCGTCGTCGTCGGTGGTGCAGGCCACCGGGGGAAGCGGCAGGGGCAGGTCGACGACGCGACCGGAGCCGATCGACGTGGCGCGGCGCGCCGACCAGGCGGCGGGCTCCGACAGAGCGGCGGACGTGAGCGTGGCCGCGACAACGGTGATCGGCCGGTCCGACCCGTTGGCGAGGCGCAGCTGTGCTCGTCCCGGTGCGATGTCTCCGCGCTGCTGCACGACCGAGACGGTCAGCCCGTCCGGAACCACCGGGGGAGGGTTCGTAGAGCACCCCGCGAGGGCGACACCCACCAGGGTGAGCGTCGCCCCCACGGGACGCGCGCGGATCAGGCCTCGGTCTCCCGTGCGTCGCGCTTGGCGTCCTCATCGGCCGCGAGCGTGCCCAGGTACAGCTCGATGACGCGCGGGTCGGTCAGCAGCTCGCGACCGGTGCCGGTGTACGCGTCCTTGCCCTGGTCGAGCACGTAGGCGCGGTGGCAGATCTGCAGGCACCGGCGGGCGTTCTGCTCGACCATGATGATCGTCACGCCGGCACGGTTGATCTCGGCGACGCGGAGGAACGTCTCGTCCTGGCGCACGGGGGAGAGGCCGGCAGAGGGCTCGTCGAGCAGGAGCACGGACGGGTCCATCATCAGTGCCCGACCCATCGCGACCATCTGGCGCTCACCGCCCGAGAGCGAACCCGCGCGCTGGCGCCGACGCTTGCCCAGCTCCGGGAACAGGCCCGTGACGAACTCGAATCGCTCGGCGAAGACCTTGGGGCGCTGGAAGAGCCCCATCTGCAGGTTCTCCTCGATCGACAGGCTCGGGAACACGTTGTTGTTCTGCGGGACCATGCCGACGCCCTTGCCGACGAGCTTGTCGGCCTTGAGCGCGGTGATGTCCTCGCCGTTGAGCAGCACGGCGCCGCCGCGGATCTTCACCTGCCCGAAGATGGCCTTGAGCAGCGTCGACTTGCCGGCGCCGTTCGGACCGATGATGCCGATGAGATCGCCCTGGTAGGCGTCGACGGAGCAGCCGTTGAGGATGTTCACCCCGGGCAGATACCCGGCGACGAGGTCGTCGGTGCGCAGCACCGCGGTGCGCGTGGCGGTGTCGGTCATCAGAGCTTCCCGTCCTTCTCGTCGGCGACGAGCTCGGCCTCGGCTTCGGCGGCGGCCTCGGCCTGGATGGTCTCCAGCTGCGACGTCGTCATGTCGCCGAGATCCGTGTCGTGGTGCGCGCCCAGGTAGGCGTCGATGACGGCCTGGTCGCTCATGACCGTCTCGGGGGGACCCTCCGCGACGACGCGACCCTCGGCCATCACGACCACCCAGTCAGAGATGTGGCGGACCATGTGCATGTCGTGCTCGACGAAGAGCACTGTCATCCCCTCCTTCTTCAGGTCGAGGATGTGGCCGAGCAGGCTCTGCGTCAGCGCCGGGTTCACGCCGGCCATGGGCTCGTCGAGCATCACCAGCGTGGGATCGCTCATCAGGGCGCGCGCCATCTCGAGGAGCTTGCGCTGGCCGCCCGACAGCGACGCGGCGAAGTCTTCGCGCTTGGCATCCAGCTTGAACCGGCGCAGGAGGTCGTCGGCCCGCTCGGTGTTCGCCTTCTCCTGCGAGCGCCAGATCGAGGGGATCATGGCGCGGAAGATGTTCTCGCCCTTCTGCCCGCGGGCCCCGAGCAGCATGTTCTGCAGCACCGAGAGGCGACCGAGCGACTTCGTCAGCTGGAAGGTGCGGACCATGCCCTTACGCGACACCTTGAAGGCGGGCACGCCGGCGAGGTTGGACCCCTCGAAGCTCCAGCGACCGGTGTTGGGCTTGTCGAAGCCGGTGAGCAGGTTGAACAGGGTCGTCTTGCCGGCCCCGTTCGGGCCGATGAGGGCGGTGATGTGCCCCCGCGGGATCTCGAGGTGCTCGACGTCGACGGCCTTGAGGCCGCCGAACTGCCGGGTGACGCCGTCGGCGACGACGATGGGGTCGACCTTCGCGCAGCCGGGGCCCACGTCGCCCTTCACCAGGGGGTGGGTGAGGGTCGTGTCAGACATTGAACGACAGCTCCTTCTTGTTGCCGAAGATGCCCTGTGGTCGGAAGATGACCAGGAGCATCAGCCCGATCCCGACGATGATGAAGCGCACCTGGCCGGTCTGGGTGGAGCTCATGAAGCCCAGGATGCCGACATCGCGAAGTCCCACGATGATGCCGTTCGACAGCGACAGCAGCACCCAGAAGAGGGCGGCGCCGACGATCGGGCCGAGGAGCGTCGCGGCACCGCCGAGCAGCAGCGCGGTCCAGATGAAGAACGTCAGCGCGGTGCCGTAGTTCCCCGGCTGGACGGCGCGGGGGAGGATGAAGACGACTCCGGCGAGACCGCCCATGACGCCGCCCAGGACCAGCGCCTGCATCTTGTACGAGTAGACGTTCTTGCCGAGGCTGCGCACGGCATCCTCGTCCTCGCGGATGCCCTTGACGACACGGCCCCACGGGCTGCGCATCAGCAGCCAGACCAGCAGCGTCGCGAGGATCACGAGACCCCAGCCGAACAGACGCACCCACCAGTCGTTCGCCGAGTAGGTCCACGGCCCGATGCCGTAGGTGCCCTCGGGCAACGGGTTGAGGCTCTGGAACTCGCGGTTGTAGCCGTTGAGTCCCTGCGAGCCGCCCGTGATGTTGGTGAGTCCGACGGTCGAGACCACGTAGCGCACGATCTCGGCGGCCGCGATCGTCACGATCGCGAGGTAGTCGGCGCGCAGGCGAAGGGTCGGGATGCCGAGGATGAACGCGAACAGCACCGACGCGACGATGGCGATGAGGATCGCCAGCCACACGGGGGCCGAGAGCGAGAGGGTGGCGATGGCGAAGGCGTAGGCGCCGACAGCCATGAAGCCCGCCTGACCGAAGTTGAGCAGACCCGCGTAGCCGAAGTGAACGCTGAGGCCGATCGCGGCGAGGGCATAGGCCGCGGTGGTCGGGCTGATGAGCTCGCCCGCGGCGTTGTTGAGAATCGAAAGCCAGTCCATGTCGTTCTTCCTCAGCCGATCCGCTCTTTACGACCCAGCACACCTTGCGGCCGGAACAGCAGCACGCCGATGAGCACGATCAGTGCCACCGCGTACCGGAGGTCCGGGGGGATGACGATGGTGGACAGTTCCGTGATGATGCCGATGATGAGCGAGCCCACGAGGGCGCCGAAGGCGCTGCCCAGGCCGCCGAGCGTCACCGCCGCGAACAGCAGGAGCAGGATCGCGAAGCCCATGTCCCACGTGACTCCGCGGTAAAGGCCGTAGAGCACGCCCGACAGGCCCGTCAGCGCCCCGGCGAGCACCCACACGATGCGGATGACACGGTCGACGTTGATCCCGGATGCCGCGGCGAGCGAGGCGTTGTCGCTCACGGCGCGGGTCGCCTTGCCGATACGGGTCCGCGTGAGGAAGTAGGCCACCGCGGCGAGCATCACGATGCTGACGCCCATGCTGATCAGCGAGGTGAGGGTGATGGTCACCGGACCGATCGTGACGTTGTCGGTGATGCCGGTGTCGATGTTCCGAGTGCCGCCGTCGAAGAAGTAGAGGTACAGGTAGCGCAGGACGATCGAGAGACCGATGGTCACGATGAGGACTTGGACCAACCCGACCCCGCGTTTGCGCAGAGGTTTGAACAGCACGGCATCCTGTGTCCACCCGAGGGCCGCCGACAGCGCCACCGTGAGGAGCACTCCCAGGAGCGGGTTCCACCCGAGCGAGGTGAAGACGTAGAAGATGATCGCGCCGAAGGTGAGCATCTCACCGTGCGCGAAGTTGTTGACGCCCGTCGTGCCGAAGATGAGCGAGATCCCGATCGCGGCGAGAGCGAGCAGCAGGCCGAAGTTCAGGCCGTAGATGAAGCGCGAGAACAGCGTGTCCAGGAACGAGCCGCTCGCCGCGGTGCCCTCGCCGGTGGGGAAGAGGACGTTCACCGTGTTGGTGGTGCCGATCGTGACGTCGCGCGTGACGTTGTCGGGGTCTCGGGGTGCGACTCCGTCCGGGAGGGTGTCGACCTGGAGCGTGGCCGTGTAGGCGCCCGGGCCGGGGACCGAGACCGCCCAGCGTCCGTCGGCGCCGGTCGTTCCCGTCTCCGAGAAGCCGGACCCCTCGACGGCCACCTCGACGCCTTCCAGCGGCTCGTCGTCCGCGCGGATGATGCCGCCGATCGTGTACTGCGTCGCCACGTCGCCCGTTCCTGCGGAGGCGGCGGGAGTCGGGGTGGTCTGCGCGTGGGCTGGTGCGGCCAACATCAGACTCAGCACGGCCACCGCGCTCGCGAGGAGCGAGACGAGGAGGACGGCGGGGCGGGGAAGGGTGCGCGATCGTATCGCGGTGGGGGAGGAATGACCCACGGAGTCTCCAGTTCGGCAACGCTGACGATGTCGTTTCGTCTGCTTCGACGATCGACGCTACGAGCGTAATGTGTCGATCGTGTTTCGGCGCGATCGCCGTTAGCGAATCGTGTTGCGGCGACATCGCCGGATTCCCGCCCACGCGGGAATGATCCGGCCCCTTCCGACGCTTAGAATTCAAGGCGGAGCGCAGTGCGCGCACCGGCCGACGTCGTCCTTTTCGAGCAGGCGCCGCGCGCGCAGGAGGATCCATGGAGCAGCACGACCCCTTCGGTTTCATCGGACTGACCTACGACGACGTCCTGCTTCTGCCAGGTCACACCGACGTCATCCCGAGCGAGGCGGACACCTCGTCCAGGCTCACCCGGCGCATCACCGTCGCGACGCCGCTGCTTTCGTCCGCGATGGACACCGTGACCGAGGCCCGCATGGCGATCGCGATCGCGCGCCAGGGTGGGATCGGCATCGTGCATCGCAACCTCTCGATCGAGGACCAGGCCGCGATCGTCGACCAGGTCAAGCGCAGCGAGTCGGGAATGGTCTCCAACCCGATCACAACGACGCCGGATGCCACCGTTGCCGAGGTCGACGCGATGTGCGCGCAGTACCGCATCTCCGGACTCCCCGTCATCGACCCGGATGGGGTCCTTGTCGGCATCATCACCAACCGCGACATGCGCTTCGTCTCGGGCTTCGAGCGCCAGACGACCCTGGTCAAGGACGTGATGACGAAGGAGGGGCTAATCACGGGGCCCGTCGGCATCCACGCGAACGACGTCATCGCGACCTTCGCGAAGCACCGCGTCGAGAAGCTGCCGCTCGTCGACGACGAGGGCAAGCTCGCCGGTCTCATCACCATCAAGGACTTCGACAAGAGCGAGAAGTATCCCCTCGCCACCAAGGATGAGCAGGGGCGCCTGCGTGTCGGCGCCGCGATCGGCTTCTTCGGCGACGCGTGGCAGCGCGCCGAGGCCCTGCGCGACGCGGGTGTCGACGTGCTCGTGGTCGACACCGCGAACGGGCAGTCCGCCGGAGTCATCGACGTCGTGCGTCGCCTCAAGGCCGATGCATCGTTCGCGCACATCGACGTCATCGGCGGCAACGTCGCGACACGCGAGGGCGCTCAAGCCCTCATCGACGCCGGCGTGGATGCCGTGAAGGTGGGCGTCGGTCCCGGTTCCATCTGCACGACGCGCGTCGTCGCCGGTGTGGGCGTTCCCCAGGTCACGGCGATCTACGAGGCCGCGCAGGCCGCGATCCCCGCGGGTGTCCCGGTCATCGCCGACGGCGGACTCCAGTACTCGGGCGACATCGCCAAGGCCCTCGTCGCGGGCGCCGACACGGTCATGCTCGGGTCGCTCCTGGCCGGCACCGACGAGTCTCCCGGCGAGATCGTCTTCCAGGGTGGCAAGCAGTTCAAGCAGTACCGCGGCATGGGGTCGCTGGGCGCGCTGCAGACCCGCGGCAAGAAGACCTCTTACTCGAAGGACCGCTACTTCCAGGCCGACGTGCCGAGCGACGACAAGCTGATCCCCGAGGGCATCGAGGGGCAGGTGCCCTACCGCGGCCCGGTGTCCGCCGTGGCCTACCAGCTCATCGGGGGCCTTCGGCAGTCGATGTTCTACGTCGGCGCGCGCACGGTCGATGAGCTCAAGGCCAAGGGCAAGTTCGTGCGGATCACCTCGGCGGGGCTGAAGGAGTCCCACCCGCACGACGTGCAGATCGTCGTCGAGGCACCGAACTACAAGAAGTAGGCGTGTTCGAAAAGGGCCGGGCAGGAGACTGCCCGGCCCTTCGGCGTCCTGCCGCGCCGCCGCTACGCTGTGCGCATGATCCGGCGCACGAGCCACCCCGAGGCGACCGTCTCCGCGCGACGCACCGAGGCCTTCACCGACGGGGTCTTCGCGATCGCGGCCACGCTGCTCGTGCTGGGGCTGACGTCGCAGTCGCTGGGCTCGATCGACTCCGAGGCCGATCTCGCCGCAGCGCTGGGGAACCTGCTGCACCCGGTGTTCACGTTCGTCATCAGCTTCCTCATCCTGTGCGTGATGTGGATGACGCACGTCCGGCAGTTCGAATGGATCGCCCGGATCGACAACGCGGGGATGTGGATCAACAACCTTCGACTCCTCCTGGTCGTCCTCGTTCCGTTCACCTCCTCGCTCGGCACCGACTACTCCGATTACCTGATCGGTCGTGTGCTGCTGCCGGTGAACTTCTTCCTCGCGATCCTCGTCGGGTGGCTCCAGTGGGCGTGGGCGCTCCGGTCCGGTGCGATCCCCGGTCTCTCGCCCGCCGACGCGCGCCGTCTGGGGCGAGCGGCGCTGAGCGCCGTGATCATCAGCGCTCTGGCCGTGGCCGCGAGCCCGCTGGTCGGCTCGGCCGGCTTCCTGCTGTTCTTCTTGGACGGTCCGCTGACCCGGGTGCTGCGCGGCACGGACGCGCCGGTGGATCCGATCGGGCCGCCGCCCGCATCGCCGGGGGCGTCGGAGGGCGCGGGTAGGCTGGGGGAGTGACCATGGAGATCGATCTCGGCCGCGCCAAGCGTGCCCGCCGCGCCTACACCTTCGACGACATCGCCGTCGTTCCGTCGCGCCGCACGCGCAACCCGGAAGACGTGTCGACGGCGTGGACCATCGACGCCTTCCCGTTCGAGATCCCGGTGCTCGGCGCGCCGATGGACTCGGTGGTCAGCCCTCGCACGGCGATCGAACTCGGCCGCCTCGGCGGCCTGGGTGTCCTCGACCTCGAGGGCCTGTGGACGCGGTACGACGATCCCGAGCCGCTCCTGGCCGAGATCGCGGGACTGCCCGACTCCGAGGCGACGCGTCGCATGCAGGAGCTGTACTCCGAGCCGATCAAGCCCGAGCTGGTGCGCGATCGCCTCGCCGAGGTCCGCGCCGCCGGCGTCACGGTGGCCGGCGCCCTCACCCCGCAGCGCACCCACGACCTGTACGAGACGGTCGTGGCCGCGGGCGTCGACCTGTTCGTGATCCGCGGGACGACGGTCTCGGCCGAGCACGTCTCCAGCGTCGCCGAGCCCCTGAACCTCAAGAAGTTCATCTACGACCTCGACGTCCCCGTCATCGTCGGCGGTGCGTCGACCTACACCGCGGCGCTGCACCTCATGCGGACGGGCGCCGCGGGCGTCCTGGTCGGCTTCGGCGGCGGCGCCGCGTCCACGACCCGCGTGACGCTCGGACTGCACGCGCCGATGGCGACGGCAGTGGCCGACGTCGCCGGAGCGCGCCGCGACTACCTCGACGAGTCGGGCGGACGCTACGTCCACGTGATCGCCGACGGAGGCGTGGGCACCTCGGGCGACATCGTGAAGGCGCTCGCCATGGGGGCCGATGCGGTGATGCTGGGTGTCGCCCTGGCGCGCGCGACCGATGCGCCCGGTCGCGGCTTCCACTGGGGCCCCGAAGCGCACCACGCCAAGCTGCCGCGCGGCCACCGCGTCGCGGTCGACCGCGTGGGCCCGCTCGAGCAGGTCCTGTACGGCCCGGCCCCGGTGGCCGACGGCACCGCGAACCTCATCGGCGCGCTCAAGAAGTCGATGGCCACCACCGGATACTCCGACCTCAAGGAGTTCCAGCGGGTCGAGGTCGTCGTGGCGCCCTACGGACACTGATGTCGGAGACCGCGTGACCTTTCCCACGGTGATCGAGCAGGAGCCTCGGCAGGTCTTCCCGCCGACCCTGCGGGAGGTCATGCTGCGCCCGCGATGGCTGGCGCTCCTGGCCTTCTCGCTCATCGTCGCCGGTGTGCTGGCGTGGCTCGGGCAGTGGCAGCTGAGTCGTGCCGTCGACACGGCTCCGTCCGAGCCGGGACAGACCGAGATCGTCCGGCCGTTGGCCGACGTCGCGCAGCCGGGCGAGTACCTGGCCGAGCCGCTCGTGGGGCAGCGTGTCGAGGTGAGCGGAAGGTGGGTGGCCCCCGACTTCCTCGTCGTCTCCTCGCGGTACAACGACGGCGTCGAGGGGTACTGGGTGACGGGACAGTTGCGGCTCGACGACACTCCCACGCCCACGTCGCTCGCGGTCGCGGTCGGCTGGACCCGCGACGCCGCGTCGGCCGAGAGCGCCGCGGCGGCGCTTCGTGCTGAGGCGCTCGCCGAGCCCGACGCCGTCGTCACGGTGACCGGCCGCCTGATCTCGGACGAGGGTCCGGGGCGCGCGCCCCGGGGCGCCGCCGACCCGCAGACCATGACCCGCATGTCGCCCGCCGTTCTTCTGGGGCGCTGGCACGATATCGACGGCGTTTCCGTCTACCGGTCCTATGTCGCCTCGCAGACCGCGATCGGACCGGTGGAGGCCATCGACTCACCGGCCCCCGAGGAGCGCTCGCGCGTCAACTGGCTGAACATCTTCTACGCCGCCGAGTGGGCGATCTTCGCCGGCTTCGCGCTGTACCTCTGGTACCGCCTCGCCCGCGACGCGTGGGAGAAGGAAGTGGAAGATCTCGAGGACGCCGAGGCCGAGGCCCTCGCGGCAGGTTCCGCAGAATCCCGCGACTAGACTGGCATCCATGCCCCGCGCCCCGAAACTCGCCTCGTTCCCGGCGATCCGCGGAGCCCTGAAGTTCTACCAGATCTGCTCGGTCATCACCGGTGTCGGCCTGCTGCTGCTGGTCGCCGAGATGATCCTGAAGTACACGCCCATTCACAAGGAACTCTTCCTGGGCGGATCCGGTGGCTTCCTGTGGTTCGCGGATGCCATCCCCGGTCCCGGATGCCAGTGGTTCTCGCTGTTCCTCCCGGGCGGCAACGGGTGCGACATCGTCTCCACCGGCGACGGCCTGAACATCTCGCTCGCGATCCTCGTGGCGCACGGCTGGTTCTACGTCGTGTACCTGTTCTCGTGCTTCCGCGTGTGGAGCCTCATGCGCTGGCCGTTCCGCCGCTTTGTCTTCCTCGCGCTCGGCGGCGTCGTGCCCTTCCTCTCCTTCTTCCTCGAGGTGCGCACCGCCCGGAACGTGCGCTCCTACCTCGCCGAGCGGGAGGCCGCCGAGGCCTCCGCTCCCGTCCCCGCCCCGGAAGGACCCCGGTGACCGAACAGACCGAAACGTCGCAGCGTCCCGTCCTCGTCGTCGACTTCGGCGCCCAGTACGCCCAGCTGATCGCCCGCCGCGTCCGCGAAGCGGGGGTCTACAGCGAGATCGTGCCGCACACCGCCACGGCCGACGAGATCGCCGCGAAGAACCCGGTGGGCATCATCCTGTCCGGCGGACCGTCGTCGGTCTACGAAGAGGGTGCTCCGCGCCTGGACGAGGGTGTGTTCGATCTCGACGTGCCCACGCTCGGCATCTGCTACGGATTCCAGGTGATGGCCCAGGCGCTCGGCGGCGAGGTCGCGAACACGGGCCTGCGCGAGTACGGCGCGACGGATGCCACCATCGTCACCGAGGGCACCCTGCTCGAGGGGCAGCCGGTCGAGCAGAACGTGTGGATGAGCCACGGCGACCAGGTCTCCCGCGCTCCCGACGGCTTCGACGTGCTCGCCCGCACGGCGCACACCCCCGTCGCCGCGTTCGCGAACGACACCCGCCGCATGTACGGGGTGCAGTGGCATCCCGAGGTCAAGCACTCCGATCACGGCCAGCACGTTCTCGAGAACTTCCTGCACAAGGCCGCGGGTCTTCCCGCCGACTGGAACAGCGGCAACGTCATCGCCGAGCAGGTCGCTCGCATCCGCGAGCAGGTCGGTACCGGCCGCGTGCTGTCGGCGCTGTCGGGCGGCGTCGACTCGGCCGTCTCGACCGCCCTGGTGCACGAGGCCGTGGGCGACCAGCTCGTCGCGGTGTTCGTCGACCACGGACTCCTCCGCAAGGGCGAGCGCGAGCAGGTCGAGAACGACTACGTGGCCTCCACCGGTGTGCGCCTCATCACGGTCGACGCGCGCGAGACGTTCCTGAACGCGCTCGCCGGCGTCAGCGACCCCGAAGAGAAGCGCAAGATCATCGGCCGCGAGTTCATCCGCGCGTTCGAGAAGGTGCAGGCCGACCTCGTCGCCGAGGCCAAGGCCGACGGTGAGCCGATCCGGTTCCTCGTCCAGGGGACGCTGTACCCCGACGTCGTGGAGTCCGGCGGCGGCGCGGGCACCGCGAACATCAAGTCGCACCACAACGTCGGCGGGCTGCCGGAAGACCTGCAGTTCGAGCTCGTCGAGCCGCTGCGCACCCTCTTCAAGGACGAGGTGCGCGCGATCGGCCGCGAGCTCGGCCTCCCCGAGGCGATCGTCGGCCGCCAGCCCTTTCCGGGGCCCGGTCTTGGCATCCGCATCGTGGGCGAGGTCACCGCTGACCGTCTCGAGATCCTGCGTGACGCCGACGCCATCGCGCGCGCCGAGCTGACCAAAGCGGGCCTGGATGCCGAGATCTGGCAGTGCCCCGTCGTGCTGCTGGCCGACGTGCGGTCGGTGGGCGTGCAGGGCGACGGCCGCACCTACGGTCACCCCATCGTGCTGCGTCCCGTCTCCAGCGAAGACGCGATGACCGCCGACTGGACGCGTCTGCCGTACGACGTGCTGTCGAAGATCTCGAACCGCATCACCAACGAAGTACGCGAGGTCAACCGCGTGGTGCTCGACGTGACGTCGAAGCCGCCGGGGACGATCGAATGGGAGTAGGCGTTCCGCCTGCTCCGGCTCTGTCGGTCCGCTGAGGGTTTGGGGCGCCCCGAACCGGCTGACGAAGCCGGATGGGAGAGGATGGGGGAATGTCCGTGCCGTTCCCCGACGCGTGGTACCTGATCCTCTCGAGTCGACTGATTCCCGATCTCGACGGCGGGTACACGATCTCCACCCTCGCGCGGGCGCAACAGATGGCGGATGCCGGTGCTCCGGCGCTTCTGCTCACGGTCGACCCCGCCAGCGAACACGCGCACGCCGAGCATCGCGCGGAGTTCGTGCGGCGCGGGGCGGCGGCGGCATCCGAGGTGTTCCGAAACCTCTTCGACGAGGCGGTGGGCCCGGACGGCGGCGCCGCGGGATGGCTGCGGGAGGCTGCGCGGCCGGGGGAGGCGGACCCGTCGCTGGACTACCGCAGCGTCGCGGCGGGGACCGTCGACCTGCCGAACGTGGTCGACCCGCACTGGCACCTCTCCACCGCCCCGGTCGTCGTACGGGGCGCGGCGGGGACCGCCCTCGGCGTGATCGACGGGTTCGGGGCGCTGTACCGCGCCTGGCTCACCCACGTCGTCGCGGGCCTCCGCGCCGAGATCGACCGCCCGATCGTGCTGATCTGCGAGTCGCGGCAACTCGGTGAGCTGATCGTCGACTGGGACGACCCCGACGCCCGCATCCTCCACACCGTGCACACGATCCACCTCGAACCGCCGTTCACCGCCGATGCGCCGATCAACTCGTTGTGGGAACGCTGGCTGGCTGTGGCCCCGCGGTTCGACGCGGTGCTCTGGCCCACGGCGCGCCAGCGCGACGACGTACGGGCGCGCTTCGGCGACGACCGGGTCGACGTGGTCGCGCCGCATGGCATCCCGAAGCCCGACGGCGGGGCCCTCGTAGACGAGGGTCCGGTCGTGGTGATGGGCCGTGTCGCTCCGGGAAAGCGCGTCGACCACGCGATCCGCGCCTTCGCCCGCGTGGTCGCCGAGCGTCCCGGGGCGCGGTTGGAGCTCTGGGGCGCGGGGCCGAGCCGAGAGGCTCTCGCAGAGCTCATCGCCGACCTCGGCCTCGGTGACGCGGTGGCTCTGCGCGGTGTGACGCACGACCCCGGCGCGGTCCTCGACTCGGCCGCGGTCTACCTCACGACCTCGGCCTTCGAGGGACAGGGGCTCGCGCTCGGCGAGGCCCTCGCCCACGGGGTCCCGGCGGTGGCCTACGACATCCGCTACGGACCCCGTGACCTACTCGCCGACGGGGGCGGCATCCTGGTGCCCGACGGCGACGAGGACGCGCTCGCTGCCGCCCTCACACGAGTCCTCGGGGATGCCGCCCTGCGCCGGCGGCTCGGGACCGAGGCGCGCGCAGCCGCGGAGGCGCTGCGCCCCGAGCGGGCGATGCACACGCTCGCGGCCGCGGCCGCCGAGGCGCTGTCGCGCCCGACCCGGCGGTAGGGCGCCGCGGGTCAGGCGCGCGCGGCGGCCCGAACGGCGGCGACCGCGGCGGACGGTGCGCCGTGGAACGCCGGGCCGTGGCCGGGCAGGATCCACTCGGCATCAAGGTCGGCGATCCGGTCGAGCGAGGCGAGGGCCTGCTCGGGCTCGTCGGTGAAAGGCGCGGGACCGGGGCCGGTGCGGCCGGTGAGCACGTGCCGCGTAGTCAGGGCGTCGCCGACGAAGACGGCGCGCACCGCGGGCGAGAAGAACGCGACACTGCCGGGGGAGTGCCCCGGCATCGAGATCACGCGGGGGGCGCCGGGGAGGTCGAGCGTCTCGCCGCCCGTGATCTCGACGACGTCGGTCAGCCACTGCGGTCGCATGCCCTTGCGGACGCCGTAGGCGGCGAAGCTGAGGAGGGGTCCGAGGCGCATCGGTCCCATCGGCGTCCGCGGCTTGTCGCCGCCGCGCGCCCGGGCTGCGTCCGCGGAGTGGACCAGGACCGGGATGCCGCGATCGCGGCGCAGACGCTCGGCGAAACCGACGTGGTCGCTGTCGCCGTGGGTGAGCACGACGCCGCGAATGTCGTCGATGCCTCGGCCGATGGCATCCAGCTCTCGACGGAGGTCGGAGTACATGCCGGGGAGGCCGGCGTCGACGAGGGTGAGGCCCTCGGGCTGGACGATGAGGTAGGCGGCCACGATGTCGTTGCCGATGCGGTGGAGGGAGGGGCTGAGTCTCATGGCGGGTCCTATCATGGCTATGTGTCGTAGCCATGATAGCTTATAACCGTAGCCAAGGGAGAGTGGATGCCGACACCGGAGAGAACCTCGCTGGACGCCATCGTGGATGCCGCGATCCGCCTGCTCGAGACGGGCGGACCGGCCGCGGTCACCATGCAGGCGGTGGCCGTCGCCGTCGGGGTGAAGGCTCCCTCGCTGTACAAGCGCGTGCGCGACCGGGAGGCGTTGCTCGGACTCGTCGGGGAGGCCGCGGCGCGAGACTTGTCGTCTCGGTTGGAGGATGCGGAGGGCGGTCTCGACGCGCTCCTCCTGGCGTTCCGGGGGTTCGCGCGGGAACGTCCCGAGGCCTTCCGCCTGCTGTTCACGACAATCGTCGACCCCGAGGCGCTCGCCGCCACGAGCGCACCCATACTGCGCGCGACGGAGGCCGCGGTCGGACCCGCCCACGCGCTCGATGCGGCTCGACTGCTGACCGCATGGGCGACCGGCTTCGCGACGATGGAACTGGCCGGCGCCTTCCGGCTCGGCGGGGATCTGGACGAGGCCTACCTCTATGGGATGCGCCGCCTCGTCGCCTCGCTCGCTCCCGATCAGGAACCGGAGCGGCCCGCCCAGGGGTCGTAGTCGGCGATCAGTGGCTCGTGCGGGGGCCGGATGGCATCCGGGACGTGCTGCAGGTTCACGCGCACGCGATACCAGAGCGAGCTCGACCCGCGCATGCCGTCGAGCATCACGTCCGCGGGGTGCAGCTCCGCCGTCGCCTCGGGATGCCGTCTCTTCCAGTGCTCGAGCGCCTCGAGCGCCTCGGGCTTGGTCTTCGTGCGCGCGACCTCGATGAGCGGCATGGTGGACGCACGGCGGCCCGAACCGTCCGAGCCGCGGGGAGGCTTCTCGGCCGGCCCCATCTCGTCGGCCAGCGCGAGCAGACCGGCCAGCGACCCGACGGCGGCGTCGATACCCGCGTGCGGGTCGCCGGTCGCCGCGAAGCGCTCGGGCACGGTCAGCACCGTGAACTCCTCGGGTCGGCGCTCGCGCACCTCGTCCCACGTCAGTGGGGTCGACACGCGCGCGTCCGGGAGCGGGCGGATGGAGTACGCGGATGCCACGGTGCGGTCCTTCGCGTTCTGGTTGAAGTCGACGAACACGCTTTCGCCGCGCTCCTCCTTCCACCACCGCGCCGTCGCGAGGCCCGGCGCACGGTTCTCGACCTCGCGGGCCACGGTCTCCGCCGCCCGGCGCACGTCCGGATAGTCCCACTCGGGCTGGATGCGCACGAGGATGTGGAGCCCGCGCGATCCCGACGTCTTCGGCCACCCCACCAGTCCGTGGTCCTCCAGCACGTCGCGCGCGGTGAAGGCGACATCGACGATCTGCGCCCAGTCGACGCCCGGCATGGGGTCGAGGTCGATCCGCAGTTCGTCGGGATGATCGAGGTCTTCGGCGCGCACCGGGTGAGGGTTGAGGTCGAGGCATCCGAGATTCACGATCCAGGCGAGACCGGCGGCGTCGCGGATCACGGTCTCTTCGGCGGACGTCCCCGAGGCGTAGTGCAGCGTCGCCGTATCGATGAAGTCGGGGTGGTTCTCGGGGATGCGTTTCTGGAAGAACGGCTCCTGCCCGAGACCCTTGGCGAAGCGCTTCAGAACCATCGGTCGACCGCCCGCGCCGCGCAGAGCCCCGTCGGCGATGGCGAGGTAGTAGCGCACGAGGTCGAGCTTGGTCAGGCCGGGCTCGGGGAACACGATCCGATCCGGGCTCGTGACCCGGACCTCGTGACCGTCGACGTCGAGGATCGTCGGGGGCGTCTTCGCGGGGCTCATGCCGCGAGGGTAGCCCCGTGGCATCCGGGTCGGGAGTGCCTTGCGCGGGCGCAAGCGGCGAGCGTCGAGTTCGGTCGGCCGCCGTGCGCGAAAGGGAGGCGCGGGAGCGCTTGGCTTCAGTGTCCAGGACACGCGGATGCCGCGGCGTCCGGTCCGCGTGTCTTGGACACTGAACGAGCCGCCCGACAACGACGAAGGGCCGCCCCGAATGGGACGGCCCTCCGTGAACGGTGCAGTGCGTCAGTTGTTGCCGCGCAGGATCGCGAGGATGCGCAGGATCTCGACGTACAGCCACACGACGGTGACCATGATGCCGAAGGCGCCGACCCAGCCGTACACACGCGGGGCGCCGTTGCGGACGCCGCGCTGGATCTGGTCGAAGTCGAGCACCAGCGAGTATGCCGCCATGATGACGACGAAGACGCCGATGATGAGACCGAGCGGGATGCCGAAGATCTCGACGCTGCGGAGACCGAAGGCGCCACCGGCGAGGGGGACGTTGAAGAGCATCAGGCCGAGGTTCACGAGGCTGAACACCAGGTAGCCGACCATCGCGATCATGAAGATCTTCGTGGCGCGAGCGGAGGCGCGGATCTTGCCGCTCGCGAACAGCGCGAGAGTCACACCGACGACCGAGAGGGTCGCGAGCGTGGCCTGGATCACGATGCCCGGGTAGAGGAACTCGAAGAACGCGGAGATGCCTCCGACGAACAGACCCTCGAACGCGGCGTAGGCGATGAAGACCGGAACCGACGGCTTCTTCTTGAAGATCGCCACCATCGCGAGCACGAAGCCGCCGAGACCACCGATGATCATCGGCAGGACGTTGGGACTCGGGTTCGCGACCGTGACCGTGCTCATCGTCCAGATCCAGCCGACGACGGCGGTGACGATGAGGACGGCGAAAAGGCCGAGGGTCTTGAAGACGGTGTCTTCGACCGTCATGCGGTCGGTCTGCACCGCGCCCGCGGACGGGGCGGCATACATGCCCTCGATGTTCGCGGTCTCCGCGGCGGCGGCTGCCGACGAGGGTGCGGCCGGGGGAGGGCTGTAACGGGTCTGGGCGCCGGCACGAGGGTCCTGGAACGCCGGGGTGTTGAAGGCCGGGTTGTTGAGGGCCACAGGGACTCACACTCCAAATTGCTGGTGATCACAGCACCGTGCTGTCCGACAACACTAGCCGAGGAAGCCGCGAGATTCCTTGTGTCGACTGGGATTCTGCTATGAGCGGAGGGAGCCCGCCACCCGCTCCGGATAGCCTGGCCCGGTGCCCGAGAAGCGCCCCCTGATCATCGGCCACCGCGGTGCTCCCGGCTACCTCCCCGAGCACTCCCGATCGTCGTATGAGCGCGCGATCGCCGCGGGAGTGGATGCCGTCGAGCCCGACGTCGTGCCGTCCGCGGACGGGGTGCTCGTCGTCCGCCACGAGAACGAGGTCGGCTCCACCACCGACGTGTCGGCGCGGCCCGAGTTCGCAGACCGCCGCCGCACCGCCGTGGTCGACGGCGAGCACCTCGACGGGTGGTTCACCGAGGACTTCACCTGGGCGGAACTGCGGACCCTCCGTTGCCGCGAGCGGATCCCCGAGGTGCGCCCTGCGAGCGCCGAACACGACGACATCGATCCCGTGCTGAGCCTGAGCGATGTGCTCGATCTCGCCCGGGTCGGCGGCGTCGGCGTGGTGCTGGAGATCAAGCACGCGGCCTTCTTCGCGCGCGCGGGGTTCGACATGGCCGCACTCGTGGAGCGGGAGCTTCGGGATGCCGGATGGTGGGACGACCCGGCGCTGGTCGTCGAGTCGTTCGAGCCTCTTGTGCTGCAGCGGCTGCGGGAGCGTGGCATCCAGGCTCCTCTCGTCCAGCTGATCGAGACGAGCGGTGCGCCGTGGGATCTGCGCGAGCGGGACGGGGCGGACGCGACGCCGTACGCGTCGATGCTCACTCCGGCGGGTCTCGACGCGCTCGCCGAGGCGGTGGACGGGATCAGTCCCGACAAGCGACTGATCCTCGCGCCCGACCGGCGCGGTGAGGCGCGGGGTCCGGCTCCTTTCGTCGCGGAAGCGCGGGTGCGCGGGCTGCGCCTCTTCACCTGGACGTGCCGCCCCGAGAATCGGTTCCTGCTGCCGGGCTTCCGCGGCCCCGGCGGCCCGGAGGCGTTCGGCGACTACGCGCGCGAATGGGCTGTGCTGCGGGACGCCGAGCTCGACGGCGTGTTCGTCGACCACGCCGACCTGGGCGTGGCGTTCTTCCGGGCGTAGGCGCACGCCGCGGGCGAGCGGTGTCGCGCCCCGTGGGCGTCAGCGAGCCGGGCGATCGGCCTCGTGCCGCCGCGGGCGTCGGCGCAAGCCCCGGCCGCGTGTCGGCGGCCGAGGCGAGGATGGCGGCATGACGGTGGACGTGACGGTGGTCGGTGGCGGCATCTCGGGGTTCGCGTGCGCGCGGGCGGTGCAGGATGCCGGGCGCTCGGTGCGCGTGATCGACCGCGGCCGGCGGCCGGGCGGGCGACTGTCGAGCCGCACGATCGACGGGCGCGCGGTCGATCTCGGGGCGTCGTACTTCGTCGTGGGCGACGACGCGCGGTTCGCGCGGGTCGTGGGTGACTGGGAAGCGCGCGGGATCGCCCGGCCGTGGACCGACACGTTCTCGGCGATCGACGTCGACGGCGGTCAGACGCGCAAGACCGGGCCGGTGCGCTGGGCGGCGCCCGCCGGATCGCGCGCGCTCGTGCTCGACCTGGCCGACGGCATCGATGTCGAGTCGGGGCGGGACGTCGAGCGGGTCGAGGCGTACCGGGTCGACGGCGAGGATGCCGGCGAGGTCGTCCTCGCGATGCCCGAACCGCAGGCGCGACGCCTGATGGCCGGCATCCCGGTCGCTCCGCAGGAGTGGGAGCCGGTCATCGCGGTCGTGCTGCGGTGGGACGCGCGGCGCTGGCCCGTCGACCTGCACGGCGCGTTCGTGAACGGCCACCCCGATGTCGCGTTCATCGCGGACGACGGCGATCGCCGCGGCGACGGGGCGCCGGTGCTCGTCGTCCACACGACCGGAGAGGCGGCGCAGCGGTGGATCGACGACCCGGATGCCGTGATCGCCCCGGTCGCGGCGGCGACCCGGCGACTCCTGGGGATCGACGCCGAACCGGTGGCGGCCCACGCGCACCGGTGGACGTTCGCGCGACCCGCCCGCACGACCGGCGAGCCGTTCTTCCGTTCGCCGGGGCTGTCGCTCTGTGGCGACGCCTGGGGGGATTCCGCCGCGGTTCGCACCGCGTGGGCGTCGGGCGATGCGCTCGGCCGTGCACTCGCGGCATCCTGAAGCAACGCCCTGAAACGCCGGGGCCCGTCGGACCGCCCCCGTAGGGTGGGGGCATGGACGCAGGGGGCGCGGGCATCGAAGCCGTACAGGTGAGGCGGGCGTTCGGCACGGTGACGGCCGTGGCCGACGTGACGTTCACCGCGGAACCGGGCCGGGTGACCGGACTCGTCGGGCCGAACGGATCGGGTAAGACGACGCTGCTGCTGATGCTGGCGTCGCTGCTGCGACCCGATGGCGGCGAGATGCGCATCGGCGGCGTCGACCCCGTGGCCGACCCGGCGGGTGCGCGACGCCTTCTCGGATGGATGCCGGACTCGCTGGGCGCGTGGCCGACCCTGACCGCGCGCGAGGTGCTGATCGCCACCGCGCAGCTCTACGACCTCTCCCGGGCCGAGGCCCGCGAACGGGCGGACCGGTTGCTCGAGCTCGTCGATCTCGTGCCGCTGGCCGGTTCCGCCGCGCGGGTGCTCTCGCGCGGACAGAAGCAGCGGCTGGCGCTCGCGCGAGCCCTCGTCCACGAGCCGCGGGTGCTGCTGCTGGACGAGCCCGCGTCGGGACTCGACCCCCAGGCGCGGATCGATCTGCGCGTGCTGCTCCGGCGCCTCGCGGACGAGGGGCGCACGATCCTGATCTCCAGCCACGTGCTGTCCGAGCTCGAAGAGGTCGTCGACGACGCCGTGTTCCTGCTCGACGGGCGAACGGTCGGCCGTGACCGCGTCGCGGCGGCGACGACGCGCGTGCGCGCGTGGCGAGTGCGGGTCGCGGCCGACGCTTCGCGGGGTGCGGCGGCGGATCGTGACGCGGTCGCCGCGGCTCTCGGGCGCGCGCCGGAAGAGGTCGGCGCCGACCGCCGCGACCTCCTCGTCCCGTTCGCGGACGAGACGGCGGCGGTTGCGGGGCTCCGAGCCCTCGTGGGCGCGGGGATTCCCGTCGCTGAGTACGCGCCCGCGGTCGGTGACCTCGAACACGCCTTCCTCGACCTCAGAGGCAACGGCGCGACCGAGGGGAGCCCGGAATGAACCTGCGTCGCCTCGGCACCGTCATCGGCATCGACCTGCGCCAGCGGGTCCGGTCGGTGGGCTGGTACGTGCTGCTCGGCATCTTCGCCGTCGTCCTGCTCACGTTGCTCACCCTGTCGTTCTCATCGTTCTCGCTGAGCGACGGTGGCAACGGGTGGTTCTACTCGCTCGTCATCATGTTCGTTCTGCTGCTGGTGCTGCTGGTGTCGCCGACGCTGAGCGGAAGTGCCGTCAACGGCGACCGGGATGCCGCGACCCTCGCGCCCGTGCAGGTGACGCTGGTGACGACGACCGAGATCGTGCTGGGCAAGTTCTTCGCGGCCTGGATCTCCGGCCTCGCCTTCCTCGTCGTGGCGCTGCCGTTCCTGGTCATCGCGACGTTCGCGGGGGAGCTGAACCCGGCGGTCATCGCCTCGTCGCTCGGCATCCTGGTGCTCGAGGTCGGCGTCGTGGCGGCGATCGGGGTCGGGGTCAGCGCGATCGTGGCCCGTCCCGTCTTCTCCGTCGCGGCGACCTACCTGCTGGTGGCGGCGCTGACGATCGGGACGCTGATCGCGTTCGGCCTGGGCGGCACGGCCCTGCGGACCGAACAGACGGTCACGACCCGCGACGTGGACTGGAACGCGATCCCCGTCGGGTGCGACCCGTACCTGCCGAACGACGCGACCGAGTGCCCGAGCCTCGAGGAGATCGGGTGCACGACGACGTCGTACACGAGCGAGATGCCGCGGTTCGATCGCGTGTGGGGCGTGCTCGCGGCGAACCCCTTCGTCATCCTCGCCGACGCGACACCGCCGACCTACGACGCGTACGGCAACCCGTCGGATCTGTTCTCGCAGATCGCCTCGGGCGTGCGCATCGCCCAGATCCCGCCCGAGGCCACCATGTCCTACGACTCGTGCACCAACGCCTCCCTGCCGTCGGATTCGACCGAGGATCGCATCGCCGGGACGGTGCCGAGCTGGTTCGTCGGGCTGTTCCTGCAGCTGGTGCTGGCCGGGGGCCTGCTCGCGTGGGGCATCGCCCGGACCCGGACGCCGGCGCGACGCCTCCCGCCCGGGACGCGCATCGCCTGAACCCGGCGTGGATCAGCGCAGCCGTGCGTCCAGGGCGACGGCGTCGTGCGGGGCGCGTCCGCGCGCGTCATTGTCGAAGTAGACGTACACGTCTCTGTCTTCGCGCCATCGGCGGACGCGGTCGGCCCACGCGTCCAGTTCTTCGGGGGTGTACCCGCTCGCGTACAGCTCGGTGGAACCGTGCAGGCGCACGTAGACGTGATCGGCGGTGACGGCGTCGAACGCGGGCCAGCGCCCGGCCGTGTCGGCGAGGACCAGCGAGACATCCTGCCCGCGCAGGATCTCTTCCGCCCGTGGGTCGCGAAAGGATTCCGACCGGGGTTCGAGCGCGTACCGGATCGGCGCATCGTCGTCGATATCGAGCCAGGAGCGGCCGTCGAGACGGGCGTCGTGCTCATGCGCGAGGGCCAGAGCGTCCGCCGTGGTCCGTGGCAGCTCGCCGAGGAACGCCTCGAGCACGTCCGGGTCGAACGGCACCCGCTCGGGCAACTGCCACAGGATGGGCCCGAGCGTCGGTCCGAGTGCGAGTACCCCGGAGGCGAAGAAGTTGGCGAGCGCGACGCGGGTGTTCGTCAGGCGCAGCATGTGCGTGACGTAGCGCGAGCCTTTGACCGCGAAGACGAAGCCCCCGGGCACCGCGTCACGCCAGCGTCGGTAGCTCTCGGGACGTTGCAGAGAGTAGAACGACCCGTTGAGCTCAGCACTCGGGAGGCGCTGCGCGAGGTACTCGAGCTCGCGCCGCTGCACGAGGCCGGGCGGGTAGAAGTCGCCCCGCCACCTCGGATATCGCCACCCCGAGGTGCCGACGTAGGCCGTGGCGGTCAGGCGTGACCCTCGGCGGCGGGTGCGTCGTCGTGGAGGGCGTCGCCGGTGTGGTCGTCGAGGTCGACGTTCTCCTCGGCTTCGGCGGCATCCTCGCGGACGTCGTCGGTGACGGCATCGGTGGGGGCGCCGCTGTCGGCGCGGGCGTCGTCAGCGTGGCGGGAGGGCAGATCAGGTGTGCTCATGCGGCCACGGTGCCCCACGGGAGCCGAGCGGGCGACCGGCTTGCGCTCGCGCGTCAGAGGTGCCAGGGGTAGCGACGGGAGGACATGCGGGGAGGGGAGGATGCTCTCGCGCGCAACGGTCCTCCCTTCGCCGCATCTCCTCCCGCCGTCACGGTGTCGGCGGGGTGGCCGTCAGTCCGAGGCGTCCGGTATCGACGACTCGACCGTCGGCCACGCCGGGAGCGGGTCGTCGAAACCGACCCAGGACTCCGGCCCGGCCGCGAGCTCGTCGTCGGTGAGGGCCGCGAGGTCGAGCACGTGGCGCAGGCGCGGCGCGGAGAGGTCGAGTCCCGTGAACGCGATCTCCTGGCCGAGGCCCATGCGTCCGTCATCCGTGCCGATCGGTTCGATCCACATGGCGGACCCGACGTGCTCCCACCGTGCCAGGATGCCGGGACGCGACGCCACACGGCAGAATCCGGCCGAACGGACCAGGCGTCCGGCGGCGCCGTAGTCGAGGCGGTCGAGAGCGGTCTGCAAACGGGCGGGGTGGAACGGCCGGACCTGGTCGTACCGCAGCGTGCTGACGCGGTTGTCGCGCATGTACGGGTCGTGCTCGTCGTTGAGCGCGCGCACCCACCCGGCCCGCTCCAGCACTTCGGTCTCGTGAGCGCGAGGGCCGGTTGCGTGCAGGTCGGCACGCGGGTCGCGGGTCAGGCGGAGGGTGGCGCCGGGATTGAGGTGCGACGCGAGCGCCATCTGGACCGCGAGGGCTGCGGTGGGCACCTGCTCCCAGTTCACCCAGACGATCCGGGTTGCCAGTTCGAGCGCGAGCGCCGCCTGGCGGGCGCGGGCCCCGACGTCGCCGCGCGTATCTCCCGAAGGGGTGGATGCCACGAGCGGCGCGTCGTCGAGGAGATCGCCGATCATGTGCCGGGCGTCGACGACGCACACCGCTTCGACGTCGACCCCACCGCGCGCGGCGATCGCGTGAATCAGATCGACATCGGTGCCCAGATCGACGACCGCCGGCTCATCGTCGGTGCGGGGCCGCGGCTGGGGGAGTGCATGCGCCGAGCGGAGATCGCGGTACCTCAGCAGGTGCAGCGGGCGGCCCAGCGTGACGGCGGTGCGCTCGGCGTAGGCCTGCCGTTCGGGCGCGCACACGCCCATCGTCACGATCGTCGTCTCCACGGCATCCGCCCTTCGTTTGTCGGGAATCGGGGAACAGCCTATCTTGTTATTGAGAACGGTTATCAACAGGAGGATGCCATGAAGGTCCGCAACTCTCTCAAGTCGCTGAAGAACCAGCCCGGCGCGCAGGTGGTGCGCCGCCGTGGGCGCGTGTTCGTCATCAACAAGCTGAACCCGCGGTGGAAGGGGCGGCAGGGCTAGTCGCGAACGGGACGCACCACCACCACGCGCTCCACGGCGACAACTGCGACGAGCACTGGATCGTCTGGGCCCTACGGGGTGCTGAACAGGGTCCGCTATTCTTCCGGGAAGGGCGGGCCTTCGTCATGCGCGCGGGAATCGTGCGACGAGTCGTATCAGCGTCGGCAGCCCGCGCGACGTGGCGGGCGCACCGGTGAGGCGTTCGATGACGGGCGTCGCATTCGATTCGCGGTCGCGTTCGTTGAGCGTCACCGACCAGCCCTCCGCGCTCTCGAGCAGTGTGCACCGGCGTCGTGCTGCCTCGGCCTGCGTAGCGGCATCGATGACGATCGAGCCGCCGTCGTGCAGCGTCAGCTCGCGTCGATCTGCGTCGGGAGCCGGGCCGTGGTCGGAGACGATGTCGCCCAGCTCGTCCAGCGTGAGGGTGAACACCTCGCGTTTCACTCCGGCCCGGGCCGCCAGGATGGGAGCCGCGTCCTGGGCGCGCTCGGCGTCACCGCCGAACACCACGGTGCCGTTGCTCTGAAACGGCACGGGGTCGTGGCATCCGGCATCCACGAACGACGCGACGAGATCGGCGGTCGTGACGTGCCCGCGCTGTCCCTGGTTGAGATTGCGGACGAAGGCGACGTGGCGCATGGGGGGAGGGTACCGCGGAGGCCGATTCCGGCGTGACCGGCGTCGGGGCCACGGCTCTGACGGGCGCTTGCCCCGAGGCAGCACGGCATGCGCCTCGTTTTATAGGCGTGACGCCTGACGTGCCGCTGACTATCCCCCCAGTTCTTCGGCGATGAGCTGAGCCGACACGTCCCAGAGCCGAGCGGCAGCGGCGGGTCGAGAGCGTGCGGTAGGACGCCGTGGAGTCCGTCGGTGACCATCGTCACGACTTCGGCGGGGTGGCAGTCCTCGAAGTAGAAGGGGCCGCCCGCGTGAAGCGATGCCCGCGTTGCCGCATAGACCGATGTGGCCGCCCCTTGCGCCACCGTCTTGGTGGGGTGCCTGCGCTTCATCTCGGCGAGTACTGCGGGATTCCAGAACCGCTGGAGATTCGTCCAGACGCCGCCCGGCATCACTGCCGTCGCGGTGATGCCGTAGCGGTGCCATCGCCTCGTCGCCTCGTGAGCGAACAGGACGTTCGCCGTCTTCGACTGGGCATAGGCGAGTCCGGGATCATAGGGATCCCGGTGGAAGAACATGTCGTCGAAGCGGATAGGGCTGGAAGCGTGACCGCTCGAGCTGACCGAAACAATCCGTGCACTCTCGGCCTCGATCAGCCTGGGGAGCAACCTCGTCGCCAGTGCGAAGTGACCCAGATGATTGACGGCCATGTGCATTTCCCACCCCTTCTCGGTACGCCGCTCAGGGGCATGCATGATGCCGGCGTTGTTCACCAGCAGATCAAGTGGTCCGGACCATGCTTCGGCGAAACCGTGAACGGTGGCGAGGTCGGCGAGATCGAGATGCACGACGCGCACAGCGGAATTTCCCGTCGAAGCACGAATCGAGTCGGCTGCACTGCCGCCCGCGGCAGGGTCTCTCACGGCCAGGGTGACGCGCGCGCCCGCGGCTGCCAGCGCTCTCGCGGTCTCGACGCCGATGCCGGAACTGGCCCCCGTGACGATCGCCGACCTGTCGCTCAGGTCGAGGCCGTCCGCTACCTCCAGTGCTGTCGAGTGGGCACCGAAAAGCTCGCTCATCAACTGACCCGGGTCTTGGTGATGCCGCCATCGATATCCAGGACCGTGCCGTGCAGAAATGCCGCGTCCTCCGATACGAGGTAGCGGACTCCGAACGCTATATCCACGGGACGCACTGGTCGTCCCGCGACCGTCGCGGCGGTCATGGACGCCAAGACTGCAGCGCTCCCCGCGTTCCCCGGCGTACTCGTGACGCCGGGCGAGACGGTGTTCACGTTCACGCCGTAGGGGCCGAATTCCGCCGCCCACGTGCGGGTCATCTGCTCGATCGCGGCTTTGGACGCGGTATACATGGCGCCGAAGGGAACGCCGACCCGCGACATCCACGACCCGACGTTCACGATCCACCCGGAGCCCCGGGTGGCCATGGCAGGAGCGACCTCTGCGACGAGAACGTGGGGCGCGCGCACATTCGTTGCAAGCATCGCATCGAGGTCAGCGTCCGCGAGATTCACCGTCGACGTCGCAGGGTAAATGCCGGCGTTGTTCACCAGGATGTCCACGCGGCCGCCCAGCTGTCGTTCAGCGGTGGCCGCGAACTCTCGGATCTCCTCGTAACCACCGGCAAGGTCGACCGGCACGACGTGAGCCGCGCCGCCCCCAGCGGAAATCCGGTCCGCCACCCGCCGCGCACGATCCACATCTCGGCCGCTGATGACGACCGTGGCGCCCGAGGCGGCGAGCACGCGCGCGATCGCTTCTCCGATCCCGCTGCTTGACCCGGTGACGATCGCTGTGCGCCCCAAGAGGCGGCTGTCGGTGGGAAGGGATTGGAGAGCGGCTTCATTGGACTGCATGGTCCATTGATAGCACAGGCTGGACCATACGGTCCAGCACATAGAGTGGGACCATGCACGAGGCGCAGCTCACCCAGCGCGGCCGTCTGACCCGGCAACGAATCATCGCGGCCACCGGCGAGCAGATTCTCGCCTCAGGAATCGGCGGCACGACGCTGGACACCGTGCGGGCTGCGACTCTGACCAGCAAGAGCCAGCTGTTCCATTACTTCCCCGGTGGCAAGGCCGAGCTCATACGCGAGGTGGCCGAATGGGAGTGGAACCAGCTCTGGGAGGCACAGGAGCCGGAGATCACCGACCTCGGGTCATGGGAGTCGTGGGAGCGGTGGCGGACCAGGCTCGTCGACTACTACGTCGGCCGAGGTCGGTGGGCCTGTCCCATCAGTTCGCTCGCGACTCAGGCAGCGGTCACCGACTCCGAGCTCGAGCGCATCCTCGCGAAGAGCATGCGCGTCTGGCGCGGGGCGCTCGCGGCAGGCGTGCGCCACATGCAACAGGCCGGTGCGGTCGACCAGGCAGCCGACGCCGACCGGATCGCAGCCGTCATTCTCGCCGCCATCCAGGGCGGTCTCATCCTCAGTCAGCCTGAAGGATCGGCGTGGCCTCTGGAAGCGGCACTCGATAATGCCCTCGCGCCCCTTCATCAGGCCGCACCTCGCACGCAGGTGTAAGGCGCGGGCCACCCGGACAAGAAACGGTCCGGAGCCCGTGACGAGCTCACGTGGATGGTGCTCGATGTGGCGGCGACCATGGGATCGCACGTCACGACGAGGTGCCGGCGGCCCGACCAGGTGGGAGTGGAGCTGCCGACCCCCGACTCACTCTCTCGCGTGAGCCTGGCCCAGCGAGGCTCGCCACTGCTCGAGGTGCGGCGGCAGGTGCACGGTCAGCGTCGTCCAGAAAACGTCGTCGTTCATGGCGCGATATCCGCCGTGGGCAGCGATGTTCCTGATCGTGCGGATGGCGTCGATGACGTCGCTGGGAACGTCGCCGAGCAGGGCGTCGAACTCGCGCAGCTCGAAAAGGGCCGCCGCGCGGATGACCACCATCGAGCCGGAAGCGTAGGCCGGGGAGTTCCGCGTGAACCCGGCCCGGCCGCCCGCGACAGCGTGGCCGAGAAAGGCCTCGATGGCCTCCAGGCGGTCGGCGAGCTTGGCTCGCGCGATATTCGTCGACGACTCGTCGCGCTCCGTCCGCGGAATGCGCTCGAAGCGGCGCGGCGAGTCGGGCGGCGCTCCGTCGGTCATAGGGCGACCATCGGGGCGTCGACGAGGAACGACGGTCGGTTCGCGTCATCCACGATCACGTCGACGGGGAAACCGGTGAGCTTCTCGACCTCGTTCTGGAACATCGCGAGGTCGAAGTAGCTCCTCCCGCTGCTCAATCGCACGAGCAGATCGATGTCCGAGGTGAAGTGGTCGCTGCCCGTGGCGATCGAACCGAAGACGCGCAGATCGTGCAGCCCGTGCCGAGTCGCCCGTTCGACAATGGCATCCGCGTGCTCTTCGAGGGCGAGGCTGGGGCGGTAATCCGCTTCTCTGAGGAGGCGCTCCAGAACCTCGGCACTGATGATCCTCCGCCCGGATTCGATCGCCGCGACGTGGGGCTGGCTCATGCCGGCTGCGCGTGCGAGTTCGGCCTGAGACATGTGCCGATCGGTGCGCGCGGCCTTCACTAACGTGCCGGCTCGGCGGGGGTCGAAGCGGTCGGGCATGCGATATACCTCCGTGGTATATCGTAGCGCGCCGATCCAACCTGGTGACAAGAAGTGGACGCGACGGCGGGAGTCGAACCCGCCACGCCTTCGGTTATGAACCGAGGCCCGGGACCGCCCGGATCGCCGCGATGTGCCCCCACGCTAACCCGGAGCGTGGGTGCCGCCAACGGGCGTTTCCTCGCGTGACGGGATATGTCGTCACAGACCCCGCCGCCCGTCGAAGATCATGCGTGTCGAGTGCTCCAAATGCTCCCGAACCGCGTGCTCGGGGTCGGCGAGCGCCGCCTCGACGTACGCGCGGTGCTCGGTCGTCAGGGCGCCCGTGGAGTAGGCGGGCCGGACGTGCGTGAGCAGCAGGTGCATCTCGGAGTCGAGGCGCCGGTACTCCTCGGCGATGCGCGGCGAGTCCGCGGCATCCACGAGGGCGCGATGCACGCGGGCGTGCGCGTCGAGCGTCGCGGGCCAGTCGCCGGATGCCTCCGCGGCGGCCAGTGCGTCGAGCGCGGCATCCACATCGGGCGGACGGATGCCGCGGTCGCGGACGATCCGCAGCGCCTCGGTCTCGAGGGCGCACCGCAACTGCTGCAGGGCGACGAGCGCGGCATCGTCGAGCAGTGAGACGCGCACGCCGCGGTACGGCTCGGCGGTG
>NZ_RBZY01000079.1 GCF_004022425.1 Microbacterium enclense | reverse complement strand
AGGCCCGGGATGCCATGGCATCCCGGGCCTTTTCCCTGCGCGCGTGGCGTATCGGTCGCGTCGGCGGGGGAGATAGTTTGAATCAGACGAGAGGACATGACACGTGATCGATGAAGCGACCCGGCGCCGCCGCGTTCTGCTCAAACTGTCCGGTGAGGCCTTCGGCGGGGGACAGCTCGGGGTCAATCCCGACGTCGTCAGCCAGATCGCCCGAGAGATCGCCGAGGCGGTGGATCGCGTGGAGATCGCGATCGTCGTCGGCGGGGGGAACTTCTTCCGTGGTGCCGAACTCAGCCAGCGCGGCATGGACCGCGGACGGGCCGACTACATGGGCATGCTCGGGACCGTGATGAACGCCCTCGCGCTGCAGGACTTCCTCGAGCAGGCGGGCGCGGCCACGCGCGTGCAGTCCGCGATATCGATGACGCAGGTCGCGGAGCCCTACATTCCGCGCCGTGCGCAGCGGCACATGGAGAAGGGCCGCGTCGTCATCTTCGGTGCGGGCGCCGGCCTGCCCTACTTCTCGACCGACACGGTCGCCGCGCAGCGCGCGCTCGAGATCGGCGCGTCCGAGGTGCTCGTCGCAAAGAACGGCGTCGACGGCGTGTACACCGCCGACCCCCGCGTGGATGCCACGGCGACCAAGCTCGACCACCTCACCTACACCGACGCCCTGCAGAAGGGCCTCAAGGTCGTCGACTCCACCGCGTTCAGCCTCTGCATGGACAACGGCATGGACATGCGCGTGTTCGGCATGGAGCCCGCGGGGAACGTCACCCGCGCGCTCCTCGGCGAGACTATCGGCACACTCGTCACCTCGTGACGCGCGGCGCGGGCCCGGGTGCCGGGTCCGCGCCGCGATTAGACTGAGACGTCAGCCCCAACGAATGGAGTCACCGTGATCGCCGATGTCCTCGCCGATGCCGGAGCGCGAATGGACCGCGCCGTGGAGGCCGCGAAGGAGGACTTCGCGACCGTCCGCACCGGGCGCGCGAACCCCCAGATGTTCCAGAAGATCCTGGTCGACTACTACGGCTCGCCCACGCCGCTCGCCCAGCTCGCCTCGCTCAACAATCCCGAGGCGCGCACGCTCGTCGTGAACCCCTACGACAAGTCGGCGCTGAAGGCGATCGAGCAGGCGATCCGCGACATGCCGAACCTCGGCGTGAACCCGACCAACGACGGCACCATCGTCCGCGTGACAATGCCCGAGCTGACCGAGGAGCGTCGCAAGGAGTACGTCAAGATCGTGCGCGGGAAGGGCGAGGACGCGAAGGTCCAGGTGCGGAACCTGCGCCGGAAGGCCAAGGACGATCTCGACGCGCTCAAGAGCGACGTCGGCGAAGACGAGCTCGTCCGCGCCGAGAAGGAGCTCGACGGGGTGACCCGTGCGCACGTCGATGCGATCGACGAGGCACTGAAGCGCAAAGAGGCAGAGCTGCTCGAGGTCTGACCCATGCCCGAGGCCCCCGACGCCGGCGAGACGCCACCCGCCGCGCCGCCCTCCCGACGGAGGGGCGACGCGGCGCGTCGCGCTCCCGTCACCGACGACACGGTGACCGCGATCGAGTCGCAATTGCGTTCCATGCGCACGGATGCCGAGCAGCACATCGCCCACGCCCGGGCGGAGTTCGATCACGCCAACGAGCGCCTCAAGCAGCGGACCGGACGCGACCTGATCGTGGCCATCCTCATCGGCGTGGCGATCGGTGTGGTCGTCGTCGCGTCGTTGATCTTCGTGAAGTGGCTATTCGCGTTCTTCGCCCTCGGCGCGATGGTGCTCGCGGTCTTCGAGTTCTCCCGGGCCCTGCAGGTGTCGGGGCGTCGGGTCGACGTGGTCCCGCAGCTGGCCGCGGGAATCCTCCTCCTGGCGAGCGGCTTTCTGGCGGGTCTGTGGCTGCACTGGGTCGCCACCCTCGTCGCGGTCGCCATCGTCATCGTGTGGCGTCTGACGGCCCAGATGGTCGCGGCCGACGGGCGGTCTCACACGGCGGTCCTCGCGGACGTGCTGGTCGGAGCCTTCGTCCAGCTCTACGTCCCGTTCCTCACGAGCATGGCCCTGATCCTGCTCGCCGAAGACGGGGGCGAATGGTGGGTGCTCGCTTTCCTCGTCCTCGCTGTCGTCGCCGACACGGGCGCCTACGTGTCAGGCCTCACGTTCGGCCGCGGCGGTCGGCATCCCATGGCTCCCCGGATCAGCCCCAAGAAGACCTGGGAGGGCTTCGCGGGGGCGTGCGTCGCCGCGCTGGCGGCCGGTGTTCTGCTGGCCGTCTTCATGCTGGGTGTGCCGTGGTGGACGGGGCTCATCTTCGGCGCCGTGATCCTGGCCACCGCGACGGTCGGCGACCTCGGCGAGTCGATGGTCAAGCGCGACCTCGGCATCAAGGACATGAGCTCGTGGCTCCCCGGTCACGGCGGTGTCCTCGACCGTCTCGACTCGATCCTGCCGTCGGCCACGGCAGCGTTGGCTCTGTTCTACCTTCTCTCGCCGCTGGGGGTGTCATGACCGATCGCGAGCCGCAGGGGTCACCGCGTCCGACGCCATTCCCGAACGCCCCCGGGCGCAAGAAGGGATATGAGAAGCGCGCGGTCGACGCTTTCCTCGAAAAGGCACGCGCCGCGTTCGAGGCCGATGAGCCGGGCACGCTCCGCTCGGCCGAGGTGCGAGCGGCATCCTTTCCGCTCGTCCGCCGCGGGTACGCGATCGGACCGGTGGATGCCGCCCTGGGACGGGTGGAGGACGCCTTCGCCGCGCGCGAACGGGAGTACGCGTTGTCACGCCTCGGCGCGAGAGCGTGGGTCGCCGAGACGCGCGACACGGCGCAGGTCGTGCTCGACCGCGTGTCACGCCCGCGCGGCGAGCGCTTCGAGCGCGTCGGACTCCTGCACTTCGGTTACAGCGTCGCCGAGGTCGACATCGTGGCCGACCGCATCGCTCGGTACCTCGCCGCCGGAGAGCCGGTGACACCCGAGCAGGTGCGCTCGGTCGCGTTCCGCATCCAGCGCGGCGGCTACCGCGAAGCCCAGGTGGACGCCGTGCTCGATGCGGTTGTCGAGGTCATGCTCGCGGTGGGCTGATGACGCGTGGCACCACGTCGGACGCATCGGTAGACTCGACCGCACTGTGACTCCCGGATCCGACCTCACCCGCGCCTCGTCCCGGCGTGCGGCCCGTCGCGGCCACGCGGTGATGGACGTGGTGCACCCGGCTCCGTCGGCGCGGCGCGGGATCCACTGGTCGCGTCGGCGCGGGGTCGTCGCTGTCTTCGCCGCCTGCGCGGCGCTCGCGTTCACGGGCGCTTACGTCGGTCCCATGGGGGGCGCGATCCTGCGCGCACAGGCCGACGAACCCCAGACCGTCACGCTGTACGCCGAAGGACTCGACGACGCCCAGCAGGTGTCGACGGGCGGCGAGAAGCAAGCGCCGACGCTCGACCGCTCGAGCTACAACGTCTACGTCAAGCCGAAGCCCACACCGACGCCCACCCCGACCGCCAAGAAGGCGTCGTCGACGGGATCGGAGACATCGAGCGAGAGAAGCACTGGTCCGCTGCTCTATTCCGGCGGCGGTGCGCCCAGCGAGTGGATGGCGTCGGCCGGTATCTCGGAAGCCGACATGGGCTACGTCGACTACATCGTCACCCGTGAGAGCGGGTGGAACCCGAACGCCACCAACCGCTCGTCGGGCGCCTGCGGGCTCGTGCAGGCACTGCCCTGCAGCAAGGTGCCCGGCAACGGGTACGACCCCGTCGACAACCTGCGGTGGGCCACCGGTTACGCCGTCAACCGCTACGGCAGCTGGGGCAACGCGTACGCGTTCTGGACCAGCAACCACTGGTGGTGACGGGAGAGTGCCCCGCTCCCGCAAGCGTCGGCCGTCGAATGACCGCTCCGACGCCTCGCTCGATCGTCTGATCGCCGGATGGAAACGCACCGAGTTCAAGCGCGGTGCGGAGTGGACCGTGCAGCCGCTGTCGGCGGCCCAGGCGCAGAAGTCCTACATCTGCCCGGGGTGCGGGCGATCGGTCGAAGTGGGCGTCGCGCATGTCGTCGTGTGGCGCGCCGACGGCGTGCTCGGCGACTCGGCCGATCTCGCCGCTCGACGTCACTGGCACACGCACTGTTGGAGAATTGCCTGATGGAGATCCGCGGCCCCGTCCTGCTTCCCGCCCACCGCGAGGACGTCGAGCTCACCACCGTCGACGGCCTCACTCTCGTCGGCGAACTGGCCGTCCCCGAGAACGGGTCACCGGTGGCGACGCTCGTGACCCTCCACCCGCTGCCGACCGCCGGCGGGTTCATGGACTCCCACATCCTGCGCAAGGCGGCCGGACGTCTCCCCGCCCTCGCCGATCTCGCGGTGCTGCGATTCAATACGCGCGGCACCACATCGCCCCGCGGAACGAGCGAGGGAGCGTTCGACGGGGGAGCGGGTGAGGTGTTCGACGTGGCCGCCGCGGTCGACTTCGTGCGCGAGAGAGGGCTTCCGCGCCCGTGGCTGGTGGGCTGGTCCTTCGGGACCGAACTCGCCCTGAAGTACGGCCGTGACCACGACATCGAGGGCGTCATCCTGCTCTCGCCGCCGCTGCACCGCGCGAGCGCCGAGGAGGTCGCGGCCTGGGCGGGCGATTCACGCCGCATGGTGGTGCTCGTCCCCGAGTTCGACGACTACCTCCGCCCCGACCAAGCGCGGGTGCGGTTCTCCACCGTTCCGCACGCACACCTCATCGCCGTCGAGGGGGGAAAGCACCTGTGGGTCGGCGAGAACCAGACGCGCCGGGTGCTGACTGAGATCGTCGCGGCCGTGAACCCGGACGCCCTCCCTCTCCCCGTCGAGTGGGACGGGCCGGTCGACGACTGAGGCTCAGCGCTCGTTCTGCCGCGGGATGATGACCTCGCGGTAGATGATCAGGATGCTGGCGGCCACCGGGATCGCGATGAGCGCTCCGAGCAGGTTCAGGAGCGCGCCACCCGCGAGGGCCGAGATCACGACGACAGACCCCGGCACCGAGACCGCGCGATTCATGATGCGCGGCGAGATCACGTACGCCTCGATCTGCATGTACACGAGGTAATAGATCGCCGCGATCAGGGCGACCGTCGGAGACCCGAGCCCGGGGATGAGGCAGGTCAACACGATGATCGTCGACCCGGTGAGGGTGCCGACGAGGGGGATCAGCGAGAAGAAGAAGGCGATGACGGCGAGCACCGCGGGGAACGGTGCACCGATGATCGAGAGGAAGATCGCGCTCAGGATGCCGTTGATCACGCCGAGGCTGACCTGACCCATGACGTAGTAGCCGACGGAATCGGTGATCTTCTCGGCGAGTTCGATGAAGCGCGCCCGCTTGGATGCCGGGACGAGTTGGTACACGGCCGACTTCAGCGACGGCGTCGACGCGGTGAAGTAGATGGTCAGGATGAGCACGATGAAGGCGCCGCCGAGGCCGGCCGCGACCGCTCCGCCGACGGTCAGCAGACTGTTGCCGACCATCGTCGAGATGGACCCGACGTCGAGCGTGGTGAACCACTGCTGCACGCCGGCCCATACCTCGTCGATCCGCAGCCACGGGAACGTGTCGGTGGCCCACTGCTGGACGTTCGTGACGACCTCGTTCCAGCGCCCCGGCTGGAGGAGACCCTCGATCTGGCCGATCAGCTGCGCGATCTGGCTCACGATGATGGGCACGACCATGAGGATGATCCCGGCGAAGATGCCCAGCACTCCGAGGATCGTCAGAAGAACGGCCGCCCAGCGCGGCAGGCCGCGACGCTCCAGGAACGAGACGACCGGATCGAGGCCGAGCGAGAGGAAGAGAGCGGTGCCCACGTAGAGCAGGATCGTGGAAAGGTTCTGCACGCTCCCGATCACGAGCAACCCGACCCCGACGCCGAGCGTCGCCAACAGGGCGACCCGGAACGGATTGTGGATCTTCATCGTCGGGGTCTCCTGCCTCGGGCGGGCATATGGGCCCGTCTCGAAAGGATACTGAGCACGAGGGCCCCGCGGGACCGCCGGGCCTCGCCGCGAACTTTCAGCCGGCCTCGGCTAGTCTGAAACGTCGATTCTTCGGCGGCCGCTCGAGTCGCCGGTGGGGATGGTGTGAAGCGTGAGATTCGTCTGGGCCGTGGTGGCGTTCGTCATCGCTGCCGCCATGATCGGCGCGGGCATCGCTCAGCGCACCGTCTTCCAGGGCCCCTCGGTGGCCACGGAGTCCATCCAGACGGACGGGACGACGGCCTACACGCTCGTGGACGGGGCGGTGCTCGGGAGCCTCCCCGGCGCACAGGCGCTGCGGGTGGCGGGTGACGGCGAGGTGTTCGTCTCGTACGGTCGCACCAGTGACATGCGGGCGTGGCTGGCCGACGTTCCCTACACCGCCGTGACCCTCGGACAGGAGAACGCGGTCGAAACCGCCGTCGTGCCCGCCTCCACGACTGCGCCGACGACCGAGACGACCGCGGCGCGGACACCGGCGGGGTCCGACCTCTGGCTCGACGAGTACCAACAGACCGGCTCGCTCACCACCACTCTGCAGCTTCCCGCCGATATGAGCGTTCTCGTCGCGAGCGATGGCACGGCCCCGGCGCCGTCCGAGATCACCGTCTCGTGGCCGATCGACAACTCCACGCCGTGGGCGGGTCCCCTGATCGCCGGGGGAGCGATCGCCCTGCTGGCCGGCATCGTGCTGTACGTCCTCGGCATCCGCCACGTACGCCGCTCTCGTCGTCCGCGCCGTAAGGGACTCCCGCTTCCCGTCACCGAACCGATCTCCATCGCCGATGCCGATGCCGCCGAGAAGGGCGTCATCAGTTCGAGCCCCGCACGCCGCAGTCGCGGTGCGGTCGGACGCGGCCGCCGCGCGCTGTTCGCCGTTCCCGCCCTGGGTGTCTCGATGGCGTTGTTCGCAGGCTGCTCCGCCGACGCGTGGCCGCAGTTCGCCGCCAGTGGGAGCCCGAGCCCCAGCCCCACCGTCATCGTGCCCGAAGGACAGTTCCCGCCCGCGGTCACCGAGAACCAGGCCGAGCGCATCGTGTCGAAGATCGCGACCACCGTCGCGGAGGCGGACTCGACCCTGGACGCCACCGCCGCCGCAACCCGGCTCGCCGGGCCGGCCTTGGCGGAACGCCAGACCAACTACGCCCTGCGCGCCGCGCTGCCCGATCGCCCCGCGCTGCCCGCGATTCCCGCGGAGCCGGTGCAGATCATCCTCCCGCAGACGACCGGAACCTGGCCGCGCACGGTGATGACGGTCGTCGAGTCGGGCGATTCCGCCGCCCCGACGACCTCGATCATGATGATGACGCAGGAAGACCCGTGGTCCGAGTACCGCGTGTCCTATGTCGGCAACCTCGAGGCATCCACCAATCTCCCGGAGCTGGCAGCCCCCTACGTCGGCGCGACCCAGGTCCCGCCGGACTCGTCGTTCCTCGTCATGCCGCCCGACGAGGTGGCGGCGGCCTACGCCGACCTCATCAACAACGGGCAGAACAGCGCATCGTGGGCCGCCTTCGACACGGCGAACGATCTGCTCCTGCCGGCGATCGAGGACAACAAGCGGGCCCGCACCGACGAGCTGAACCAGACCGGCCAAGGCACCGCCGAGATCAGCTTCTCCGCGTCGGCCGGCCCGGCCGAGCCCATCGCCCTCGCGACCCTCGACACCGGCGCGATCGTCGCGGTCAACGTCCACGAGAGCGATACGGCGAAGCCGACGAATGCGGATGCCGTCATCAAGCTCGACAACAATCCCGCGGTGAAGGCCCTGACCGGGGTCGACCAGTCGGCCACCGGCTTCACCACGACCTACACCGATCAGATCTTCTTCTACGTGCCCAGCCAGGGATCGGACGACAAGATCCGGCTGCTGGGCTACCGTTCCAGCCTCCTCGAAGCGAAGGTGTCCCCGTGAGCACTCCCACCCCCGGTTCCGTCCTGCGCGGAGCGGTCGACCTGTCGTCGCTACGCAACCGCCCGCAGCCGCCCGCGGCCCCCGCGGAAGGTGCGGCTTCTACGGGACAGGGCGCCCCCGCACCGTCGCTCGTCTTCGATGTCACGGACGCCTCGTTCGGGCAGTTGTTGGAGTTGTCGCGCAGCGTCCCGGTCGTGGTCGACCTGTGGGCGGAGTGGTGCGGTCCGTGCAAACAGCTGAGCCCCGTCCTCGAGAAGGTCGTGACCGAGCTCGCCGGCAAGGTCGTCCTCGCGAAGGTCGACGTCGACGCCAACCCGCAGCTCGCTCAGGGCTTCCGTGCGCAGTCGATCCCGATGGTCGTCGCGCTCGTCGCGGGGCAGCCCGTTCCGCTGTTCACCGGTGCCGTCCCCGAACAACAGGTCCGCGAGGTCTTCGCGCAGTTGCTGCAGCTCGCCGCTCAGCACGGCGTCACCGGAACGGTGCCCGTAGAGGGTTCCGAGCCCCCGACGGAAGAACCGGCCGAACAGCCCCTCCCGCCGCTGCACGCGGAGGCGTTCGCGGCCATCGAAGAGGGGGACTACCCCCGCGCCATCGCCGCTTACGAGCGGGCCCTCGTCGAGAATCCGCGTGACGCCGACGCGCGCGCAGGGCTCGGGCAGGTCCGCCTCCTCGACCGTGTCCAGGGCGTCGATCTGCAGGCGGCTCGCGCCGCGGCGGCCGCCGGCCCCACCGACATCGAGGCGCAGTTCGTCGTGGCCGACCTCGACATCGCCGGCGGACACATCGACGATGCGTTCGCCCGCCTGCTCGACCTGTTCGGCGCGCTGCCGTCGGACGAGCGCGCGCCGGTGCGCGAGCGTCTGCTCGAACTCTTCGGACTCGTCGGTGACGAAGACGCCCGCGTCATCCGGGCGCGTTCGCGTCTGGCATCCCTGCTCTTCTGATTTCACGAGAGATGGCCCCGTCCGAGGACGGGGCCATCTCTCGTTCGCGGATCAGCCGGCGCGGTGGTGCAGCCAGAGGACGCCGAGCGGGGGGACGGTCAGCACGGCACTCCCCCGGGCGTCGGTGGTGACCGCACCCAGGTTCCCCTGGCCCGATCCGCCGAAGGCTTCGGCGTCGCTGTTGAGGACCTCGGTCCAGGTTCCGGCCTCCGGGAGGTCGAGCGGGAAGTCGCTGAGCGGCACACCCGAGAAGTTGCACACCACGGTGACGGTGTTGCCGTGGTGGTCGCGGCGCGCGAAGGCGAGCACGTTGGGGTTCCACGCGGGGGCCCCGAGTCGCGAGAACGCAGC